>DATENE010000165.1:0-5505 GCA_035275205.1 Nitrospiraceae bacterium
GACGTGCTGCCGTGAGCGCAGAACAGGACGAGCCGCGCAAAGCGCTCCGTCAATCCCATCATGCGCAACGCCGTCTCTACAGTCACGGTCTGCTCTTCAAGGGTGAAGCCGGTCCGCGTGATCCGTTCCTTCTGTCTGGAAGATGCGCGCTGATTGATACCGTGATGCTGCCGTAAGGCGGCGATGAATGATGTCAGGACTTCAGACGAGAGCCCTGCCTCTGTCGCTGCCTGGGTCAAAGGAGGTTCCGGCTCATCTTCCCCGCTTAAGGCTCGCTGTCGCAACGCTTCGACGAGTTCCGGCGTGATCCGGGAGCTACGCACACCAGTTCGCTCTTGCAGCGCGTGCCGCACGGTCGCCTGCTGCTCCGCTGCCAGCATATCTGCTGTTTCGGCTGGCGCCAGCTTGTCGACGGTGAGTGTTGTCGCGAGCGACGGGACAAAGAGTCGCCGCAACCAGGCGGTCCAGCGACGGTACAACACAGGCAGCAAGGTTTTCCCGAAGATCGGTAGGCTGTAAAACCACCCCAACGACTCCACCATGACATAGGGCGTGATGACGTTTTCCTTTAAGTCGTGCAGAAGTGTATGACCCGCATGAACCATCCTGGTTCGAGCCGCGTGTTTTGACAGGGTCTGATCCAGAAAGCTGCGGGGGACCTCCCTGACCTCGTTCTTGGCGCGCATGATGACCGGGAATTGTTCAGTGTCATGCTCCTTGCCCCAGGCCCGATAACGGATGAAGGCGGCGAAGAAGCCGGCAAACCCATAGGTCTCGTGGACTCCGGTGGATTCAAGATGACGCCGGAACGGTTCGGAACGCACGTCGATACAGTAGACCGACTGCGAAGAGGGTCGTGCAGGCGTTTGTCGATTCGCTTCTTTCGAAGGCGTCCGCAATTGTCCTAACAGACGGTCGTGGTACCCGGCTTCGAAGGCCTTGAGCCACACAGGTCCATGATCGGATTCGGGGAAGGCGTCTATCCACTCGACGATCTGCTTGAGGTCCGCGGGAGCGCCGTCGATGAGTTGCGCCTTGTCGATGTCCAGCGATCGCGCCAATGCGAGCAGTTTCTTGGCCGCGCCGCGCCGTGCGGCTGCTTCTTGGCGTGGGACCACCTCTGCTCGATAGCGAGCGAGCAGGGTCTTCCAGCCGTCGCCTTTCCGATGCGCCAGCCGGTCGACTTCCTCGGCGTAGAGCGCAGGAAGACAGCCTGCCACGCGTTGACGCCGCAGGTAATACTCTTCCGGACGCGTCTGGATATACGCCGTGACGGCATCATATCGGCCCTCGATACCGAGTTCTTCGCGGCAAGCCTGCTGAACCAATTCACGTGCATACCAGAGACGAATAGCAAGAAACTTCACGAGGCCGACCGGATAGGCCTGTTGCCAGAGATAATCCCGCTCCTCTGCTCGCCACTTAATGAAGCCGGCCCAGCCGGGCAGCGCAGTCAATTGCAGCGACAGATAGTCCTGCCGCAGTTCGGTCGGAATCCCGAGCGCGTTCAAACTTTCCAGCAGGGCATCTTCGGGATGTTCTGGGAGATCAGAGATTTTCTTGCTGCTGTCTACAATTCCACAGGGAGACCACTCATGCACGGCTAGAGCTTTCCATGCGCCGTACAACCCCTTCTCTCGTCCCGGCATGGCCCAGGTCGCATGGCCTTCGTCGAGGTACGCCTCGCACCATTTGATCAACTGATCGTTGATCTGCTGGACGATCTGCGTGCCGAGCGTGTCGTCGCACCAGTGCGAAAGTGTGAGCCAGCGACCCAACGCCGCTTGATCGCCCTCCGCGATTGTGCGGATGCGCTCGTGCAAATCCGGAAACGTCAGGACGGGTTCGAGCCGGGCGGCAATGCGATCAATCAGCTCGTTGGCGGGATCGGGCAGCTGATCGTCGAGCGGCTCGATGACGGGCGTGCAGATTCCCTCAGCCAGACAGGCGTGCAAGACATCGCCATGTGTGATCGTGCGGGATCCGATGGTGAGGTGCTTATCGTGAACGAGCGACTTCAACGCGGCCTCGAGGTGGAAAGATTGAATACGGCCCGATTTCAAGTAGTCGCGGTAGAGATGGCTGGGGAGGTAGCCATTGCCCCCCATGAATTGCTTCCCGCGCCGGACGGTTTCCTCAAACGGGAGATATTCCAGGCTATGGAGGGGGTTGTGGTGGACGAAAGTCCGCATCGGCCAGTATTGAGCAATGACCTCGCCCGCCAGGCGGATCACGCCCCGGAGTTCCATGCGCCTGGTTTCAATGTTGATCGAACTGTCTAACGATTCCATGAAACAGATTCCTTGACGGCTTCAGCACTCGATGGTTGTGGGGTGATTCCGAAGAGGCTAGACGGGGCGATACCCAGTGCAATGACGATCAGCAGTACAACCAGAAGAGAGGCAAGTTCCGATCGACGAAGATCTTCATAGCGGAGATCCGACCGTTCCCGGCCGAACAGCAACCGCTGTACCATATCGAGGATGTACCAGGATGCAGCCAGCCAGACGATCATGATGACGAGCAAGGCGACAGAAGATGTGAGAGTGGTGGTGAGAAGCATGCCGACGAAGCCGGTGAAGACGCCGAACGGGGGCAGACCCATAGCCGCCAGGGCCAGGAGTGAGAACAGGACAGTGAAGTGCGGCATCCTTCTGACAAGCCCGCTGATGGCCTGCGGATCCACATCGTCTCCGTAGCGCGTGCGGACGACTTGCCAGGACATCAGCAGACCGCTCGTCACAAGTGACAAGGCTGCCAGAAAGACAACCGACTGCGGCGTGATGCGGTGCGAAAAAGCGACAAACCACCAGAGGATGGAGAAGAACGAGAGGCTGCCATAGGCCAGGAGCAATCTGACGCGCGATTGTGCCAACGCCTTGATCGAACCGTAGAGGGCACTCACCAACGCCAACACCGTCATTGTTGACATCGCGACATCCGGCACCGTCGATATGGTTGTGGCCAGACCGTGGATTCCTATTGCGGGGAGCAGCAGTACGATGAACGAGGGTAGGCTGCCGGGGAGCCGCGTGAGCGCCGTGATGTACCCACTGTGAAACGGCACGAGCGGCAACAAAATTGTGCAGGCCAACAAGGATGTGACTGAAGAAATCGGAGGAGCAGCCACGAGAGAGATCGTCACGCACCCGACGGCGAGCGCATAGGCGCCGATCCCCAACCAGGAAATTGGCCATAGTGGCGTATGGTGGCGGTAGAGCAAGGCAATGAGAGCACTGAGCAGCACAAGCAAGCCCACCTGCCCCACGATGTGTTGGCTGGTCAGGATGATGAATCCCAATCCGAGGAACAGCAGGGTCATGATCCAGGACAGCCGTAGATTCTTGTGAACCGGCTGTCCCAGGAGCGATGCACAAGCAGCAATCGGCAATAGACAGATCAGCAGAAAGTTTTCAGACGAGGCCGCGAGCGATCCCGACATTCCGGCAGCGGCGGCAAGGCTCAGGATCGATAGGACGACAGACCAGTTCCTGAGATAGTCCGGTCTCGACCAGACCGCGAAGCTGAACACCGCTCCCAGAAGAGGAACGCCTGCCAGCAGCCATGAAGCGATGGCGCCATCTATCATTACGACCATCCTCGTACGCTTTTGTCGAACCGGTCCAGAAATCGCACGACGACTCCGCCAAGCTTTTGATAGATCTCGTCGGCGTAGAGCCGGTTCATGAACAGGACGTACAACCGAGTCCTTACACCCTCGACCCACGACGGCATCCAGACGGTCCGTCCATGAGCTCGCATGTAGAGATAGACCCATCCGGCGATCGTCGTCAGCGTCGCCACAATGATCATCAGGTCGAAGAGCCAATCCGGGAGATCGCCTGCCTTGAAATAGGACGCGACCTCCTGTGGATTGGGGTAGAGGAATGCCGTAAAAGATTCCACGGCGAACAAATAGACAAACATGACGAACAGCAGGGTCAGCAGCATGGCCGACGACACTTTCCATGAGGCTACGGCTCTCAGGCGTGTCAGTGTCAGGATGGCCTGCGAGGAGGTGATCCAGATGAAGAACAGAAAGATCACGGTCCCTTGCGATTCCAGGAGGGGGATGTGCAGCACGCCGTGCGTCACGAGGAGGATGAGGAGCGGAATCAGCAGCGTGGTCGTGAATCCCGTCAACCAAGTCAGGCGCGAGAACTTCTGTTCTTCCGCATGAGGGTCCGCATGGGGGAAGGCCGGTTCCTGGCGGGCCTTGTGGATCACGTTGCCGCAATTCAAGAACACCGTCCCTTTGAACAATCCGTGGGCAATGAGATGGAAGACAGCGAGCGAGAAGGCGCCCAGTCCGCATTCCATAATCATGTATCCCATTTGCCCGATCGTCGAGAAACCCAGCGTCTTCTTGATGTCGTTCTGAGCCAGCATCATCGTCGCGCCGAGGATCGCCGTGAGGGTCCCGACCACGAACGCGATGTGCAGGGTCGTTGAACTGAGGCCGAAGAGCGGGGCCAGGCGATTGATGAGAAATCCTCCAGCATTGATGATACCCGCGTGCAACAGGGCATGGACAGGCGTCGGGGCGAACAGCGATCCCGGCAGCCAAAGATGTATGGGAAACTGCGCCGATTTCCCCATCGCGCCGATGAACAGGAGAGACGTGACGGCAGTGGTCGCGCTGACTTCCAACCCAGGCCAGAGCGAGAGGGTGATGGGATTCCCGGCGGCTCGAGCGAAGAGCTCTTGGAACTCGAGTGTCCCGTAGAATTGGTACGCGAGAACAATCCCGGCAAGAAATGCGACATCGGCAACTCGGAGAAGTGTAAAGGTTTTGAATGCTCCCCTGAGAGTCGCCGGATGTGCATGGTTATGCGCCAGGAGATAGAGCAGATAACTCAGGGCTTGCCAGAAGAGAAACAACATCATGAGATTCGCACTGGAGACCATGCAGAGCAAGACGAAGTCTGTAAAGCAAATCAGCGCCAGATACCGGCGCGCATGACGATCCTGGTACATATAACCTGTCGAGTAGCAGTAGATCACGGTACTGACGCCGGCGATCAGTGTCATCATGACCGCGCTCAACCGATCGATATGGAGCCCGATGGGAAAGGCCAAAGAGGCGATAGACCCGAGGTCGTAGAAACGAATGGTGATCGGCCCCTCCGTTGCCACAAACCACAGGATCACAATGGAGCAGACGAACGCGATGCCGACGGGATAGGCCGCGAGCTTTGTGCGTGTGTGTAACGTGCGATCGGGGCCGATCACGACGAGGCACGAAGCTAAGAGCAGGAGGAACGGGACGGCAAGGGCGAGCGACACAAGTACCTCATAGCCCTAGTTGGCGGATCATCGTTACGCCCCGTCTGGGGAATTATCGTGACCGGAGGGCATTCTCACGTCACTGGCGCACTCATCATTAATACGGTGCTTAGACTCGCGTCAAGGACTGGCCGAGACAGGACTTCCACAACGGACAGATCCTAGCTAGAAGGCCATCCTCCAAACCCTTCACTTCGCGCTCTTGTCCAGGCTGTGGGC
>DATENE010000166.1:0-2855 GCA_035275205.1 Nitrospiraceae bacterium
GTCCGCGGTCTCGTGCACGAGACGTTACGACTTCATGGCTATACGGTGCTGGAGGCGCGCCATGGCATCGAAGCCCTCCTTGCCAGCGCAAAGTACGTGGGGACCATCCATCTGTTGTTGACGGATGTCGTCATGCCACAAATGAGCGGGCCTGAAGTCGCGGAGAAGATCCTGACCGTTCGGCCAGAGATCAAAGTGCTCTACATGTCGGGGTATCCGGATCACCCGGTGTTTGACCAAGGCGGCGTGAGCCGGCAGACCGGGTTCCTACCGAAGCCCTTTTCACCACCCGTGCTGGCGAAAAAAGTGCGCGAGGTGCTGGACAGTGTGAAAGCGGCGTAGCAAGATGCTGAAAAAGTCCGCCACCGGCGTTCTCCCCTCGAAAGCATCCTCAACGTAGCCCACACGGGAAAGGAGCTGTTCCAACAGCTCGGGGTGGGCGGGTGAGAATGTTACGCTTCCGGTGCTTTCCTCGGCTGCGGCCTTGCCCGCGGAACGGCGTGTCTTGGCGCGCCGGGGTTGGGCGGGTGAGAAGTTTGGGCTTTTTGAGCATTCTGCAGGAATGGTTTCCTGTTGTCCCCTGTGCGGACCACCGAAGTAGCTCCAACTAGGTCGCTTGATCTTAAGCCCAGTTCCGTTTATCGTGCCTGCACGGCCCCTTATAAATAGACGAGGCGGACCGGAAGGATACAGCGATGCAGCAGGGACAAGAGCTCGATATCCAATCTTTCCGTATCAAGCAAGAGCCGTTCTACGCGGAGGTCCGTGGCGAGATCGGCCTGTTCACGATCGCGGCGAACAGCAAGATGCCGGTCATGCTCAAGGGGCCGACCGGGTGTGGCAAGACCCGATTTGTGCAGCATATGGCCTACCGGCTTGGCCGTCCCTTGATTACCGTGGCCTGCCACGAAGATCTCACCGCCTCCGATCTCGTGGGGCGATATCTGCTCAAGGGTCAAGAGACGGTCTGGGTCGATGGACCGCTGACGCTCGGGGTGAAACATGGCGCGATCGTCTATTTGGACGAAATCGTCGAGGCGCGGAAGGATACGACTGTTATCATCCATCCCCTGAGTGACGATCGCCGATTCCTGCCGATTGAAAAAAAAGGCCAGATTCTCGAAGCAGCCGACGACTTCCTCCTGGTGATTTCCTATAACCCTGGGTACCAGAGCGTGCTCAAAGATTTGAAACAAAGCACGAAGCAGCGTTTCATGGCGATTGAGTTCGACTATCCGGCGCCTGACGTCGAAACCACTGTGGTCGAGCGGGAAGCGGGAGTCAGCCGTGATCTTGCGGCCAGTCTGGTCAAACTCGGTGGAAAGGTGCGGAACCTCAAGAATCATGGTTTGGAAGAAGGGGTCAGCACCAGATTGCTGATCTACGCCGGGACACTTATCCGGCAAGGTGTGGCAACCGATCGAGCCTGTGATGTCGCCATCGCCCGCCCGATCACCGACGATCCCGATATGCAGCGCAGTATTCTGGAATTGGTGAAGGCCATCTTCTGATCTCGTCGTTGTTGATTCCTGTCACGGATGAACTCGTTGATTGTGCAGGACACCAAGGACGGAGCGATCCTTACCATTCATATCCAACCTAGAGCTTCTACCACGGAGTACGTGGGTATTCACGGCGACGCGATCAAAATCAGAGTGGCCGCCCCACCGGTCGATGGCGCCGCCAATGATCAATTGATTCGGTTTTTAGCGCACCACCTATCGGTTCCTACTACATCGGTACAGATTCACTCCGGCTCAGGCGGACGGCATAAGCGTGTGCTCGTGAAAGGGACCACCGCGCAACTCGTGTTGGCTCGCTTGAAACTCGGAAATCAGAAAAGGCTCGCGAAGCTATGATGCACAAAGTAGTGTGGATCATCGTGGGATCATTGTTACTCGCCGGCTGTTCGACTGCACGGCCTATCCTGTATCCCAATGCGCATTTTCAGTCCATGGGGAAAGAGACATCGGAGCAAGACATCGAGTCCTGTAAACAGTTGGCGAAATCGGCAGGAGCTGAAGAAAGCGGCGGGAAGGCCGGTCGTGTGGCGACAAACACGGCAGTTGGTGGCGGAGTCGGTGCTGCGGCAGGGGCGGTCGGCGGAGCCATTTCAGGCTCTCCAGGCACCGGTGCCATGATCGGAGCCGCAACCGGGGCTGTGTGGGGATTCCTCATGGGGTTGTTTAGGGAGTCGGGATCGTCTCAACCGAATCAGGCCTATACGAATTTCGTCAATCGATGCCTGCAAGAAAAAGGATATGAGGTGACTGGATGGCAATAAGGAATTCGTGGGACGGCTCGGTCGGTCTTCGTGCTCGCAGAACGCGCACGGTGAAACTGTGCTTATTCGATGCGCGCAGTGAAGCCCAACCGAGCCATCCCACGATGATGAGGGGATACCCATTCCGTGACTGGAGAGGGGCGTGGAAGAAGGTTTGCCTATCCGCCCATCAAATTATTCTGGCTGTGTCTCTCTTGAGTCTTGTGGCCTGTGCGGGGGGGCCGGAGCCGATGTTGCGGGCGAATGCGAAGTTGCAGTTGCAGGGACGGGAGGCGGCGAAGCTCGATGTTGCGGATTGTCAAAAAAAGGCCGAAGCGGCCGGGCTCAAGCCGGGTACCGCCAATCGAAGCGGCAATGTGGCAGCGGGCGCGACGCTGGGTCTGATTGGTGGCGCCGCGGTAGGGGCGACGAGTGGACTCGTCGGGGGAGTGCCGGGTGTGACGATTGGCGCAGCGGTCGGAGCCACGCTCGGAGTCATCATCGGGTCAGTGGGCGGTGCCTATCGACCTCTCGATCCGGATCCTCCATACGGCGATGCGGTGGTGCGGTGTTTGTTTGACAAGGGATATGA
>DATENE010000167.1:0-3920 GCA_035275205.1 Nitrospiraceae bacterium
CCAACCGTCAAGTTTCGAGCGGTTCCTACAACCGGTTCAAACTATCTGGCCTATTCTCCCGGCATCATGCTGAACCTGTGGAACTATGCATCGTTCTATACCGTCGCCCAGATTCCCGTGTATCGCGATTTCAACGGCAACCTCGAACAGGGAATCAGTTATGTTTTCGGACTCACTAAATCGTTCCAATTAATCGGTGGGTAGGTCGTAAGGACAAGGATAGATGATCGGCGCGGTCTTACAGATGTGGACAGCGAGTCGTCGGGGCAGATTGTCTCGTGCGATCGCGTGCCTTTCTGTAGCGCTCTGGGTGGTCGGGTCTTTCTCGACGCTGTATGGAAACCTTTCACCGCAATGGACAGCACCTCACTGTCCGCAATCTCATTCGAATAGTGTGCATCACACCCATGGGTTCTGCGCATGGCATTGCGTGGGCATTGAAACACAATCTGCTTCGGACGGATCTTGGGGGCTATCTACGACTCCGACTGGGTATTTGTTCGGAGATGCCACCGTCACAATACGCACAGCGATTTTTGAGGGTGTGAAGGCCATCCGTGGGCCACCTCATTCTATTTTACCCAGATTGGTCTGAGCCATGTAGCAAGGGGCAGGATTCCGATGAGGAGGCCCGTCCAAACTAAATCAGGAAGGATGTACACATGAAAGCGAATAGGAATCGGACAATAATCATTTCGACCGCAGCAACAGCGATGCTGGGATTGGCCATCATCAGCCTTGCCGGCTGCAGTTCGGGAGAGTCGCCCTCTGCTCAAGTAACGCAAGGCGGCAGCGCGGCGCTCCAAGGGCCTATCGTCTTCGTGAACAACACAGGTGATAGGAGTCTTACAACCGTAGCACTCAGGGGCGATTCCGGAAATGCAAAACTAGGTGATATTTCCGCTGCAACGTTTGGAGATATCGCACTAGGTGACATGCAGTTCTCCTCAGGAGAATGGGTATTTGTCAATGTTAGCGGAACAAACAATGGTGCGAACAATGGCCAAAACGTTGGGACCAAGGTTGCCACGATTGATCCGATTAACAGCGCGACACCAGTTCACGTCACCAATCTCACAACTGGAACCAGACCTGTCCATATCTACCGAGATACAACAGATGGAGAAGTTATTTGGTCCATGAACGATACGGTTACGGTCAATACCACGACCCCGGGCGATGATACGGTCAATTGCAATGTGGCCACCAGACCAGGCGGACCGGTCGAGGGAGGATCCGTCACCATCATCCATAATTCTCACCAAGGGCCAGGAGCACATCCGCCGGAGGTGGAAGCAACAGTCTGTGTCCTAGCGGACGGCCATAAAGTCACGGCATTTTCCCAGCCGACTGCCGCAAATGCTGCGATCCTAAAACGGGCGTTTGTCTCAAGTGAAACAGCCGGTGAGGTCGCCGTCGTCGACAATGAGCCAGGTTCCCCGACCAAATGGCAAATGATCCGTAGAATCGATCTGTGCGATCCTGCGAGAGAGGCGACACAAACATCACCTGCAACATGCAATTCAGAGAATCCGACAGGAGCAACCGCCTTTACACCGAACAATGCCCGTCCCCACGGCATTCGATGGTCGAAGCTCACAGGCAAGGTCTATAGCATTCAGGAAGGATATGGAGAGATCGCCGAAATTGATCCTACCACCTTTACGGTCACACCGATCTTTACGTTGACCGGTACGCCGTATACGAGTTTCGGCATCAGTCCGGATGGTCGGTTCCTCCTGTTGCGCGGACAGACGACGGCTCCGGATCCACAAGCAACGAAGTTGGGCGTTCTGGATCTCAGCGTGACACCAGCAGTCCGCACGGACTTTACCATCGCAGCGCTGGATGGGACGTCTCCCGGCTCGTTTAAATTCTCGCCAGACGGAAAGCGATTCTATATTCTTGCCGGGACTGCAGCGACAGCAACGAAAAGAAATGTGCTCTTCGCGTTCGATTCCTCCAAACTTGTTCCAGTGGCTCCCGCCACAGTTCCAGATCTCACCCTTCCTCTTAATGGAGAAATTGCCCTGTTGCAAACGGGAGGCCACAGCATAGACGTGTTAGCTGAAGGGGCCAGCGAAGCTGGCGAAGCCAAGTACATCGTCGTGTCCAATACCGGCACGCCCGGTACGGTGTCGATCGTTAATGCGACCACAAACACAAGAACTCAGGATGTGTCCGTCGGGCCTGCCCCCGGCGCCGTAATGGTGTATTACCCCGGCGCCGCATCCGCCGGCAACCAAGCCACGTCATCGCTCACAGGGGGACAGAAAGCCAAGCCGGCTCTGTTACCTGAGCGACTAGACGACCACGGTATGCCTGAATAGTAAGGTGTTCGACGTTCCAGTTTTAGATTGAAGGAAGGGGGGCAGGATAGCCTGCCCCCTTCTATTCCCTTAACCACCCTCACCGATTTCGCTCGAGCAACGGCTCAAGTATTGGAAAGACCTTCTCAACGATGATCCGATAGCCTTCTCCCGTCGGATGAATGCCGTCGGCCTGATTGAGCGAGGACGAGCCTGCCACTCCATCGAGAAAAAATGGAATCAGCGTTAGGCGATATTGCTTCGCCAAATTCTGGTAGAGCGCCTCAAATCCCGCGGTATACTCCTGCCCATAATTCGGGGGAATTTTCATTCCCGCCAACACGACGGTGACCGAGGCCTGTTGGAGTTGTTGAATGATCCGTTCGAGGTTGGCTTTCGTTTCTTGAAGACTGAGGCCGCGGAGGCCATCGTTTCCACCGAGTTCCAGAATGACAATTATCGGCTTACTGTTTAGAACCCACGAGACTCTCCGGACTCCGCCTGCAGTCGTCTCGCCGCTGACTCCAGCGTTCACGACCCGATAAGCATAGCCTGCCTTGTCCAGCGCCCGCTGCAGGTGCGCAGGATACGAATGATCCGGCGCGACGCCTAAGCCGGCCGTCAGGCTGTTCCCGAAGGCGACGATGCGAGGGCGTTCAGCTGGTACCTGGGTCTTCGGAGGGCTCGACGACGCGGCGAGCGCGCTATCGTATTCATACCCGCACAGAAGGGCAAGAGAGAAACAGAGGCAGGAAAATAGTTTTGTGAGAATCCATGAGCGGCGCATGATCATCCAGTATAATATAGGCTCGACGTGCACGATACTGGGGGAGCTGATTCGACGACATGATTTCTCTTTCTCATCTGACGATGCGTTTGGCCGGCGGAGGCCATCAGATCACGATTCTCGACGATCTGACACTGGAGATTCCCGATAAGCAGCGCGTGGCCATCGTCGGCCCCTCCGGAAGCGGGAAGTCCACCTTGCTGGGTCTCATCGCAGGACTGGATCGCCCGACGTCCGGCTCCATCATGTTGAACGGCGTCGAGATCTCGACGATGCGAGAGAGTGCCTTGGCGCGGTATCGTCGCGATCAGATCGGATACATCTTTCAATCCTTCCATCTCATTCCGACTCTCACCGCCCTGGAGAATGTTCTGGTGCCGTTGGAGTTGGCAGGGATGGGCACGGCTCAGGATCGCGCGACGGATCTGTTGCAGACCGTCGGCCTGGGAGAACGGCTGCATCATTATCCCGTCCAGCTGTCCGGCGGCGAGCAGCAGCGAGTGGCAGTGGCCAGAGCCTTTGCCTGTCACCCGCCGATTCTGCTGGCCGATGAACCGACCGGCAACTTGGATTCGGCTACTGGCCAGCACGTGATGCAGCTGCTCCATGCTCTCCATCGCGATTACGGCACCACCTTAGTCCTCGTGACGCATGATCGAGCGCTCGCGTCTTCAATGGAGCGTGTGATTGAGTTGCGCGACGGCCGCATCGAATCCGACCGCCTCACCGACTCAGACGATCGGATTGCAGAGTCACCCCTGTGAATCCTTTTATATTCAGAATGGCCTGGCGGGAAACCAGGGGAGCCTGGCGGCACTTTCTCT
>DATENE010000168.1:0-5492 GCA_035275205.1 Nitrospiraceae bacterium
TGGTTGACATCCAACTCGAACCCTAGCGAACCGTGAAAGGGATACACGCCCACCTTTCCGCCATAAGCGACACTGTCGTTCAAGTCGAAATTTTGCAGTTCAATACCGCTGAACGGGCCAGTGGTTGTCACGTTGCGCAAGGGTCCGGCAAAGCTATACCCCGCTTGGCCTGCCACATACCACTCAGCCTGCGCTGGAACCGTAATCGAAAATACGGTTGTCAGGAGAAAGAGACTAAGGAAGAACTGCCGTCGAACGTGCCACGAGTGCATCATGGTGTGCTCCATGAGCGAGGCTTGGGATAATTCTACTACGAGGTTTTCGTGAAATGTGATGAGGTGGGAAGAAAACCGCTCGGATTAAGGGAAATTAATAATGCTGGCAGCCGGCGGCTCATCGCTTCCATTGAGTGGGCGCTACCAGATGAGTAGAGAATCAGCGAGATTCTGCCGAAAAAGAAAGTGGGAAATGTATAAGTTCAAGCAGGCTGCTCAAAAAGGCGGAGAACAAGGCCGCAGGGAGCGCGGCGACTGAGGCGTACCCTTGTGGTACGTCGCAAAGAGACGGACGACCGAGAATGAAGCTCGGGAAAAAGCGAGTCTCGGCCCGCTGGGGTTGGGTGGGTGAGAAATCCCGCCTTTCTCAGCAGCCTGCTAGACGTTGAAGCGGAAATAGACAATATCCGCTTCTTTGATCACGTAATCTTTGCCTTCTAGCCGAAACAGTCCCTTCTCCTTCACCTTCGCCTCTGATCCGCAAGCAAGGAGATCGTCGTAGTGATAGACCTCGGCGCGGATGAAGCCACGCTCCATGTCGGAGTGAATCTTGCCCGCCGCTTGCGGCGCCTTCATGCCTTTGGGAATCGGCCAGGCGCGGGATTCGATTTCACCGGATGTGAAGAAGGTCACGATGTCCAGCAATGTGTAGGCTTCGCGGGTCAGCCGGACAAGCCCCGATTCCGTGAGTCCCATCTCTTTCAGGAAATCGGTTCGTTCGGATTCGGGCAGCGTGGAGAGTTCGGCTTCGAGCTGGCCGCAGATCGTGACCACGCGTGCGCCGCGTTTGTCGGCGAATTCGCGCACTGCCTTTACCATTGCTTCATCGGCGCCGGCCTGTTCCGACACATTGGCCACGAAGAGCACGGGCTTGGCTGCCAGCAATTGACATTCATCGAGCACCACACGCTCTTCGAGAGTGTAGGTCAGGTTGCCCAGCCATTCACCCTTGTCGAGCAATCCAATCAGTTTCTCGATGAACGCCACCTCAAACGCAGCTTTCTTATCGCCAGCTCGAACTTTCTTTTCCGTCTTTTGCTTCCGCCGATCGAGCGTATCGAGGTCGGCCAACAGCAACTCGGTTTCGATGACACCGATATCACGAAGAGGATTCACCCCTCCGCTCACGTGCACGACATCCGTTCCCTGAAAACAACGGACGATATGGAGCAGCGCATCGACTTCGCGAATGTGTCCAAGAAACTGATTGCCGAGGCCTTCGCCCTTGCTCGCCCCTTCGACCAATCCGGCAATGTCGCGGACTTCGAGCGTGCTATACGTCGTCTTTTTCGATTTGAAGAGGTCGGTGAGGACTCCGAGTCTCGGATCCGGCACCAGGGCAATGCCCGTATTAGGATCAACGGTCGCGAAGGGATAGTTGGCAGCTAACGCGCCACTACCCGTGAGCGCGTTGAAGACTGTTGTCTTCCCCACGTTCGGAAGTCCGATCATGCCGCAACATAAACCCATCAATCACCTCGCATGGCTGAGTGCAGAGAATAGGTTCCCAGGCTCAGTACTCAGCACTTATTCCTCTTCCGTCGTCTCGCGTTCCCGTACATTGAACTCGTTCATTGCCACTGCGACTCCTCGGTAAATCAAGCATTCCAACGCATCGACGGCGCGATCGAGACAGGGATTCAATACCTCGATCTCTTCCTTCGTGAATGCCTGCAACACATAGTCAGCCGAATCCTGATGCGGCGCCGGTCGGCCGATCCCGATCTTGACTCGCGCAAACTGGGGCGTGCCGATTGTCTCGATGATCGACTTGATCCCGTTATGTCCCCCATGGCTACCGGCTTGTTTGATCCGGAGACGCCCCGGAGCGAGATCGAGATCGTCATGGACGAGAATCAGATCGTCGGCGGTCAGTGAAAACTCGCGCAGAAGACCTTTGAGCGGAGGACCGGTGACGTTCATCCAGTCGAGGGTACCGGCGAGCTCGAGGAGTTCCGACCCAAGCCGCCCCGAACCGCGATGTGTCATACCGCGCTTGGCGAGACGAATGGACCATCGAGCCGCGGCCCGCTCGATGACCCACATACCGACGTTGTGGCGGGTGTGGGCATAGGCAGCGCCCGGGTTGCCCAGCCCAACGATGAGACGCAACGTTATTTCTTCTTTTCAGCTTCTTTCTTCTCGGCTTTTGGCGCAGCAGCGCCTTTCTTTTCGCCGCCTTTTGCATCAGCTGCTGCAGGCGCAGCAGTTGTCGCACCTGCTTTCGCCGCTTCACCACCCTCAGCGGTTTCACCCGCGACCTTGCCCTTCGCGACCACCTCAGGCTCTTTCGCACCCTCCGGTGCGGCCGCGGTACTCGCGAGGAGCGCTTCGAGCTTCGCTTCCGTCATCGGCGCCGCCACACTCACAACCATCTGTTCAGGATCATCGAGATAGCGGACCCCTTCGCGCGCGGCCAAGTCTTTCAGATGGAGACCTTGCGCAATGGCGAGCCCCGAGGCATCGACTTCGATGAAGTCCGGCAACACAGCCGGCAGACACTCAATATGCAACTCACGCATATTGTGATGGAGAATACCGCCTTCTTTGACACCCACAGGCATGCCGCCGGTCAGATGCAGGGGCACTTTCACGCGAATCGGCTTGTCCATCGAGATTTCAAACAAATCCGCATGCAGGACATGCCCTTCGACTGGATCGACCTGAAAATCACGCAGCAGCGCGGTGCGGTGCGGTTTCGACTTTGCGCCGGTCAGCGTGAGCGACACGAGCGCGGCTCCCCCCGCCTGCGCCTTCAAAATCTTGACCAGGCTCTCGGGTTCAATCGTCAAGAGCAGGCACTCCCCCTGACCATACAACACGCCCGGGACCTTGCCCTCTCGCCGGAGCTGGCGCGCCGCGCCTTTTCCTGTTTTCTCTCGTATGGTGACTGCTAGATCAAACTTCATGATAGCCTTCCGCCTCGATCTCAGGTTAAGCAAACAATGAACTCACCGACTCATCTTCATGGATTCGTCGAATCGCCTCACCTAACAGTGGCGCGACCGATAATTGATGTAACTTTGGACAGAGCTGCTCTTTGCCTCGTAACGGAATCGAATTGGTCACAATCACTTGCTTCAGACAGGATTGCTGGATCCGCTCCAATGCCGGCCCGGTGAGCACCGCATGGGTACAGGCGGTCCACACTTCCCGAGCCCCACGATCCATACAGGCCTGCGCCCCCTTCACAATGGTCCCAGCCGTGTCGATCATGTCGTCCAGGAGTAGCGCACTCTTCCCTTCGACGTCTCCGATGATGTTCATAATCGCCGTCTGATTCGGGCCTTCACGTCGCTTGTCGATAATCGCCAAACTCGCTTCGAGCCGTTTCGCAAAGGCGCGCGCCCGCTCGACTCCGCCAGCGTCCGGCGAGACGACCACCAGGTCACTCACCTTCTTTTTTGTAATGTAATCCAACAAGACGGGCAGCGCGTAGAGATGGTCCACCGGCAGATTGAAGAACCCCTGGATCTGCCCTGCATGGAGATCCATTGTCAGCACCCGATCGGTACCGGCGGTGCTGATGAGATCGGCCACCAGTTTCGCTGAAATAGGTACACGTGGCTGATCCTTACGGTCTTGGCGCGCATAACCAAAATACGGGATGACCGCGGTAATGCGATTCGCGGAGGACCGTTTGAGTGCATCGATAATAATCAACAGCTCCATCAGGGAGTCGTTGACCGGCTGGCAACTCGACTGCACGACGAACACGTCGCCGCCACGCACGTTTTCCTCAATCTTGACGCGAATTTCACCGTCACTGAATGACCCGACCGTGGCCTCACCCAACTTGGTCCCAAGATAGGCGCAAATCTCATGGGCCAAGGCTGGATTCGCGTTGCCAGAGAATATCTGTAGTTCTCCACTCATCGATTCCTCAGAGGGTCTCTGGATACCACTGCGTCACGTTCTAATCTAATTTCGTATAGGGTTCGTCTCGACGGCGGGCGTCGGTGGGCGTACTCATGACCCGCCTACCTCTATTCACTGCGCGCTGTTGAGGAAGCCAACTGAGGGGGCAAACTGTAACGGAATATACGGGGAGTTGTCAACCGAGCTACAGCTTATTGTGGCCGCTCATACCGCCAGCCAAGCGGGCCAGAACAGGTGGGAGCGACAAACACCTGCATCAAATTCTCACCCGCGAATTGGGCCTGGGCCAGGCGCGCGCGCGCCTCGTCCGTGAACACCCCAAACACCGTCGCCCCGCTTCCGGACAGCAGCGCGATCTCGGCTCCGTGAGCCTGCAAGCTCTGCTTAATCTCCCGAAGCCTCTCATGCGCTGCGAAGACCGGCGCTTCGAAATCATTCTCTGCAGCAGCGATCAATTGGGCCCAGCTCACTCGCGATTGTCGGTCAAGTTCTCGCTGGACCAGCGACAGCGGCCTCACAGCGGCTCGGGTGGCAGCCAATTCTTGATACGCCCATTTGGTATTCACTCCAAACCCGGGGTTGACGAGCACAACCCATCGCGCTCCTTCAACGACGACCGGCCGAACCGCTTCCCCTCTACCCGCCACATATGCTGAGGGGGCAAAGAGAAAAAAAGGCACATCGCTGCCTAACGATTGCCCGGCATCAGCCATCTGCCCCGGAGACCACTTCAGCTGCAATAGCTGGTTCAACCCTATGATGGTGGCTGCAGCATCACTGCTGCCTCCTCCGAGGCCGGCTCCCATCGGAATGCGTTTTCGCAGCTCAATGTCGAGCCCGATCGATTGCTGAGCTCGCGTCAATATCTCGGTGGCTGCGCGATAGACGAGGTTGCTCTGGTCTGCCGCCAGCTGCGCTGTATCGCACGTCAGCCGAATACCCTGCCGGTCGGCACGCAATCTGATCTGCACCTCGTCGTCGAGCGCGACCGTCTGCATGACTGACCAGAGATTGTGGAACCCGTCGGGACGGCGATCGAGAATACGGAGGATCACGTTGATTTTGGCAGGAGCGAAGATGGTGATCTCGGACGGACTCGACTGCGGATTAATCACGGCCTCCCTTGATGGCATACTTCTCTAGTCGATAGCGAAAGGAGCGCGTGTTGAGCTTGAGAAGCCGTGCGGCTTTCTTCTTCACCCACATGGCCCGTTCGAGCGCCTTCAAGAGCAGGTCTTTTTCAATGCCGTTGATGAGCCCTTCCAAATCCAACCCTTCCTCCGGTAAGTCGGTGGGCACACCCTGCGGCTGGGGGGTTACGACTCGATGGAGCCAGCC
>DATENE010000169.1:0-11061 GCA_035275205.1 Nitrospiraceae bacterium
CCATGAACCCAGACGAAGTTTTCTGTGATGCGTTTGGTCTTGTTGCTTTGGATCGGGCCGATGAAATGCCACTCGATCGGCAAGTCGGTGAGGGCCGGCATTTTAGCCAGCGCTTCCTGCAGATAGTTCTCGCCAAAAATCGTTTGTCCTGCGTGCCAGGCTTCCCGCACTCTCTCGGCCGGCTGGGTTTTACTCGCGACCAGCAGCGTGATCTCATCCGGCGCTCGGCCGGCTGATAGCGCCGCTTTGGCAATGCGGTCCTTGACGGCTTGCAAACGTGAGGCGACTGTCGCGGTCAGCTCCATTAGAGGTACAGGTGCTCCCGCGTGAGAGGCACGGTGTTGTTCAGTCCGTTCGTAAAGAGGACATGATAGAGCCTCATGTCCCCATAGCGAAAGTTGGCGACACAACCGTTGAGAAACATCCGCCACATGCGAACAAAGGAGGCGTCGTACATCGCCTCGATCTTTTTGATGTGGACCTCGAATCGCGCACTCCACTCCTCAACCGTTCGCGCGTAGTGCGGGCGCAGATTTTCGACGTCCGTCGGATTGAGTTTGGCTTCGCTCATGGTCCGCACGATTTCGTCGAGCGTGGGAATGTAACCGCCGGGGAAGATGTATTTCAACGTCCAGGGATCGCCGGGTACGGGCCGCTCTTGCCCAATGGTGTGGAGCAACCCGAGGCCGCCGGGATTCAAGATCGATTTGACCTTTTCCATAAATGTTGGAATGAATTGCTTTCCCACATGTTCAAACATGCCGATGGAGACGAATTTGTCGAACTTGCCTTGAAGGTTCCGGTAATCCTCGAACACGATCGAAATATCCTTTTCCAGGCCCTGGCGCTTCACGAGATCGACTGCATACTCGACTTGTTCTTTTGACAATGTGCAGCCGACGCCGCGCACGCCATAATGCTTCGCGGCATAGATCAGCATGCCGCCCCAGCCGCAACCGATGTCGACCAGTGTTTCTCCGGCCTTCAACTGCAGTTTTCGGCAGATGTGTTCGTATTTCTGTTGCTGTGCCTGCTCGAGCGTGTCGTTCTCATGGCGAAAGTAGGCACAGGAATAGGCCATGCTCTCGTCGAGCCACAGTTTGTAGAAGTCGTTACCGCGATCGTAATGGTGCGCAACGTGTTTCGTCGAACGCGACAGTGTGTTGAGCGATGTCTGGCGCAGGTGCTTAATGGCGAGCTTTGCCTTCAATCCGAGAGGCAGATTGAGGAATGCGGCGTCCGCTCCAAAGCGGAGCAGTTGTACGAAATTGCCTTCGACCTGAATGTCTCCTGCCATGTATTCTTCGCCGAATCCCAGCGATCCGCTTTCAAGGATATGCTCTGCGGAACGCTTCGTGGCAAAGGTGAGAATGAACTGCGGCTCGCCCGCGCCGTACGATTTTTTCACCCCGTCCCAAAACTGCACCTGAAACGAAACGTCCCGCGCATGATCACTCAGCGTTTCGAAGAGTTGCTCGAAAGTTTTTCGCATGGTCGTTCCCTTCCGGGTGATAGGGCATTGCCTCTGCGGGGTGGCTCGAACACCTTCATGAGGCTCTGCCAGAGTGCCTGTGATAAGCTCTTTCTTCGGTTCTTGTCAAGATGCTCATGCGGGGGAAAGCTGATGAATAGGCTGGAATGCCATACTGACCCAGGGCTCCCGACTTGGAGTGAGGGCATGACTCTAACAGAGTGCTGAAAAAGTTGCTCTTCTCACCCTTCCGACCCCGGAGAGTACTTCATCCAGAGGCGTTGGCTGACGAGAGGGAATAGCTTTTTTCTCGCCGTCATGAAGAAGAGGAGAGAGGTTGTTATGAAGATGCGAGACGAGCACGATCGATCATCTCAACCGCACGGGGGTTGTTTTTTTTCGGAAAATAGCCGACAATGCGGCCCGTCTTCACTCAGTAATAAACCGATCAACCCATTCAATAACAACACAAGAGGCGTCACGATGAAACTGCGAAATATTTTGTTGATAGCGACTGTATTGGTTATCCCTGCCAACGTCTGGGCGTATGGAGACAACAGCGCCGGTGGCAGTGGCACAGGGATTTGCAAGAAAGTGAATTTTTCCGAGTTCTCGCCGGTAAATAATTCAGAAGTGGCCCCACGCTCGGCTTTTTCATTTTATGCGTCTGAGTCAACCTTTCCGAATAGTATTAGAGTGACGATAAAGGGTCAGTCGATACCGGTCACCGTGGTCCAAAAACAAAATGGGTACAGGGTGTCCGGCAATCTTCCTGACACACTCAAAGGATCCTACGCAAAAATTAACATTGAGGCCAGAGGCGTCGCTCAATGTGAAGTCAGCGACGGATGGCTGATAAAAGTCACTGAGTAATTTCGGCACCCGACTTACGTGACGATTCGATCCTGCTAGAACTGAATCGTCATAGCAGCGGGAGTCTCTTCTCGTAACATGAAAGGGGGGCAGCTCAGGCTGACCCCCTTTCAGTTTTCTGAAGGGTTGTTAGGAGCCTTTCCTGACCAAGGTCGCTGGCCTTGCCTCCAGGTCCCACCGCCTAACCTGCATTATTGATGAGCATGTCTGCTGCAATTGTCGATACCTGACTCACGCGAGACAGCCGGTCACTGTTCTCTTGGGAGATGTGGCTGAATGCAACCAGGGCCGGCCCAACCATCGTGGTCAGGACCGGCCCTGGCTTTGTCGCGTACTTTGCTCAGAGAGAGAGGGTCATGGCAGCAGCTGTGCCGTTCCTGCTCTATTTAGGAAAGGATTTCGGCGCTGAAACATGCTGCCATCCTTGCCCATTCAGAGTGCGAAGAAACGCTATAAGATCACTCTTTTCTTGGTCCGTCAGTTCGAGCGGAAGGACCAGCGGATCCTGGTGAGGATTCTTGACGCCACCCTTGTTATAGAAATTCACGACTTCTTCAAGCGTCTTGAAGCGGCCGTCGTGCATATACGGGGCGCTTCTGGCGATTTCCCGCAAGGTCGGGGTTTTAAATGCGCCGAGTTCCTCGGCGTTGCTGGTCACCATATAGCGACCGAGATCCACTTTGTTGTCGTCCCAGCCGATGCCGAGGTTGTGGAATTTCTCATCAGTGAAGTTGAATCCGGAATGGCACTTTGTGCACCGAGCTTTATCCCGGAATAGGAGGAGTCCTTTTTGAGCCGATTCTGAAATTGCTCCAGCTTCCTGTCCCTGATCGAACCGGTCTGCCGGGCTGTTGCCGGAAAGGACGGTGCGCTGAAAGCTGGCGATGGCCTTGCCGACCCTCTCTGTCGTGATATTGTCATCGCCGAAGACTTGCTTGAAGAGTTTCCGATAGCCTTGAATCTTCATCATCTTCGCATTCATTACATCGTAGTTGGCAAAGCCGTGCTCGATCGGATTCGTAAACGGACCGACCGATTGAGCTTCCAATGTTGCGGCCCGGCCGTCCCAAAATTGAGCGCTGCTGAACACCCGGTTGAAGGATGCCGGCGCGCTACGGCCGCCCTTCTGGCCCCGGATGCCCGTGGAGACAGGCTTGCCGTCCGTAAACGCGTTTGTCGCCAAGTGACAGCTCGCGCATGCGATGGTGTTGTCCTGCGACAATCGCTTGTCAAAGAACAACGTCCGGCCCAACTCGACCTTCTCAGTCGTCAAAGGATTGTCGGCTGGAATGACTACGGCAGTTTCTTCTAAGCCGAAAGGAATCGCGAGTTTGTAGTCGTCCGCCGTTGCCACCCAGGGTGACAGCATTGCCACTGAGCAGATGGCCACGGCTCCGAGAAGGCTCTTGCGCAACAGAAAAGACCCTCTGAGACCTACTGGTTGGAGTTCGGATTTCGGTATGGCTGACCTCATTGTGACTCCTTTCGTTTGGGTTGTCATGACGTGTGTCCTTTGCCGTTGATTGGGGTTCAGACGTTTCTGGTTGTCATTCGCGTGGTATGGAAGAATCCGAAGCTCTGAGCCGAGCGGTAGGTCTGCATGGCGCGGATCGTAGCTATCATGCTCTTTCTTTGCAAGTTCTTTTTTCAGCTATTCTGAATTTTTCAGCAGGTTTCTTGAGACGTTACTCGGCATTCAACCGGCCTGACCCTGATGAGTTTACGGTTAGACCCGGTGCGCGTATCAACCATTGCCTCATTTGCGAGGCTTCTCGTAGCAGAAGTCTGAAAAGGATCCTCATTTTGACGAGCTATGGTATCGGAAGTCATTGATTGCTCAAGGAACATTTTCCACGAAGATACCTTGTAACATCTGCCTTGGCGATAAGCCGTGAGGCCGCCGGCCGTCAGGCTCGTTGTTGCGGTGTATTTGGTGGTTGCAGTAGAAGGTTTTGTAAATGATGCAGTGGGCAGATCGCTCGACTGACTGTTTGAGCGTCATCTCCCCGAAGTGCGCATTTCTTTTATGCGCGAGGCAAGCTCAGGCGGTATCGGCATACTCTTAAAAGGGGGGACGTTCGAACCGCCCGTGTTTCCCTGTGGCACGAAACCGAAAGCAGTGCTCAGGGCAGCACCGACGATGCGCAGCATCTGCCCCAGGCACTCCCGGACGTTACGCTGACGGATGCTCCAGAGGAGCATGTGCCAATGCGCGCGGACATGCTCAACCGTCGATGCCTGCCCAAGCACGTGCGCACGTTCCAGATGCGAGAAAGCGATGTCGGGCTCCCCTCGTGATTCGGCTTCACGAGCAGCGAGAATCTCGTGCTCCACGTACGGACGGATGCGGCGACCGAACTCGCTCATTCGCATCTCCTTGCCAGTTTGCGTATGCCCAAACTACGTCGCCACGAACTTCAGCGCCACTCCGTTGATGCAGTAGCGCAAACCAGTCGGCTTGGGGCCGTCCTTAAAGATGTGTCCTTGGTGCCCCTCGCAGCGTGCGCAATGGACTTCAGTTCTGGGAAAGATCAATTTGTAATCGGTCGTAGATTCGACCACTTTGGGGTCGATCGGTTGCCAAAAACTGGGCCAGCCGGTCCCGCTGTCGAACTTGTGCTCGGAAGAATAGGCCGGGAGGTCGCAGCCCGCGCAGTAGTAGACGCCGGTTTTCTTGTTGTCATGCATGTTATCGGTAAAGGGGCGCTCCGTATCCTCGTGCCGCAACACCCGGTAGGCCGCCGGCGAGAGGAGTTTCTTCCATTCTTCGTCGGTCTTCACGACTTTGATAATCGGGCCGGTCTCAATCTTTGGCGGCATCGGTTTGCTCCTTTCTTGTGTGGTCGTTCCCGAGACGAATCGAGGGACCAAAAGTATCCTTACACAGGGATTGGTCTGGGAGCAAGGCTGTCGAAAAGCACAGCGGAAGACTGGCGGGAAAGGCGAGACATTCGAATCCAGAGTTGGTGCGTTGTGCTAGGCGCGCCTTTCTCGCACCTCTCGCCCGTCACGCCCATTTACGCTGGGGCTGGGGCAATGCCCATTCCAAAACGGAAGTTTCCGTCCCCCGCTGAATCATGGTTGAAGGCAGCGGGGAGGACTTCCTCGATTCGTTCAACCAGAATGAATGTCAGAGCCTCGCGCACTTCCTGCGGCACGTCTTTCAGGTCCTTCTCGTTCGCCTTCGGCAGAATGATCCGCTTGATGCCTGCGCGGTGAGCCGCCAGCACCTTTTCCTTGATCCCGCCGACCGGAAGGACCAATCCGCTGAGGCTGATCTCGCCGGTCATCGCGGTGTCGCTTCGCACAGGTTTCCCCTCGTATGAGGAGGCCAGCGCGGTGGCCATGGTGATCCCAGCTGACGGTCCGTCTTTTGGTATGGCTCCGGACGGCACGTGGATGTGGACGCCATTGCGTTTGAAGCGTGAGATATCCAGCCCCATGCTTTCGGCATGCGACCAGAGATAACTCCGGGCCGCGCGCGCCGATTCCTGCATCACGTCGCCCAATTGCCCGGTGATTGTCAGCTCATGGCTGCCTGGGAGTAGTGTGGTTTCGATATAGAGGACATCCCCGCCGGTCGGAGTCCAGGCGAGTCCGGTCGCGACGCCAGCCGGCAGCATTTTGCGCGCTTCTTCCGGCATGAACCGTTCTGAGCCCAACCACTCTCCGAGCACATCAGCTTCAATGGTCACGGGCTGCCGAGATTCGCCATCCGGCAGATTGGCGAAGGTCAACGCGACTTTTCTCGTCAGTCTTGCCAGCATCTGTTCGAGTTGGCGAACGCCGGCCTCTCTGGTGTATCGGCTGATGACGAGATTCAATACGTCATCCGACAATAGCGCCTGGCTCGCGTCGAGGCCTGCTTCCTTGAGCCGCCTTGGCCACAAGTAGCGGCGGGCGATCTCGGCCTTTTCCCGTTCGCTGTAGCCTTGAAGGCGGATAATCTCCATTCGATCCAACAAGGGTTGGCTGACTGTATCGAGGGTGTTCGCTGTCGTAATGAAGAAGACTTTCGATAAATCGAACGGGAGATCCAAATAGTGGTCGCGGAACGTGTGGTTCTGCGCCGGATCCAGGACCTCCAAGAGCGCTGCCGCAGGGTCGCCACGGAAGTCACGGCCCATCTTGTCGACTTCATCGAGCATCAACACAGGATTGTTGGCGCCGGCTCGGCGCACGGCCTGAATAATGCGGCCCGGCAGCGCGCCGACGTAGGTCCGGCGATGGCCGCGCAGTTCTGCTTCATCATGCACACCGCCCAGGCTGAACCGTTCGAACGTGCGGCCCATAGCTCTCGCGATGGATTGCCCCAAGCTGGTCTTCCCGACGCCTGGAGGGCCGACCAGGCAGAGGATGGGCGCCTTGGCTGTCGGGTTCAGTTTCAACACAGCCAGGTGTTCGACGATCCGTTCCTTTACTTCTTTAATGCCGTAGTGGTCGTCTTCGAGTACCTGACGCACCTTGCCCAAGTCCAACCGGTCTTCCGAGGCTTTCTTCCAGGGAAGCTCCAGCACCAGTTCGAGATAGGTTCTGAGGACCTGGTGGTCAGGCGAGGAGGGTGGCACCTTCGCCAATCGGGCAACTTCCCGCTCCACTTCCTTTCGGACATGGTCGGGAAGATCGGCGTCCTGAATCTTCTTTTTGAGCTCGGTGATCTCGTTGCCTTCTCCCTCGCCCTCGCCGAGTTCCTCTTGAATCGCCTTCAGCTGTTCACGGAGAATATACTCCCGCTGGCTCTTGCCGATCTTGGTTTGAGCGTCGTTGGTGATCTTTTCCCGCAATTGCAGTATCTGGATTTCCTTTGAAAGCGCTCCATACAGCGATCGCAACAGCTCGATCGTGGAGGAACTTTCGAGGAGTTTTTGCTCGTCCTGCACGGTGAGATTGAGAAGCGAGGCTATGCGATAAGCCAAGGAGACGGGATTGTCCTCATTACTGAAGGCCGTGGCTGCTTCCTGAATGCCAGGCGCCTGAATCAATCGAGGAAGGTCTGTCACCAATTCCTGGATGGCTCTGTGGAGAGCCTGAACTTCGGTGCCTTGGCCCTCGGGATGATCGAGTCGCCGAGCCTGTACGAGCAGGCACGGACTTGTTTGTTTGACCTTGACTAACGCGACACGTTCGAGTCCTTGCACAAGCACATGGATCATGCCTTCTTCTGTCCGACCGATCTGTTTCACGATGGCCTTCGTGCCAATCGTATACAGCTCTTCGAGTCCTGGCTCTTCGGTCAGGGGGTCGCGTTGTGCGACCACGAGAATCGTTTTCTCCTCAGTTTTTGTCGCCGCCTCTACGGCGGCAATCGACCGTGCCCGCCCAACCGTCAAGGGCATCATCACCCCAGGAAATAGCACGGTGCGTTTAATCGTGAGTACAGGTAGCGTGACAGCCATTGTCCCGTTATTCATGTGGAAGCGTCCTTTCGCTCGGCCGGTGAAAAGACAGGCGATACACGTCTAAGGAGGTAGATAGCTTTCGTCGAGCACAAGTCAAGGGGGGAGGGACGAAGGAGTCGAGGCAACTATCTGTAATCGTAGGGGTGGCTTAGAATTATGCTCGCTTCATCGATCGACAAAGAGCCCGAAGGCGATGAGCCATCATCCGGTACTTTTGGGCACGGGAATCAGTTTGCGCATCGATCCCGACACGATTTTAAATTCATACAACCGACACTCCAGCGAACCGTTGAAGAGAGGAATGCGTTTCGATGGTGCAAGGCCGATCAACTTAGGGACTCGCAAATCGGCGGTGAACATATAGGCCCGCCATCCGCTGAATCGCTGTTTCAACCAGTCGCCGAGTTGAGGATAGAAGGCATCGAGTTCCTCCGGCCGGCTAAGCCGGACTCCGTAGGGGGGATTGATCAGCAACACACCCTGCTCAGCCGGGGCCTCGAGAGCGAGCACGTCGCTCTGTCGCAGTCGAATATCGACCGCGAGTCCCGCTCCCTGAAATGTTCGCTGTGCGGCTTTGACCGCAGCAGGGTCTTGGTCAGAGGCATAGATGGCTGCCGGCGGCTCTGCCAGTTGCTTCAGCCGAGAGGCTTCGCGAAGATGACCCCAGCGTTTGGCATCGTGAATCAGCAAGCGTTCAAACGCGAATGACCGTGACTGTCCGGGCGCGATCCGGCGCGCGATCAGCGCGGCTTCAAGCGGGATCGTTCCGCTGCCGCACATGGGGTCGAGCAGGACGTCGTTGGGTGTCCATCCAGCGAGCCGTAGCAAGCCCGCCGCGAGGTTTTCGCGTAACGGCGCCTCGACGGACACGACGCGATGCCCGCGTTTGAAGAGCGGCTCGCCGGAGGTGTCGAGGTAGAAGGTCGCTGTTGACTCATCGAGAAAGGCATCCAGCCGGATGTTCGGGCGATGAGTGTCCACACTCGGTCGCTTATGGCGCACAGACATAAACTTATCGCAGACGGCATCTTTGATCCGTAATGTGATGAAATCCAAGCTGGTGAGTGGACAACGGCGCGCGCTCACTTTCACCTTGATGGTCTGTGACGGGGTGAACCAATCCGGCCAAGATAGGCTATAAGCCGCGCGATACACATCGTCTTCCGAGCGATAGGGGGCCTGTCCAACTTCCCAAAGCACACGGCTGGCAACGTGACTCTTGAGATTGACCCAATACATCGTGGACCAAGGAGCCTGGAAGGCGACCCCGCCGTCAGTCTTCGTGGTCAGCGGCACGCCAAGGTCGTGGAACTCTTGTTCGAGAACTCCCTCCAACCCGCGTGGGCAGGGTGCAAAGAACCGTAGTTTTGTGCTATCCATGCTCATCGCATCGTCGTTTGTGGAGCATCGTTCGTCTCTCGCTTCACGAAATACGTTTCACGAGATACGTCTTCATTATGAACTATTGCAGTGCCTGCGGTGCCGCAGTTACGAAGAAAGTGCCCGCCGGCGATAACTTGCCGCGGTTTGTCTGCGATACCTGCCGGGCCATTCATTATCATAATCCAAAGATCGTCGCCGGCTGTATTCCAGAATGGGACGGTCACATTCTTCTCTGCCGGCGCGCAATCGAGCCCAAGTCCGGTCTCTGGACCTTTCCTGCTGGTTTTATGGAGATCGGTGAGAGCATTGAGCAGGCGGCCATTCGCGAAACCTTGGAGGAAGCGCAGGCTCAGGTAGAGGGCATCTCTCTATTTGCGGTGCTGAGCCTTCCACACATCGGACAGGCCTACCTGGTGTTCCGAGGGCCGATGCGTTCGCTCGATTTCGGTGTGGGTGAGGAAAGCCTCGACGTGCAACTGTTCTCCCTCGCCGCGATTCCCTGGGACGAGATTGCCTTCCCCGTGGTGAAGGATGCGCTGCGCCGCTATGTCGATGACATGGCGCGAGGCGAATTTCAAGTGCATGTGGCGACGCTCCCGGATCGACTTCCCTAACCCACCAGAATGCTTAAAAATACTAGCCACGTCGTTCGTGAAACGTGAAGCCTGAAACGTCCGAGTCCGGAAACGAACGACGCTTCACGAGTTTCAAGCTGCGGCTGGCGGCTTTTTCAGCATCCTGGTAAACCGCTCCATCAATTGAGTGTGGGAATGATACGGAGCGGCTGGGCGCGGCCCTCGCTGTCGTGTATAAAGCGAAATCCGGCTGCCTCTGTGTAGTCTACAGTCACGCCTTCCATCCGCGCGACACTTCGCCGATCAACGACAATGGTAAGGCCATCGACCTGCTGAATGTCGTCGTCTGGCTCGGTAGTCGCTTCCAACGTGATACTGAAGCTTAAGCGTGAACCGTCCAGATCGCGCACGGAAATCCGGACGATAGGATCCTCGGGATGATGGACTTGAATCGCTTTCAGCTGTGCGATGGCGGCAAGTGTAAGAGTCATCATGAACGGACCTCTATGTGGCGGACGATGCCGTGAATATCGACCAAGTAATTCTCCCTGTCTATGGAGTAGAAAATTCTCCAGTCCTCGACCGCATATTTGGAAAGGCCTGGCAGGTCCGTCGCGATCGGTTCGTGGCGCAAGTTATCGATGTTGGAGGCAATCCATTTGGTCTTGTCCAAGAGTCGTTGTGCCATAGATGGCTCAAGGCTCGCAAGATCCTGGAGGATGACTGGGCGATAGGCAAGACGATACCAGGGCATGCTGTCCTTACCAACGGAGACCGAGTTGGTCCGCAATGTCCTCGCCGGACAGTCTTTCTTTACTGGACAAGGACTCTTTCAGGCGGGCGCGCAGGCTATCGCCAAGTTGGAGTCCGAGTTCAGGATCCCCCAGTAATTCGCGCAGACGATCATCAACGATGCCGCGCACAAGTGCTTTGAATTGATCTTGGGAAAGTTGGGAGGGGTCCATAAAGACGGAGGATACGGAGGCGAGCGTCTAAAATGCAAATAGAGAAGTTTGCTTACTGAGGGTCGGTCTTGGGTTGAAGTTTCCGGATCATGCGGTCCAGTCGGTCTTGGTGAGGGGGGGCTACCGTCAAGAATTCTAGGCCGATGCCGGCGGACCCGGACCAGCGGACCGCGGCATTGTCGATTACGATCGGCTTGGACTCACCAGGAATATGTAATTGCACGGTGAGCTGCATGCCGGTAAAGGGGCTGATGATACTGTTTACGCGGCATCCCTTGGCTGAAATGTTTCGTACAGACCCAGCATGGTGGAACTGATCCTTATGTACCAAGGTGCTGGAGAGCGACACGGAAAATCTTGGATACTTTCTGGTGACCATAGCTGTGTTTTGCGCG
>DATENE010000170.1:0-6443 GCA_035275205.1 Nitrospiraceae bacterium
CAAATAGTTGACGAACCTCTACCCCTTCAAAGAAAAAGGATGATAGCACCGGCCTGAATTCGAATGCAAGGAGGAGGGACAGTATCAAACGAGGGGGGTGGTCAGCCGTTAGCCGTCACACGAAATGGAACTCGCCTATACCTTGGACGGTTCCACTCCGACTGTTGATTGGCTTGTGATCTTTGACTTCCGTGATCGGAGCCTCTCTTCCAGGGACAGGAGGGCATCACGTCCGGAGTTCCCCTCGATCCCTCGGATTAAATTCTTGTCGGCATAGCCACCTAATTCTTCGGGGCCTGGGACAAGGATCCCATCCGCTTCCGGGGGTCTCGGCTTCCGTCTTTCCGTTCCCAAGCCATGATGCAGGCCTTGGCAATAAACGAGGTGAGCGGGGCCGGGTTATAGAGAAGTTTTCTGATACTCGTCGGCGTCAAAGTCTGGTTGGTTTGTTAAGCTAGCACCAACCCTACAATGCCACAGCCGACACTGCCGACATCATAGTCGGCATTCTGGGGAGCTAGAGCATCAATGGCACTCAGGATCGCACAAGCCTGACATCCGTCTGCGCCGACAACATCTCACTCGTAGGGATATTGGCATGCACGGCTCGAAACATGCCAAAGCGACACAGTCCTGCCCCAAATGCCAGATGCATTAATAGGAACGTGGGCACTTCCCGCAATGATTTAATGAACCCGATCACGCCAAACCGAATAATCCCGTCTGGACGGACCATTCCCTGCCAGATGGAATCGAGCCATGAGGGTATGGTTTCGGCAGTCCAATCCGCTGTGGTGACTCTACCCGCCACCAGTCCAGTTGCCTCCAGTAATTCTGAAAACCCTTCAATGCTGGAAAACGCCGGATGAGACCACTGATCCAGCAGTTGCCGCATCACTGGCTTTTCCCAAAAATTGAGTGGAACCTGGCGATCGTCCCGCTGATTCCAATCGGCAACAACCAGAATTCCACCCGGTTTCAGAACGCGCATGAGCTCTCGAGCAAATTGTGCCTTATCCGGCATGTGCGGTCCTGCCTCGACCGACCAGACCACATCAAAACTGGCATCGGGGAACGACAGTGCCAGCGCATCATCGACCTGAAAGTGGGCATTCACCTCTGGGGAGGTCAATTCTTGCGCACGTCTGACTTGGTGAGGGCTGAGGGTGATTCCGGTGACCGCAAAGCCATAATCCCGTGCGAGAATGCGACTGCTGCCGCCAATGCCACAGCCCACATCTAAAACCGTTGTACCGGAAGGAAGCTTGTCTAACCCACCCCAATGCACCATTTCATGCACAAAGTCTGACTTGGCTTTGCGAAAATCTTTTTTGCGGGGTGGAGTGCCATAGTGTCCCAGATGAATATGTTCGCCCCAGTAGAACTCGAGAATGCCGTCATTCGTCCAGTCATCATAGGAATTGGCGACAGAATCGGCAGACTGATACTTGCGGGGAAATAGCAAGTACAGCACTAATCCGATCAGTAGTAAGACCAGGAGAAGGACGATCGCCACTATGAAAATGTTCATCATATCGAATGTCTGAATGAACGCGATTTCGTTAGCATTTATGGACAATACACAGAACGTGACTCGAGTAACCTAGGGGAGTACCCCACTCCTTCCCCATTATTGATGTGCCAACAGAGGCGAAAAGTGGTGTAGATTAGCCTCGGAATCGCTGCTAAGTCAATGCGAAGGACATTGGAATCTCAGGCGAATCCCTCATTTTTGGGGAGAGCGTGAGACCGATCGGTTCGACCGATATGCCTCGGTCGGTAGCCTCGAATATGGGCCAGACCTTGCGCAGGGTATTCGGAATGGGCTATTTGGTAGCTGTTCCTGAAACGCCGTTGCCATGAGAAACGAGAGAGGTATCGAGTTCCGGTCGGTGAGCATCATCTAGCCAATGAACCAGGAAATGATCGAAACGGATGTAGCCATTGTCGGCGCGGGCGGCGGCGGGGCCGTCTTGGCTTTGGCACTGGCACAGCAAAACATTCGCACAGTGGTCGTGGATCAGGCAGTCAGTCCACCCAACAGTTTGCGCGGAGAAATTCTCCAACCGAACGGACAGCAAGTCCTTGACCGCTTGGGCGTCTTATCGTCATTGCCGGCCGATGCCACGCTGTCCGTGCGCCATTTTCATTTTTGCCGGGCCGGGGGCATGCGTCTTTGCACCTTCGACTATGGCGACTTGCCGGCACCGTACAACCGTGCCATCGTGACCCTCGCCAATGCGGCCCACCATGCGATCATCGTGGCAATACAGCAACAGAAGAGCGTGACACTTCACTACGGAACCTCCTTCACAGGCCTCCTACTCGAGGACGATCGGGTTGTTGGATTATCGACGAAAGGAAAGGAAGGCCCACTCACGATCCGCGCAAAAGTGGTCGTCGGTGCTGACGGAGCATTTTCGAAAGTGCGTGAAGCGCTCAAGATCCCCGTCGATCTGCATCTCTATCGTGATGGATATCTGATTGCGAGCCTGGAGTCGGACGATCAGATCGTGGAATCGTTCTACTACGTTGGAGACAAGACTATCTTGGGACTGTTTCCGGTGACGGGAAAGAAGGTGTACATTTTATACATGATTCCCAAAGATTCGATGGACGCCGTGAAGCAACAGGGGATCCCTGCGCTCCAGCAGACATGGAGCCGGATCGCACCGCCGTTTGCCCGGGTCTTTCGGAACCTGCATGATTGGAGTCAGGTTGGGTATCTGCCGACGGGTCGGGTGCGCACGCCGAGATGGGTGGCGAATGGAGCCGTCCTGATCGGTGATGCTGCCCATGCGATGAATCCCCACGCATCGCAGGGACGCATGCAGGCGATGGTCGATGCCATCGCGCTAGCCGATCTCATACCAAGTTGTCTCGCAGACAAGGACTATTCGGCTGCCAAATTGAGTGCATTTGAACGTGCCAGGCGGCCGCAAGTGAACATGCTCCAAGACTTGGCCGATCGACAAGTGTTCTATTGGGATACGGGGAATCCGGTGGTGGCCTTTATCCGCGATCGTGTGTTTCAGACACTCGATCGAAACGCACGGCTACGTTATCAGGTCCTGTCGACGACAGCGGGGTTGCGAACAGAGTCGCCATTTAGCGGGATCGATCGGGTGATTGCGGCGGGGTTATTTCCCGATATCCGGTCGCACGAACGATCTTAATAGTCGATCTCGTCATGCACCTCTGAACTCAAGACTCAGAACTCAGCACTGACTATTTGGTGGCCACATGGATCGCCACGATCCCGCCGCTCAGGTTGCGATACGTGACCTCTCGATAGCCAGCGTCAAGGAGCATCTGCTTCAATCGTTCCTGGTCTGGGAAGTTCCTGATGGAAGCCGGGAGATATTCATAGACGCCGGTCGTATCATGCGCGACTTTCGTGCCGATCCAGGGAAGAAGCCGGAACGAATACCAATCGTACAGTGCCCGCAGCCAACCGAAGACAGGGCGGGAAAACTCCAGACACACAAACCGCCCGCCTGGCCGCAAGATTCGGTGAATGTCCGTGAGCGCCTGCCGAAGATTGCCGACGTTCCTCATGCAAAACCCCGTGGTCACGGCATGGAAGGTCCCGTCTGGGAAGCCCAGATGTTCGGCATTGGCTTCGAGACAGGTAATCTTCTGTTCCAGGCCCTGCCCAGTAATCTTCTTCAGCCCCTCGACCAGCATGGCATGGTTCAGATCAGAGGCAATGACGCGGCCATTGGTGCCCATGCGGGGTTCAACCAAGAGCGCGAGATCCGCTGTACCGGATCCGACGTCGAGAGCCCGGCCTCCCGTAGTAACAGGGACATAGGAGGCAGTAATTTTTTTCCACCGGTAATGTAGTCCAAAACTCAGGAGCGTGTTATTGAGGTCGTAGACGCTCGCGATCGACGTAAACATCCGCTGAACGGCTTGTTCACGAGCCGAGCCGGTCCAAGTCGAAACGGCGAGCGGAGCCGCTGGAGCGTCAGTCCCCTTCTGAACAGGGGGTGTATCCACATGCACCATGAGACCGTGGTAGCACCGGCATTCCGGGTTTGTCAAGGTAGCCAAGTCCCCATGCTATAATCCCGCCCCTGATGCAGAACTCGATCGTCATCAAAGGGGCCCGAGAGCATAATCTCAAGAACATCGATGTGACCATCCCGCGCGACCGGCTCGTCGTGATCACGGGGCTGAGCGGGTCGGGCAAGTCGTCGCTGGCCTTCGACACCATTTATGCCGAAGGACAACGGCGCTACGTCGAATCGCTCTCGGCCTACGCCCGTCAGTTCCTCGAACAGATGGGCAAGCCCGACGTCGATTCGATTGAAGGCCTCTCGCCCGCTATTTCCATCGAGCAGAAGAGCACCAGCCACAACCCCCGATCCACGGTCGGCACCGTGACGGAAATTTACGACTATCTCAGGCTCCTCTTTGCCCGGGTCGGGCGCCCCTCCTGCTTTCAGTGCGGCGAAGAAATCACGGCTCAGACCGTGCAACAGATGGTCGATGCCATCGGCCTGCTGCCCGAAGGAAGCAAGTTCCAGCTCTTGGCCCCGATTGTCCGTGGCAGGAAGGGAGAATACCGGAAAGAACTTCTCGACATGCGCCGCGCCGGCTACGTCCGCGCCAGAGTCGATGGCCGGCCGGTGGACTTGAGCGAAGACATCACGCTCGATAAACAAAAGAAACACACGATCGAAATCGTCGTCGATCGGCTGGTGATGAAGCAGGGCGATGCGATGGCGCGACGGTTGGCCGATTCGGTGGAGACCTCACTGAAACTCGCCGGTGGCCTAGTCGGAGTGCTGACGGACAGCGGGAATATATCGCTCTATAGCGAAAAGCTGGCCTGCATTCGCTGCGGCGTCAGTTACCCGGAAATCACACCGCGCGTGTTTTCGTTCAACAGCCCGCACGGAGCCTGTCCTGCTTGCGACGGCATCGGCTACGCGATGACACCCGGCTCTTCTGACGATGAGGATTTCACGCTGCTCGAACCCTGCGAGGTCTGCAAGGGCGCAAGGCTAAGGCCTGAAAGTCTGTCCGTCAGGATCGCCAAACAGTCGATCGCAGAAGTTACGCATCTCTCCGTGCGAGCCGCTGCGGACTTCTTCAGTTCTGTGAAATTCACCGAACGCGAATTGCTGATTGCCCATCGCATCCTGAAAGAAATTCGCGAACGGCTTGGGTTTCTCGTCAACGTCGGTCTGGACTACCTGACATTGGATCGGGCGGCCGCCACGTTGTCCGGTGGGGAAGGCCAACGCATCAGGCTCGCCACACAAATCGGGTCAGGCCTCGTCGGCGTTCTCTATATCCTCGACGAACCCTCGATCGGCCTTCATCAGCGGGATAATCGGCGCCTGCTCCAGACCCTGCTGCGCCTGCGCGATCTGGGCAATACAGTGGTGGTGGTCGAGCACGATGCTGAAACGATGATGGCAGCGGACCATCTGCTGGATATGGGGCCAGGCGCCGGGACACACGGCGGCCAAGTCATCGCCCAGGGCACGCCGACCGACGTCATGGGGAATCTCGACTCGCTGACAGGCCAGTATCTTCGCGGCACACAGATGGTCAGCCTGCCTCGCCGCGAACGCAAGGCCAAGGGGCTGTTGTCCATCTTGGGAGCCACGAAACACAACCTCAAAGGGATGACCGCCAAAATTCCGCTTGGCCTGCTTACCTGCGTGACCGGCGTGTCCGGGTCCGGAAAGAGCACATTGGTTCTTGAGGTGCTGTTCCATTCTCTCTCCCAGATGCTCTATCACAAAAAACCGAAGATCGATGGGTGCAAGGAACTACTGGGCGTCGATGCGCTGGACAAAGTGATCGACATCGACCAGTCCCCGATTGGCCGGACTCCACGCTCAAATCCGGCGACCTATACAGGTCTGTTCAGTTTCATCCGGGATCTCTACTCCAATCTGCCCGAGTCCCGCGTGCGTGGATACAAGCCCGGCCGCTATAGTTTCAACGTGAAGGGCGGTCGCTGCGAAGCTTGCCAGGGCGATGGGCTGATCAAGATTGAGATGCATTTTCTTCCGGACGTCTATGTCACCTGTGAGGTCTGTAAGGGCCAACGATACAACCGCGAGACGATGGAGATTCACCATAAAGGGAAGAGCATCGCCGACGTGTTGAATATGACGGTGGACGATGCCGTGGAGTTCTTCGAGCATATTCCGTTCATCAAGCGAAAACTCGACACCTTGCATGATGTCGGGTTGCACTACGTGAAACTTGGCCAGTCTGCCACGACCCTGTCCGGGGGCGAGGCGCAACGAGTCAAACTCTCGCGTGAACTGTCGAAGCGTCCGACCGGGCGTACGCTGTACATTTTGGATGAACCGACGACCGGCCTTCATTTTGCCGATGTACAACGATTGCTGGATGTGCTGGATCGATTGGTCGAGGCGGGAAATACCGTAGTGATCATCGAACATAATCTCGAT
>DATENE010000171.1:0-23438 GCA_035275205.1 Nitrospiraceae bacterium
GATTGTAAGGACATCGGCAGCATGCCGGCATCGATCATGTGCACCGTAACAACCTGAAATCCTTCAGCGACCTTGTGTCCTTCGATCCTCATCGCATGACAGATTTCGAGTTTTTTCCAAATCAGATTATTCAGGATCGTCTCCGATGCGAGGAGCTTCATATCTGACACTGCGTCATTCACCGAGACTTTTGCCGAAACCTTCGTCTTGTCTTTTGGCGCCTCGCTCACGACGGCAAACCCAAGGATCTCGCCGTCGGCCTGGACGAAGAAAGCCGTCCCCATGGCGATGAGACTCAAGAACAACAGAAAGAGGAACAGCCGCGAAACCATCGTTTACTCCTCTACCTATCCAATTTCTCGCGTGCATCTACCGTATCTGGGCGGTCCTTACGAGATCTCGGTTGATCGGCGGAAGGGGTTAACTTGTGGTTCTGAATACTTGTATCAATCGGCTTGATCAACTTCGGCTGTGACGTCGTCGCCGGGGTCAACCAGAGCATCGTGAGGCCCAGAACAAGAACAACACAGCCGATGAAGATCATCACCAGCAGAGACATGTGGTTTTCTCCGGTCGCGAACAGCCGGCAAGTTGAGTATGCCAACCGATAAAAACCATTTCAAGATCCTGCCGCTCTAACATGATAGACTGTCCTCACGCTTCATGCGGACTGCCGCTCACATGAGGGAGCACGATCATGCCACATGATTTCATGCCCGGGCTCGCAGGGGTTCCTGCAGCCAAATCAGCAATCAGCGATGTGGATGGACAGCGCGGTGTGCTTGAATATCGCGGCATCCGTGTCGAAGAACTTTGCCTGCGATCGTCCTATCTCGAAACTGCTTATCTGCTGCTCTTTGGACACCTGCCCACTCACTCGCAGTTCGCACGATGGAACGAAGACATCATTCATCACCGCCGCATCAAGTTCAAGATTGTCGATTTATTGAAGTGTCTTCCGGAGCAGGGACATCCCATGGACGCCTTGCAAGCCGCGGTTGCTGCATTGGGCATGTTTTATCCCGGCCGAAATGTCCAGGATGTCGAAAACAATTACTGGTCCGCCGTCCGTCTTGTTGCCAAACTGCCCACGATCGTCGCGGCCTGGGCACGTCTGCGATATGGGAACGAGTACATTCCACCGCGCGATGATCTTGGATTTTCGGAAAACTTTCTCTATATGCTGACTGAGACAGTACCTCCTCCTTCATGGGGCAACATTTTTGATGATTGCCTGATTCTCCATGCCGAGCACACGATGAATGCCTCAACGTTCACCGGCATGGTCACCGCCTCGACACTGGCTGATCCCTATACCGTCGTCGCATCCTCAATCGGGGCTCTGAAGGGTCCCCTGCATGGCGGGGCCAACGAAGAAGTCGTGCAGATGCTCAAGGAGATTGGTGAGCCAAGGAAGGCCCGATCGTACCTTGAAGAACAGGTCCGAGCGAGACAGAAGCTGATGGGCTTCGGTCACCGGGTGTACAAGGTCAAAGATCCGCGCGCGACGATCCTCCAAGGTTTGTGTGAGCGACTCTTCAAGGAAAGCGGCACGTCACCAATGTACGAGGTTGCTTTGGAGGTCGAGCGGATCGCTGAAGAACTGTTGAAGGGAAAGGGAATATATCCCAATGTCGATTTCTACTCCGGGATTGTCTACGACAAAATGGGTATCGAGATCGATCTGTTCACACCGTTATTTGCGATGGCTCGGGTGTCCGGGTGGCTGGCTCATTGGCTTGAACAACTTCGTGAGAACAAACTGTTCCGTCCCGATCAAATCTATTCCGGTGAGCATGACCGGCCGTACGTGCCTATCGAGCAACGCTAGGGTCTTTCCGCCATCATCGCCTTCAACAGTGGCCCAGCCCCCTTGACTCCACGGCAGCGAGAGTTATCTGTTTATTCGTACAGAGCAATCGGCGCGCGCTGCGAGAGATATTCTAAAACAGCGAATACGAACAAGAAGGAGGTCTAACATGACACTCGTACGGTGGGATCCGTTTCGTGAACTCGAAGACATGTCGGATCGGCTGAATCGGATGTTTAGCCGTCCGGCTCTGCCTCGGACAAATGGAAAGGAGACCATGGTAGTTGCCGACTGGGTACCATCCGTGGACGTCAGTGAAACAGATGGGGCATACCAGATCAAGGCGGAGATTCCTGATGTGAAGAAAGAGGATGTGAAGGTGACACTCGAAGACGGCGTCCTCACGATCCAGGGTCAGCGGAAGCAAGAGAAGGAAGAGACCGGCAAGAAGTACCATCGGGTAGAACGTTCTTACGGCAGCTTCGTTCGAAGCTTCACATTGCCCGATCTGGTTGATGAGGAAAAGGTGAAAGCAGAATTCAAGGACGGAGTTCTAAATCTCCAGCTGCCGAAGTCCGAGAAGGCAAAGCCGAAAGCGATTGAGGTCAAGGTTGCCTAATCGATAGCCATTACCATCCGGTCTGAACAGAGGCCCGCTCTGGCGGGCCTCTTCTTTTCCCAGGCTGTCCGGCCACTACGTCTTGCCATCAGGCGTTTCGCCCATCACGAGTTCCCAGATAAGATTATCCAGATCGAATCGGAGCACATACCGATGTCCGTCGTCAGTTCGAACGCGGAAATAACAGTGCGTCTCGGTATACCAGCGAGCCATGATCTCAGTCACTATCCGCCGGCTTCCTTCATGTGTAAAGGCGCGGGGAGTCTCCTCCCCTTTGTCACCAGCGAACCGGTCAACAACAATGCGCGAGCCGTCCATCGAGCAATACCCTTGTGCAAGCAGGGGAGCTAAGTTTATCATGGCGCCCGCAGCATCTGAGAACCCTTACATTGGAGTAGGACTCATGAAGAAAATACCCACAGCGGTTGTAGCCCAGTCATCACATGCGACCAGAGTTGAACGCGATACGATGGGCGAACTGGCCGTACCGGCCACGGCATATTATGGTGTGCAGACCGCCCGCGCCATCGAGAACTTTCCGATCAGCTCGTTGCGATTCCCCCGCGCCATGATCCGAGCGATGGGGTTAATCAAACGCGCCGCGGCCACGGTCAATCAGTCGCTGGGTCTTCTTGACAAGAAATCAGCAGATGCGATCAACCACGCAGCGACCGAAGTGGTTGAGGGCAAGCTCGATGCGGAGTTTCCGGTCGACATTTTTCAAACCGGCTCAGGCACCTCGACAAACATGAACACCAACGAAGTGATCTCAAACCGCGCGACCGAGCTGCTCGGCGGAGCGCGAGGCAGCAAACTGGTACATCCAAACGACCATGTCAATCTAGGCCAATCCAGCAACGACGTGATTCCCACCGCGATTCACATCGCGGCCGGGGAAATGATGCAGCAGCAGCTCATTCCCGCGCTCACTTACTTGCACAAAGCCCTCGCGCGCAAAGCTAAAGAGTTCGACAAGATCGTCAAGATCGGTCGGACTCATTTGCAGGATGCCACGCCTGTGCGATTGGGCCAGGAATTCAGCGGCTATGCGCGTCAGATTGAACTCGGCATCCAACGCGTCAAGCGGGCGCAAGAAGCCCTCAGCGAAGTGGCGCTCGGCGGTACCGCAGTCGGCACAGGGCTCAATTGCCATCCGAAATTCTCCGCTAAGGTGCTGGCGATAGTTTCGAAAGAGACCGGCTGCACGTTTACAGAAGCCACCAACCACTTTGAAGCACAGTCCACGCAGGATTCGATGGTCGAAGCAAGCGGGGAGTTGAAGACCATCGCCGTAAGCCTCATGAAGATCGCCAACGACATTCGTTGGCTCGGTTCAGGCCCACGCTGTGGGCTCGGGGAGATCAATCTGCCCGAGACACAACCGGGCTCATCCATCATGCCGGGCAAAGTCAATCCGGTCATTGCCGAATCGGTGACGATGGTCTGCGCTCAGGTGATCGGCAATGATGTGACGGTCACAGTGGGAGGGCAAGCGGCCAACTTTGAACTGATCGTGATGTTGCCGGTGATGGCCTACAATCTCTTGCAGTCTATTGAACTACTGGCGACTGCTGCCAACAATTTTGCAGTCAAATGTATCGAAGGCATCAAGGCGAATGAGGCACGCTGCAAGAGCCTAATTGAAGAAAGCCTGGCCATGTGCACTGCCTTGGCTCCGGAAATCGGTTACGAGGCTGCCGCAAAACTTGCCAAGGACGCCTACAAGTCAGGCAGGACCGTCCGCCAAATGGCCAAGGAGCAAAAGGTCCTCTCTGAAAAGCGACTCACGGAACTACTCGACCCTTGGCGCATGACCGAGCCGGGTGGGCCAGTGGGAAGTGCCGGAGGATAAGAGATGGGGGAGGAAAGGCGCAGATAACGCTGACGGACAACCTCGCCATTCGCGCGCGCAACACTCTCACGATGCCGATCTCAAACACCGGCTCATATCAGATTTCCTCCGCTGCTGGTATCAATGCCGCGGACATCACTGTCATCTAGCGTGGATGGGCACTTCGAGCACCCACATAAATCTACCCACATCTTTGACAGCCGAAAGGCCTCTATGCTAAAGTCCGCGGAACTGTTGGGGTTCTAGACACTTTCTATCTATATTTTCAGGGAACAACGCATGAGAGCAACGACATCGCACGTCATAATTGTGGCCGGCGCAGGACCAGCCGGCATGGCCGTGGCGAGTTCACTCGCAAAGGCAGGCCATGAGATCATTATCCTGAATCGCGACATCAAGTTCGGCGGGCTGGCCGAGTACGGAATTTTCCCCGCGAAACTCAAGCTCCGCGGCGGTCTGAAAAAGCAGTATTGGGAATTGATCGAGCGACCGAATGTCCATTATTTCGGCAATGTCTCAATCGGCAAGGGCAAAGACCTCAGCGTCGAAGAGGTTCGAAACCTTGGTGCCAGCGCGGTGGTATTTTCTATCGGTGCGCAAGGGACCAAAGCCATCGGCGTGGAAGGGGATTCGGCTAAGGGCGTATTCCATGCCAAAGACGTCGTGTACCATTTCAATCGGCTTCCTGGATTCGGCGATCGCCCGTTTGAAATGGGCAAGCACGTCGCCGTCATCGGCGCGGGCGATGTGATGGTCGATGTCGCGCACTGGCTTGTTCGTTACAAGAAAGTGGAGCGGGTCACCGCGATCGTGCGGCGTGGGCCTGTCGAACGAAAGTATAATCCGAAAGAAATTCGCGCGGTATGCGCCAACATGGATGTGGCTGGGATTACTAGCGAGGTGGCTCGAATTAAGGATCGCCTTGCCGCAGTCGGCCAGAATGCAGACGAAGCACTCAAGGGCCTGACGGGCGAGTTTACGAAATGCGAGCCGAAAGTCAGCGAGACGAAGATGGGCTTCAAGTTTCTCGCCTCTCCTAAGCGTATTCTTGTCGACGACAATAACCGCGTACGCGGCCTGGAAATGGAAGACAACAAGCTCGATCCCAAAGGCGAGGATACGGTCGCAGTCGGACTCAAACAATATTATGAGTTTCCTTGCGATGCCGTGGTGTTTGCCGTCGGCGACAAAGTCGATGAGACCGTCGGATTGCCGTATAAGAGCGGTATGTTCATCACCAATCCCAATAAGACCGGAAACGATCCGGATGACGCGCTCTTCCAAGCCTATGACGAAACGACAGGCAAAATCCTGGACGGCGTATTTCTCGCTGGGTGGGCACGGAAAGCGAGCGAGGGCTTAGTCGGTATTGCCAAACGGGACGGGGATTGGTGTGCGGAAGTTGTAAGCCGATACATTTCAGCGAAGACATCGGGTAGTCACTCTGATGTAAAGGTTGTTCTCGACAAGCTCGGTTCAATTTTCAAGGCTCACAAGAGCCACCCCGTCAATCTGGATGGGCTCCGTGCACTTGAGTCGAGTGAAAAGGGTCACTGGGGTGAGGACTGTATCGGGGAGTTTAAATATACGAAGAATCAGGAGATGCTCGAATTGATCGAACGCGGGAAAGCGTAACGAGCAGGCCGATTACCTCTATCTGTCTCCCCATTTAAGTTTTTCTCTTAGGACATCGTAGTAATTGCTCTCCGGAAATCGAATCAATCGGGTCCGATGCTCCGAAGTCTGAATCACCACTGTATCTCCCTGCGAGATCGCCACTCCCACCTGTCCGTCGAGCGTCGCCATGGCGCCATCGTCTTTACTGGTTAACGTCACATCGATCTCTGCGTTGCCCGGGACGATCAATGGCCGATGCGTCAAGGTATGAGGGCAAATCGGCGTCAGGATCAATGACTGGACTGCCGGATCAATAATCGGCCCTCCGGCTGAAAGGGAGTAGGCGGTCGATCCTGTTGGGCTGCTGACTATCAACCCGTCACCCCGTAAGTTGGTCACGAATCGTCCTTGAATCGCAATCTTCAGTTCGATCATGCGCGCGAGGGTGCCCTTGCTGATCACGACATCGTTCAATACCACTCCCTGCGCGACCGTTTCTCCATGCCGATGAATATGCGTCCGGAGCATGAGACGCTCATCGAGAACAAAGTCATTCGCAAATACCCGTTCGAGCGAAGGGTAAAGATTCTCCAACCGGACCTCGGTTAAAAACCCGAGTCCGCCCATGTTAACACCGAGGATGGGGATGCTACGTTCTCCGGAGAGTCGCGCGGCATTCAGCATCGTTCCGTCACCGCCCAAGACGAGAAGTACGTCCGCTTTGCCGGCCAGCTGAGTTTTTTGGTACCCTCCCTTTTCGCCAAGAAGACTGGCTGATGTCGTGTCCAACACTACATCGATGCTTCGAGCCCGGAGCCAACTGACCACATCCCGCAACGTGCGTTCAATTTCGGGAAACCGCGGCTTTGTCAAAATCCCGACACTTTTGCTTTTCATGTCGTGAAACCCTGTCGTAAATCCACCGAGAAACCAGAGAAAATGTGCGCAATTGTATCGGGAGGGTTATTTTGAAGTCAACGAACGAGCCCGCATGACTCACGAGTGTTTATGATAAACACACCGAGACGGCAAACAAGGCGGATGTGTGGAGTCACAGGGAGGACGGCATACTTGAAACAGGATGTTGACCCACTGAGCAGCAAGCCTGCTCACCGCAGGTGCGTCGCCACCGCGCTTTCGATGTCGAGACCTTTTGTATGATCCCGGCGCGAAGAGAGAATACCGCAATGAGTTCTGAATTTCTTCTCAGCGATTCTCGCAAAAGCGTTCGTGAATGATGCGGGTTGAAATGCAGCAGCCTTCGTCATGTGTCCCGTCCACTCCAATTCTCGGATTGTGAGATTGTGTCCTAGTCTTGACACTTAAAATTCGTCTAGTTAGAATTAGGCCAGATTTTTCGAGAACTTTGCGCGCACGGAACCGGTTATAGGCTCCCCCTAAAAGGAGGCAGGATGTTCGAAAGATTCACGGATAAGGGCCGGAAAATCATCATCCTCGCACGGGAAGAGGCAGAGCGTCATCAGAACGACTACCTTGGAACCGAGCATCTCGTCTTGGCCATTCTCCGTGAATCCGATGGGATTGCCCTGATGATCTTGAAAAAGATGGGACTCTCGACCGAGCAAGTCCGTTTGGAAATTGAACGGAATTTGCCCGGCGGAGGAACCACCATGACATTTGGTGAGATCCCCTTCAGCCCTCGAGTCAAAAAGGTCATCGAATACGGAGTCGAAGAAGCCCGTCTCCTTGGACACAATCATATCGGGAGCGAGCATCTCCTCTTGGGCCTACTCCGAGAAGAAGAAGGAATTGGCGGCAAGATTCTCCGAAGCTTAGGCGCCAATTTGCTCACTGCCAGGCAATTAACCGTAACATTCCTGCGGAAATCCACCCCGCGGGAGAGAGATCGGAAGAGCAACACTCCCGCGCTCGATGAGTTCGGTCGTGATCTGACCCAGCTTGCGCAGGCAGGGCAACTGGATCCCGTCATCGGCCGAGCCGACGAAATCGAGCGGGTGCTTCAGATCCTAAGTCGCCGTTCAAAAAACAATCCCGTACTCATCGGGGAGGCCGGCGTCGGCAAGACCGCCATCGTCGAAGGTCTCGCCCAGCGAATCATCCAGTCCGAAGTACCGGATAATCTTCTCTCACGACGCGTCATTGCACTCGACCTCGGTTCACTGGTTGCAGGGACGAAATATCGCGGCCAATTCGAGGAACGACTGAAGGTCGTCATGAAGGAAATCGTCCAGGCCGGGAACATCATCATCTTCATTGATGAGCTCCATACCTTGGTGGGAGCAGGGGCAGCGGAAGGGTCGATCGATGCCTCCAACATGCTCAAGCCCGCACTGTCGCGAGGCGAAATCCAATGTATCGGCGCCACGACCCTCGATGAATACCGAAAACATATTGAGAAAGACGGCGCCCTCAAGCGACGGTTCCAACCGATCCATGTCCAGCCGCCAAGTATCGACGAAACGGTGCTGATTATCCAAGGACTTCGCGATCGGTACGAAGAACATCATGGTGTTGAGATTTCTGAAGAAGCAATCCAGGAAGCCGTTAAGCTATCCGATCGTTATATTAGCGACCGCTTCCTGCCGGACAAGGCCATCGATTTGATCGACGAGACGGGATCACGGGCCAAATTACAGACCTATGCGCTACCGTCTGACCTGAAGGCGATGGAGCAAGAGCTGAAAAAGGTTTCTCGTGAGAAGGAATTAGCCATCTCGATGCAGAACTTCGAAGAGGCTGTTCGCCACAGGGAGGAAGAAGAGCGGCTACGCAAGCTCCTCGACGAATCCAAGCGCGAGTGGAAGAAGAACCAGGAGAAAAACAAGCCGACGATCGGTAAAGAAGAAGTAGCCTATGTCGTTTCCAAGATGACGGGCATTCCGCTCTTCAAGCTCGAAGAAGAAGAGTCGAACAAACTGTTGCGCATGGAAGAGTTCCTCCATAAGCGTGTGGTTGGACAGAACGAAGCGATTTCTGCCGTGGCCCGAGCTATTCGGCGGTCGCGCGCCGGTCTGAAGGAAGCCAAGAAGCCTATCGGATCCTTTATATTCCTAGGACCTACCGGGGTAGGAAAAACAGAGCTGGCACGGACCTTAGCCGAGTTTCTCTTCAATAGTGAGGATTCGCTTATTCGGATTGACATGTCTGAATATCAGGAAAAGTTCACGAGTTCCCGACTGTTTGGAGCACCTCCGGGATATGTGGGATATGAAGAAGGCGGCCAATTGACTGAGCGGGTCAGACGTCGGCCCTATTCGGTGGTCCTGTTCGATGAAATCGAAAAGGCCCATCCTGATGTGTTCAATATTCTGCTGCAAGTATTGGATGATGGGGTGCTGACCGACAGTCTTGGACGCAAAGTCGACTTCAAGAATTGCGTCATCATCATGACCTCTAATATCGGGACTAAGTTGATTCAGAAGGGGGTCTCGCTCGGATTCCAGAGTACGGAAGGTGACCAGGAGCGCCATAAGAAGGAAGAAGTGTTGGGAGAATTGCGTCGCTCGTTCAGCCCGGAGTTTCTGAACCGGATCGACGAGGTTGTGGTCTTTCATCAATTGGACAAAACGCATCTCTACAGCATTCTCGACATCCTCTTGGGAGAACTCAACCTGCGTCTGCTCGATAAGGGAGTGGAACTCGAGGTCGAGGACGACGTCAAGCAGTGGTTGATTAAAGAAGGCTATGAACCGCTCTACGGAGCCAGACCGATGCGCCGGACGATTCAGCGCGCGATCGGCGATCCGCTCTCCGAGGAGATGATCAGAGGACGATTCAAGGAATGCCGGAAGATCCGCGTCGTGCTTCGCGACGGCGCACCGGCATTCATCGAGCAGGAGGCGATGGCTGGCGTCTAATCCTCAGCCCTCTTGCCTGCGCGACGCTGTCGTATAGAGTACGACACGGCCCTTGTGGCACCAGCGGCCACAAGGGCCGTGTTATTTAACCTCGCGTGAGCCATGCATCTGTTGCCGACCAGTTGCTGTGATCGGGAAGTATGTAATGATAGCGGCCATTGAACGAACCACGTCAACCTGGATGCCAGGCCCCATTCTTGGCATCGAAACATCCTGCGATGAGACGGCTGCATCGGTGCTCGCGGCAGACGGCACCGTCCTCTCGAACATCATTACGTCACAGCATGCCGTGCATCGGCGATTCGGTGGTGTCGTCCCCGAACTCGCCTCCCGTGCACACATTGAGTCGATTGAAGATGTCGCATCTGAGGCGCTGCAACAAGCCGGTCTTGTATGGAAGGATCTCACCGGAATCGCCGTCACCCAGGGGCCGGGTTTGGCAGGCGCGTTACTCGTCGGGGTCAATTATGCCAAAGCGCTCGCCTATGCCTTGAATATTCCTGTGGTCGGTGTCAGCCACCTTGAGGGCCATATCGCCTCCGCCTGGTTGCAGAATCCAGCGTTTCCATTACCCTGTGTTGTCCTGGTTGTATCGGGTGGACACACCCATCTTTATTTTAAGGAGCCAAACGGTCAGTGCCGGCTTCTTGGCGCGACCAAAGACGATGCGGCAGGGGAGGCATTTGACAAGGGCGCACAGTTGCTTGGGCTGGAATATCCTGGAGGGCCAGCCATCGATCGCTTGGCTCGACAGGGAAACCCGGAGGCGATTGCCTTTCCCCGTTCCTATCTCAAGAGGGGGAGTCTGAGTTTTAGTTTCAGCGGTTTGAAAACGTCTTTGCTCTATAAACTTCAAGCAATGAATGAGCAATATCGCACGGCACAAGCCGCGAATATAGCAGCCGGGTATCAGGAGGCTATTGTGGCAGTCTTAGTCAAAAAGTCTTTTGCCGCAGTTCAGTCATCCGGCGCTCGTGCGTTGGCCGTTGTCGGAGGGGTCTCGGCCAATTCTCGATTACGGTTGTTGCTCCAGCAACGAGCGGCTTCCGAGAACGTGCAACTCAGTCTTCCCCCGTTGGCTTACTGTACAGATAACGCCGCGATGATCGCCTCGGCAGGGAGACACGCCCTTCTCGCGGGACTCCGCGCACCTCTTACAATCGATGCCCACGCTTCGATGGCGTCGTCATTCGCACAGACACATTAACTGACGACGATAAGGATACGACTCCCATTCCAGAAATTCACGGACAGGTCCTCGGTCTCCGCGCCGGCCAACTCTCAATGCTTGAGCGGCTGTACCGCCGACGCATGCCTGTAGATGAAGTGCTGTCGGCGGAAGCGGCAAAAACCCTCGCGCAGTTTACGCACGAAATTCGCCGGCCCATCGGACTGGTCATCACCAGACGTGGGGCTGTTCAAGACGTCCTTGTCGGCGCCGGGGCCGAGCCATCGCCGACCACTCTGGCCACCTTTCGCGCAAGTCCACGATCCCTGCGGGGCCTTCGCCTGATCCGCTCAAGCCTCAAGGGAGAATCCCTGACCCAAGAAGACCTCACCATGCTCGGACTGCTCCGACTCGACATGTTCGGAACATTGAGTGTCACACCAAAAGGCGAACCAGGGTTGCTCTCCCTGGCCCATCTGAATCCACCTGGTCCTCACGGCTCTATGTATACGCTGCTCAAGCCCACATTGGTACATCAATGTCCAGTGAGTTTCGAGACCTTCGTTCGTGACCTGGAGTCAGACCTCCAACGTCAGGGTGCGTCGCATACCATGGCCCAGAGTCAGACCGCCATCCTCGTGAGCGCTTCGCCCAAGAGTAAGACTGACCAAGAAGAACGCCTCGCCGAGTTGGCAGAACTCGCCTCCTCGGCAGATCTCACAGTGATCGACCGTTTAGTGCAACGCACGCAGAGTGGCCATCATCGGTTCCAATTGGGAAGCGGAAAACTCAAGGACGTGCTGATGCAAGCCATGCAAAAGGGAGCGGATCTGCTCATCTTCGATCAAGATTTGGCTCCCGCACAATTACGCGCTATTGAGGAGATCACCGACCTCACGGTCATCGATCGGACCCAGCTCATTCTCGACATCTTTGCGCAACGGGCGCATAGCCGAGAAGGCAAGGTGCAGGTCGAATTGGCACAACTCCATTATCTGCTTCCTCGTCTCTCCGGTCAGGGAACGAGCCTCTCTCGCTTGGCCGGTGGCATCGGCAGCAGAGGTCCCGGTGAAACGAAGCTCGAAACGGATCGACGTCGCATCAGAGAGCGCATCGACCATTTGGAGCGGCAGATTGAGAGCTTTGCCCGTCATCAAGACCAGCGGCGATCGCGCCGCGTCCGGCAAGCATTCCCGGTCCTGTCTATTGTGGGCTACACAAACGCCGGCAAGTCGACATTGCTCAATGTCTTAACAAAAAGTCAGGTGAGCACGGCTCCTCGCGTGTTTGAAACACTCGATACCACGAGCCGTAGATTGTATTTTCCACATGGCCGGGAGGTCATCATCACCGACACGGTGGGATTTATTCGCGACCTGCCGAAAGATCTTCTCGCAGCCTTCAGAACGACATTGGACGAAATGCGCGACGCCGATCTCCTTCTGCACGTGGTCGATGCTGGGACGAAAGATCTGGATGCCCATATCGCGTCGGTCAAAACCGTGCTGCAAAGCCTTGCTCTGGATGGGATTCCACGGGTTCTGGTATTCAATAAATGCGACCAACTTCCATCTGGGCAAGCGGAAGCCCTGTGTCGACGCTATGGGGCGATCGGAATTTCATCTCTGCATCCGGAGACCTTGCCCCCACTGCTCCAACACCTCGAAGAACGGCTGGATGCGCTCGTCCCGGTGGATGGGTCTTCTCAGAGATCGGCAGCCCCGACGCACACACTTGCATCTCGTCCTTAACCCGCGGCACAATCAACCCATTTTGGTGCCAGCCATGACTACGAAATCTCTGCCTTCCTCGGATCATCGGAAACGTCTCCGAGTGATTGCGAGGATACTTCAGCGCACAATGCCTAGCCCACAGATGGAACTCGACCATCGCTCCCCTTGGGAACTACTCGTGGCCACAATTCTCTCCGCCCAATGTACTGACCAGCGTGTCAATCAAGTTACACCTTCACTTTTCCAGCGGTATCGGCAACCGGCGGAGATGGCTGCGGCTCATCGTCCTGAACTCGAACAACTTATTCGTTCCACCGGTTTCTTTAAAAACAAAACAAAACATCTCGTCGCCTGCGGTAAAGCCGTGACCGAACGCTTTGGTGAACAAGTCCCACACACGATGGAGGAATTGATCACCTTGCCGGGCGTCGGCAGAAAGACGGCGAATGTCATACTCGGAACTGCCTTCGGCCAACCCAGTATCGTCGTCGATACCCATGTCAAGCGCGTGGCGAAGCGACTCGGTCTGACCGGGTCAGACAATCCAGACCTGGTTGAACAAGACCTGCAGCAGCTCGTGCCGAAATCTCAGTGGACGGCTGTGTCGCAACGCCTGTTGCTGCATGGCCGCTATGTCTGCCTTGCTAGAAGACCCCAATGCCCAACCTGTCCGATCTCCCAGCAATGCCCATGGAAAGAGAAAGGTCTCCAATGATTCGTAGCATGACCGGTTTCGGCCGACGACAGGCCTCCGGGCAGGATGGGTCCGTGACGGTCGAAATGCGCTCCGTCAACCATCGCTTTCTCGAAATCGCATGCCGCCTGCCACGGCCGTTAAACCATCTGGAAGACGCTTTCAAGAAAGCTGTCCAGCAACGCTGCACCCGTGGGCGCATCGATATCACTGTGACCGTCCAGGCGGGCAGAGGACGAGCAGGAAGCGTCAATCTTGACCAACCCCTCGCGAAGCAGTACCATCAGGCTCTCCGTACTCTCAAGAAATCCCTGAAGCTGAGCGGCTCCATCGATCTTGCGCTTATGGCTGGGCTTCGCGACGTGGTGTCCGTATCGGATCAGCCGACGGAAGACCCGAAACTGGCAAAGTTCGTTCAGCGACTGACGACCCAGGCCTTGACAGATCTTGAGGGCATGCGAACACGCGAGGGAAAGGCCCTGGCAGAGGATATGCGGGCGCGGCTTCAGACCATCCGGGGACATAAGGATCTCATCGCCGCACGGTCTCCTCTCCTAGCCCAAGAGTCCTTTGACAGAATGAAGGTTCGTGTGGAGAAGCTGCTGGGATCAGAAATCCCCGACCCCCCCCGGCTCTATCAGGAGTTGGCGGTGTACGCGGATCGTGGCGACATTACGGAAGAAATAGTCAGATTGGACTCACATATGCTACAGTTTGAGCAGACGCTCAACGGTGCAGACTCCGTGGGCAAAACCCTCGATTTTCTGCTCCAGGAAATCGGGCGGGAAGTCAACACGATCGGCTCGAAAGCCAACAATGCAGAAATCGCCGGTCATGTGGTCCAGATGAAGGCCGAACTGGAACGCATTCGCGAACAGGTCCAGAACGTCGAATGAACTCAGCCACCACGACCAGCTCCACGACGCCGGCATCCGACCACCCGCGGTCTTCGATGGACAGGCGGGGAATTCTTTTCATTATTTCCGCGCCTTCCGGGACGGGAAAAACTACGCTCTGCAAGCAACTCGCAACGAACCTTCCAGGCCTGTGGCATTCAATTTCCTATACGACGAGGAAGCCGCGATCAGGCGAAAAACATGGGCAGGAGTATTACTTCATTGGAGAACAGACATTCCGGGAAATGGTCGCACGAAATGAGTTTGTCGAGTGGGCTCACGTGTACGGACATCTCTATGGAACACCGTGGAAGTCGCTGACCGAGAAGATCGATCAGGGAATCGATGTGTTACTGGAGATCGATGTGCAAGGGGCTATACAGGTCAAGAAACGGTTTGAGGATTCGGTTTCGATTTTTATTCTTCCTCCCTCGATGACCGTGCTCCGGGCCCGCCTCCAAACCAGAGCGTCCGATACACCGGAAGAAATTCAACGGCGGCTGCACAAAGTGAAAGAAGAAGTCTGGAGCTACCGGGAATATGCCTATATCGTCCGAAATGAAGACCTCGGCCGATCCCTTCACGATCTCGAAAGCATCTTCTGGTCAGAACGCTTGAAGACGAAACGTTTGAACATGACGTGGCTCGAGAATAATTTTATTCTTGACGATGAACAGAAAACCGAAGATCGCAAAGATCTTCCCTAACCCATAGGAGTACCGAATCCATGATCGATATGTTGAGACTCTTGCCGCAATACACAGCAGATGAGTTTGACTCTCGCCACCGGCTGACGATCATTGCAGCCCAGCGAGCGAAGCACATCGTCCAAGGGTCGCGTCATACCGCCTCTCGCTTCACCAAGGAAACGACCATCGCCCTCGATGAAGTTCTCCGGGGACAAATTACCTATCTCGTCGGTCAAGAAGCGCGGGATGCCATGAAAGAGGCCAAACGCGGCAAGGAAGGCGAAATGGAGCGGGTTGCCTTGATGACCGGCGACGATGCGAAGGAGATCAAGAAAGAGCTGAGCGTCTATGTCGACGATACCCCAAAGCCGGCAGTGGGCGAGAGCGAGGAGTAATTTCTGAAAATCTCCGACTCCATAGGGCCGACGTTGATCGGGAAACAGATCGTGCTAGGCGTGACCGGCAGTATCGCGGCCTATAAAGCTGTCGCATTGCTCCGAACGCTGGTCCGTGAAGGAGCGGTGGTGCACGTCGTGATGACGCAATCAGCCACAAGGTTTGTCACTCCACTGACGTTTGAAGTGCTCTCCGGCCATCCCGTCTCGACGGATGTGTTCGAGGCGCACCAGGAGATGAAGCACTTGTCGTTGTCCGAACAGGCGGATGCCATCGTCATTGCGCCGGCCACGGCCAATTGCCTTGCAAAGTCAGCGCTGGGTCTGGGCGACGATCTGCTCTCGACCATGCTCCTGACAGCACAATGCCCGCTGATTGTAGCTCCTGCCATGGATGGCGGGATGTGGACCCATCCATCTGTCACAGCACACGTAGGAACATTACGTGCGAGGGGAACAATCGTGGTCAATCCAGAAATAGGCCCGCTTGCTTCCGGACGGATCGGACAAGGCCGCTTGGCCGAGGAAGGCACAATTCTGGAGGCTATTCAAGCGGCGCTGGCTCCACGACGCGATTGGCAAGGGCACCGTATTCTGGTTTCGGCGGGCCCGACACAAGAGCCGCTCGATCCGGTGCGTTTCATTTCAAACCGCTCCTCCGGTAAGATGGGCTATGCCATCGCCGAAGCCGCCCAGGCAAGGGGGGCTCAGGTGGTCCTCGTCACCGGTCCCACAGCATTACCAGCTCCGAGAGGCGTCGAAGTGGTTTCGATAACCACAGCTGAAGAAATGTTGAAGGCTTTGTCTACGCGTCTTGCCTGGTCCACTGCTGTGGTCATGGCTGCCGCCGTGGCAGATTTTCGTCCCACGCATCCTGCCTCGCAAAAAATAAAGAAACAAGGGCGAGCCACCCAGACCCTCGATCTCGAACAAACAACTGATATCCTAGCCTCCTTATCTGCCCAACGAACCACGCAACTCATGGTTGGCTTCGCCGCTGAGACCGGCGATCTGATCGCCCACGCGAAGGACAAGTTGAGGGCGAAAGGGTTGGACCTTATCGTCGCCAACGATGTCACGATAGAAGGAGCGGGATTCGGCAGCGATCAGAACACAGCCACATTAATCGACCGGCAGGGGGTCATGACCGAGCTGCCCCTGATGCCCAAACGAGCCCTCGCCGATGCGATCATGAGCCGGGCACAAGAGCTGCTCCACACCAGACAACCCAGCCAGGCCCCCAAATCAGTTGCGAGAGGACGCTAGCAACCCATGGCTGAGGATCAGATTGCGACCGAAAGCGCCCTGGAAATCGATCGACTGGCTAGCCAGTTGGCCAAAGATCCCCACTCGAAAGCCTTCATGCCCTTGGCCGAAGAGTATGGAAAAGTCGGCATGTGGCAAGAAGCCGCAGGCGTCCTTGAAGACGGCCTGAAGTTGTATCCCGGCTTCATTACCGCCATGGTGGCTCTTGGACGTGCCTACGACCACATGGGGCAAGCCACGAAGGCCAAAGCGATTCTTGAAGAATCCGTCAAGTTGAGTCCTGAAAACCTACGTGCCCATCGCACCTTGATCAAGATCTACCAAAGCCAGGGACTGAATGAGTCGGCGCTGCAATCCTGTGCCGTCATCCTAGCGGTCAACCCGCGTGATGAAGAAGCGCGCTCGGTCCAATCTGCTCTGGGTGGTCCGCTGAAACAAAAGAAAGAACTGGGACGGTCAAAGCCGGCGGCGCCAGTTACAAGTAATCGTGCCACCGAGCCGATTGCTGCACCGCCTACCTCAATTGAATCCACAACCTCCACTCCGGAGGCGCGTACCGCACCAGATCTACCGACTTCAACGACGGTCGAACCAAGCGCTTCTATCGACCCGCTGGTTGCGGTAACAGAACACATAAAAACAGCTCTCTCTACACACGACCAGACAGGGGAAGAACTCGCAGTGCCTGATCCCCAAGCCGCCGACACTATAACAATGCCTCTTCCATCCCCTCATGCTGAAGTCGTGACACAACTGGAATCCTGGCTTCGCAGCATCGAATCACGACGTCACGATCGTGACCCAACGAACGAACCACACCCCAAAGTTTCTTAAGATTTTTCACACGTTTGACCGGTCTGAGACGGACTGCTACAATGCCGCCCTGCTGGACCTTGTCATGTAGAATCATCCTTACGTATCCAGTATGTGAATAGAGCGACATGCTACGAATACGAGTCTTACATGGTCCCAATCTCAATCTGCTTGGAACCAGGGAACAGTCGATCTACGGAACCATGTCTCTCGACGCCATGGACTCAGCCATCACGAAGTTGGCGGAGGAGCTGGCGGTAAAAGTGGACCTGCGCCAGTCAAATAGTGAGAGTGAGATCGTCACCTGGATTCAAGAGGCTCGGACAGAATACGATGGGATCATCATTAACCCTGCCGCCTATACCCATACCAGTGTCGCCATTCGGGATGCTATTGCGGCGGTAGGTTTGCCGACGGTTGAAGTGCATCTGTCCAATATTCATCAGCGGGAAGAATTTCGCCATCAGTCCTTTGTCGCAGGCGTCGCTATCGGGCAAATTTCCGGCTTGGGTCCGACCGGCTATCTCCTCGCGCTCCGTGGGCTGCACGATCATCTGACCGCATCCCGACGCCAGAAGAAAACGTCGGCCTCTGCGACATCACGACGGGCGGCAAAAGTAACGAGATAACTGCAGAGCGAATCGAACGACCGACTATAGACTGAAGGGAGAATTGAGTGATTTCCACGACCGATTTTCGCGGTGGCGTGCGCCTGATGGTTGATAATCAGCCGTTTTATATCGTTGAGTTTCAACATGTCAAACCGGGCAAGGGTGGAGCCTTCGTGCGCACCAAGCTCAAGAGCTATCTCTCAGGCAATGTCCTGGATCGTACCTTCCGATCCGGAGAACGGTTTGAGGAGCCGGACCTCGAAGAACGGACCATGCAATTTCTCTATGCGACCGACGACGCCTATACCTTTATGGACACGGAAACCTTTGAGCAACTGACGTTCGAAAAGGCCACGCTCGGCGGAAATGCGGACCTCTTGAAAGAAGACATGACGGTGAAGATTCTGGTGTACGAACATCGCCCAATCGACGTCGAGCTACCCAACTTTATCGAATTACGAGTCAGCGATACCGAGCCGGGTTTCCGCGGCGATACTGCCACGGGCGGCACCAAGCTCGCGACCCTTGAAACCGGCGCCACCATCAAGGTCCCGCTCTATTTGGAAACCGGGACGGTGATCAAGATTGACACCCGTACGCGAGAATACGTGGAGCGTGTTCGGTGAGCAAGCGAGCGCTCAGTAAGCCAAAGAAGGGTGGAAGACCGATCATCCTCCCGCAGGCCTTTGCCGCAAACCAAAGCGGGCAGGGAACATCCTCGCTGTCAGGACAACAAAACAAGCAGATCCAGGAACTGATCGATCTCCTCAAGAAGAACAACCTGACCGAACTGGAATTGGAACGCGAAGGCCTCAGAATCCGTGTGCGGCACGATACCGGGCTCAGAACGGTTACGGCTACAGTTCCAGAGCAGGGGATATCCGTCTCGACCTCAGCCGCTCAAATGCCTACTGCGGCCGGTACACAGACCGAAGACACGACCGGCATGATCACCATCGTGTCACCGATCGTCGGGACGTTCTATCGGTCCCCATCGCCAGATGCCGATCCGTATGTTGAAGAAGGCGACTATGTGAAAAAGGGACAGGTCCTGTGCATCGTCGAAGCGATGAAGTTGATGAACGAAATCGAATCGGAGGTGGATGGGCGGGTCACGAAAATTCTGGCTGAAAGCACCAAGCCGGTAGAGTATGGCCAAGCGCTCTTCCTCGTCAATCCGATAGCCACTACCTGATCTCCTTCTCTCGATCCACATCGGAGTACTCGCGTGTTCAAGAAAGTCTTGATAGCCAATCGCGGTGAGATCGCGCTCCGCGTGATTCGCGCCTGTAAGGAACTCGGCATTAAGACCGTGGCGATCTTTTCAGAGGCCGATGCGGCGAGCCTTCATGTGCGCGCAGCCGACGAAAAGGTCTGCGTGGGGCCTCCCGACGCGGCTCTCAGCTACCGAAATATTCCCAACGTCCTGAGCGCCGCCGAAATTACCGGGGCGGACGCAATCCATCCAGGCTACGGATTTCTCTCCGAGAATGCCCACTTTGCCGAAGTGTGCGAATCCATCGGTGTCAAATTCATCGGCCCTACGTCTGAACACATCGCGCTCCTGGGCGATAAAGCCAAAGCACGGGAAATCGTCGCCCACCGAGGCTTGCCCGTCACACCAGGCAGTCCTGGCGAGCTGAAGAGTGAACAGGAAGCCCTCGAAGCCGCAGGCAAGGTCGGCTATCCCGTCATCATCAAAGCTTCATCAGGTGGAGGCGGACGCGGCATGCGGGTCGTGAACAAGGCCGAGGATCTCGCTCGCGCGTTTCAAGCGGCGCAAGCGGAGGCGAAGACCACGTTCGGCAACGACGCCGTCTATCTCGAACGATATTTTCTCGAACCCCGCCATATCGAAGTGCAGATTATCGCCGACCACCGTGGACATGTCGTGCATCTTGGGGAGCGAGACTGCTCGATCCAACGCCGGCACCAGAAGCTGCTCGAAGAGACGCCGTCGCCGGCCATCGACGAAAAACTCCGCCGGGCCATCTGTCGCGTCGCCGTCGAAGCCGTCAAAGCCGTGCACTACCGGAATGTCGGCACCGTCGAGTTCCTGCTCGACAAGGACCACAACTTCTTCCTCATGGAAGTAAACACCCGCATCCAGGTTGAACATGCTATCACCGAAATGGTGACCGGCATCGATCTCATCAAGGAACAAATCAGGCTCGCTGACGGGCAATCCCTCTCGTTCAAACAGCAAGACATCAAACTCACCGGGCATAGTCTCGAATGCCGCATCAACGCCGAAGATCCAGAAAAATTTACGCCTTGTCCGGGAATGATCACCAAGTACAGCGCGCCAGGCGGATTCGGTGTGCGAGTCGACTCGGTCATGGAGTCCAACATGATGGTCGTCCCGTTCTACGACTCCATGATTGCCAAAGTCATTACGCATGGACGGGACCGGCAGGAATCCATCGCCCGTATGCGCCGAGCCCTCGACGAATTCGTGATCGAAGGCATCAAGACGACCATCCCGCTGCACAAACGCATCCTCAACGATCCCGACTTCCAAAAGGGCCATGTCTCGACCACGTTCCTTGAGCGCTTCCTCGCCAGCTAACGCATCCTGCCGCGGCGTCTGACAGCCGCCCACAATTTCTCCATCATCCGGTTTGCGATTTTTGCCTCTCTCGCCCTACCCGTATGATTCAGGATGACTTCCACGATAACTGCACGTATGCTGCAGCAGGCCTGGCTGTAATCATTGCCCCGTCAAGCATGGCAGGTTTACCCATGCGGCTTCACCGGACTGTTTCAAGTATGAAAACGGTGCAGTGCCGTTACGGACCAACACAGAGTGGGAATTGAAAAATTGACTCGTCAAGCCACAAAATATAGGGGGGTTACCGGAGGAGGCACAATGCCTATTTATTAGGCAAACGGATGCAAGGGCTCTTAGCGCCTGGCATTGCCGACATCACACGACTATCATTCACAGAGTTACCCACAGAAGCTGTGGAATCGAATCTCTGACACGTGCAGGGAGCGAGACGGTCCGCGCTGCAATGATGATGATCGTCCTGGCATGAGACACCGCGCTGTTTCAAGAACGAGCGACCCGGATGATTTCCTACTCCGAGAGCTAGGCAGAAGGGCGGCGAGCATTCATCTCCTTGCGAACCATTTCCTCGGCCTTTAGCCAATCTTCCACGTCTCGCTCCGCCCCTCGCCCTCGTTGCTCATAGAGTTCATAGGCTTTCTTCGCGATCCGTTCCCTCACCTCATCCGAATACTTCTGCATGGACTCAGGCTCAGGCGACAGATTCATTTCCTCCACACGCTTGGCGTCAGGACTTTTGGTCTTCATGAGCCACCTCCTTCAACGGATGGAGTTGCTGCTTCTACTATAGCAGCTGGTCTGTCAAATTGCGTAGAGCCATTTACGTGCCTTGCATCCTCGATCTCGCCACTTCTAGAATACGCAATCCTGCGAGGCCCCTATGTCCTTCACAATTCGCCCCTACCGTCGCTTACCTATGCCAGGCTCTATGGCCTGCAACGCAGGTGCATTTTTCAAGCGATATCAGGTCTTCTTTTTGGGTTTCTGGTTGCTGATAACACTCCTGGTTCTGAGTCGTGAGCATGTATACGCGGAATGGATATTGGTGAGTGGCAATGACGCAGTAGGGCTGACTGTGTACGTCGATTCAGGGACCATTCGTCAGAAGGGAAACCTGGCGAAGATGTGGCAATTGTACGATTACAAGACTGTACAAACTGTGGCGGGCGATTCGCTGTTGTCTATGAAGCGCTTCAATGAATACGATTGTACAGAAGCGCGTACACGCACACTTGGATATACGTGGTTCTCAGGCCACATGGGGAGTGGTAACGTGGTGTATAGCACTACTGAAGTCCAACCGTGGGAACTGGTTGTATCACGTAGCATCAATCACACTCTGTGGAAAACGGCGTGCGGCAAGAAGTAATCCTAATTGGGTTGATTGGGTTTATCTGGTTTGTTTCGTTCATCTCGTTAGTCTAGTTCAACCAAATAAACAAGATAAGTCATATCACGATCCTTATGAATGCCGCGCGCCTTCATTCCCTCTCTGGCCTCTATATTATTCTCGATCCATCGGTCTGTCCTGAGCATCCCTTAGTCGAAGTACTGACGACTGCGGCTCAGGCCGGTGTTGTTCTCTTCCAATATCGCAACAAGCGCGCAGCGATGAAAGACGCCTACACGGAAGCCTTGGCACTCCGACAAGCTGCTGCGAAGGCAGACGTCCTCTTCATCGTCAACGATCGCTGCGACTTGGCCTTGGCTGTTGACGCCGATGGCGTGCATCTGGGACAGGGAGACTTGCCTCTCGACTTGGCAAGGAAGGTCATGGGTCCGGACAAGCTGATCGGAATCTCTACGCACAATCCAGACCAGGTACGGGAGGCTACCGCAGGGAAACCGGATTACCTCGGCTTCGGTCCTATCTTCACTCCCGGATCCAAACAGGACCATGATCCGATTGTTGGCCTTGAAGGGTTACGTGCGATACGCCCGCTCACATCGTTGCCCATATTTGCGATTGGCGGGATTCAGATTGAACAGGTGGGGGAAGTAATCCAAGCCGGCGCAAATGGTGTCGCAGTCATATCGGCAATCCTCAAGACTCCGGATATCAGCTACGCTGTGACGGCGTTCCTCGGCCGGATGCCAAGACCAATCTTGCCAGCTTCTTGATCGGCGCAGCCCCTGCTAGCCGGACCAGTCTATCATTCCAATTTCGATTCACGCTCGAACTGTAGGGGAGAGGGCCCACCACGGGAACTCCAGCAAGTCGCCGCAGAAGACGCACAGTCGATTGCTCCTGCACGCGAGCAATCTTCCTCCGCATAGGTCGACACTGATTCAAGACCAACGCTACAACGGGAATCTTTCGCCGACGGAGGGCCTCAAGGGTCAACAACGCGTGATTGATTCCTCCCAGGCCAGATTGTCCAACTACGATGGCCGGTAACTTCATTTGATAGATGAGGTTTGACAGGCTAATTGACGATGTAACTGGCACGTGTACGCCACCAACGCCTTCTACTACTATAAGATCATGTTTTTGACACAGGGCACGAAAGGCTTGGCTGATGATCGGCACTCGCACGGTCGTCCCTTCCGCTCGTGCGGCAGAGAGCGGCGCCACTGGGAGTCGAAAGGCGTAGGGACACACTTCAGCCATCGGATCATCGGTTCCAGCCGCTCTTCGCAATCGCATTCCATCTGACCGAGCCTTGGTCGCTCGCGAAACCCCCGTCTCAATCGGCTTCATGACACCAACATTAATCCCTCTCTGACTCAAACACGTCACGAGCGCAGAAGCGACGAGGGTTTTCCCAACCCCCGTATCAGTAGCGGTGATAAAAATCCCGCGCGGGCCGGAATCGTGGTTGCGTCGTTTGGCGAGTCGCATAGATCGGAATCAAGCTGGCTGAAAA
>DATENE010000172.1:0-9891 GCA_035275205.1 Nitrospiraceae bacterium
CGTACCTTTGTCGACCATCCGAAGCAGATCGACGAGCCGCTCAGGCGAGACCGGGGAATCGCTCGCATCGGTCCCTGAGTTATTCAACTCCCTGGTGAGTTCGCCCATCACCCAATTGCTCACCGTCTTGGGTTCGTTGAATAATTTCACACAGGATTCGAAGTAGTCGGCCACCGACCTTGTCGCTGTCAGCACGCCGGCATCGTACTCGGACAACCCAAACTCGCTGACGAATCGTTGCAGTCTGACTGCAGGCAATTCAGTGACGTGTTTGCGACAGCCCTCGATCCATTCCTTCTCCAGCTTGAGCGGCACCAGATCAGGGTCAGGGAAGTAGCGATAGTCGTGCGCCTCCTCTTTGGAGCGCATCACCACCGTCTCGCCACGATCGAGATTCCAGAGCCGGGTCTCCTGGTTGATTCTGCCGCCCTCGTTCAATACTTTCGTCTGGCGCTTGATCTCGTATTCGACGGCATCCTTCACGAACTTGAACGAATTGATGTTCTTGAGTTCGACTTTTGTTCCAAATTCTTTCTGCCCCAACGGACGGAGCGAGAGATTCGGCTCGCAGCGAAAACTTCCTTCATCCATATTACCGTCACACACCTCGAGATACATCAGCACATCGCGGAGGCCCTTCAAATAGGCCACAACTTCATCGGCCGACCGCAAGTCCGGCTCTGTCACAATTTCCAGCAGCGGGGTTCCCGCCCGATTCAAATCGACACGACTCCCGTTGGTGCCGGCGACGTGGACACTCTTCCCCGCATCTTCTTCAAGGTGGGCGCGACGGATATGGACGCGCTTTTTGCCCTCGCTCGCCGCAATCTCAATCCAGCCGTGCTCACAAATCGGCGCCTCGTATTGCGAAATCTGATAGCCCTTAGGCAGATCCGGATAGAAGTAGTTCTTCCGCGCAAATACATTGTTCGCCGCAATCGTGCAATTCAGAGCCAGCCCCGCGCGCACCGCCATCTCCACCGCCGCCTGATTCAACACCGGCAACGTGCCGGGCAGTCCCAAACACAACGGACAGGTCTGGCTATTGGCCGTGAGCCCGAACATCGTTCCGCAGCCGCAAAACAGCTTGGACTTCGTCCGCAACTGCGCATGCACTTCCACCCCAATGACGACTTCGTAAATCATCGATTAGCCGCGGTCCTCTCCACGCAGCCGATCACGCTCACGTTGCATTGCCTCACGACCGGCGTCAAACGCCTCGCGTAGGACTGTCTTCTTCGAATCCACAAATTCCTTCCCCTCCTCCACGACCTCTTCGAACGTTTGACCTGCGCAGCCCGCCAGATCGCGCAGATTGCCTTCTGCGCGACGGGCATAGCCACGCAACTGTTCGCGCGACTCGCGTCCCGTCTGCGGGGTAAGCAATACTGCCGCCACCGCGCCCAGCGCTGCGCCGCTCAAGAATGCGAGTAACACCCCTGCCCCTGAAGAACCTTGATTATCCGCCATTGTGATGCCCTCCTTCTTCTCGAAATCGTTCCTTCATGACTTTCGTTGCAGCTTTCACTCCGGCTACCATGCTCGCCATATTGGTCAACATCGATCCGCTCGATCCCTTCACCACTTCGTGGACATGCTGTACCGATTCCCCTACTTCTCCGACTGCGTGCAAGAGAACGGTCGCATGCTCGACCCCGATTCGGGCTTGCTCGCTCAAGCTGTTCACGTTGTGAGTCACCGCCCGGAGCTCACCGATCAACGGCGGAAGATCGTTGTTCATTTTAGCCAGAAGCTGTTCGGACTCCGCGACGGTCTTCCGAACCCGAATCAGCACCGGCACGATAAAACCCACCAGCAACGCAAACGCGGCAGCCACAAGGATCACGGCGATTTCGATGATCGTCATAGGACCTCCGTAAGACGGGACGCGTCACACGTGAGACGCAACCCACTGAAGGCGAGGATCAGTTTCCGAATTCCATCTAACTTTTTACGTTTCACTTTTCATCTTTCACGGCTTACCGAATATTCGGCTTCTTCGCCCGCCATTGCGTACTCTGTTCATAGGCATAGGCTGCTCGCAAGAGGGTCTCCTCTTCGAATGGACGACCGATCAGCTGCAACCCGATGGGAAGTCCGTCCCGACTGAGTCCACAGGGTATCGAAATCGCCGGCACACCGGCGAGGTTCGCCGAAATCGTGAAGATGTCCGACAAATACATTTGGAGTGGGTCGTCGCCCTTCGCCCCAAACTTGAATGCCGGTGTGGGTGTCACGGGCGTCACGATGAGGTCGACATCCTGAAACGCCGCCTCGAAGTCTTGGCGAATCAAGGTTCGCACTGCCTGCGCCTTGCCATAATAGGCGTCGTAATACCCAGCGCTGAGGACATAGGTCCCCAGCATAATCCGGCGTTTCACTTCCGGCCCGAACCCTTCCTGCCGAGTCTGCATATACAGCGAGAGCAGATCTTTCGTTTCTTTGGCACGAAGCCCGAACTTCACCCCGTCATAGCGGGCTAGATTCGAGCTGGCTTCGGCTGTGGCGATCACATAGTAGATGGCGACCGCGGCGTCTGTCCTCGGCAACTGAATTTCCTTGATCTCCCCACCGAGCGCTTTCAGTTCCTGGATCGCGGCCCGCACCGCCTGCTCCACTTCCGGGTCCAGCCCCTCCGCAAAAAACTCGACCGGCACACCGACCTTCAGTTTTTTGAGATCTTTCTTCTTGAGCGCTTTCAGATAGTCCGGCACCCGAATATCAGCCGATGTCGAATCCAACGGATCGTGGCCGGCAATGGCTCCAAGGAGGAACGCGGCATCTCTCACATCCTTTGTAATCGGTCCGATTTGATCGAGCGAAGAGGCGAAGGCAATCAACCCGTACCGAGAGACCCGCCCATAGGTCGGCTTGAGACCCACCACTCCACAGAACGCCGCAGGCTGCCGGATCGACCCGCCGGTATCAGACCCCAACGCCGCGGCGCATTCGTCGGCTGCTACGGCTGCTGCCGATCCTCCGCTGGATCCACCCGGCACACACTGCACATTCCAGGGATTGCGGCTGGGCCCCACGGCTGAATTTTCGGTCGATGAGCCCATCGCAAATTCATCGAGGTTGGTCTTCCCGAGCAGTACATACCCCTGCGCGCGCAGCTTGGCAATCACAGTCGCATCGTATGGCGGAACGAAGTTCCCGAGCATACGGGAGGCGCAAGTCGTGAGCACCCCTTCGGTACAAATATTGTCTTTAATCGCGAGAGGCATGCCCATCATCGGCGACGTCTTGCGCCATCCTTTCAAGGAAGCATCAAGCGCGCCGGCTTGCGCAACCGCCGCGTCTTTGGCCTGCGTGATGTAGGCCTTCACTTTGGACTCAACCTGGCCGATCCGCAATCCATAGGCACGCACAATCTCTACGGCTGTGACTTCGCCGGCCGTGAATTTTTCATGGAGCTCATAGAGCGAAAGTTTGTGAAGCGACATCAGCGTTTGGTCTTTCCGGCAACAATCTTGTTCTTCCCGTCGACTTGGATGATTTTGGGAACATGCCGCTTGATTTCCTCATCCGAGTAATATTCGTAGCAGAAGATAATTATCTGATCGCGGACCGCGCCTTTCCGCGCCGTCGGCCCGTTGAGAATAATCTCACCCGCGCCGCGTTTGCCCGCCATCGCATAGGTCATGAATCGCTCGCCGTTATTCAGATTGGAACAGACAATCGCCTCATAGGGCAAGATCCCCGCTGCCTCCATCAGATCCTCGTCGATCGTCAGACTGCCTTCGTAGTCAAGGCAGGACTCCGTCACCGTAGCCCGGTGAATTTTCGACCGCAACATTTGCCTGAACATTCGAACCTCGTTTAAAGGGGTTGTCGATCTTCAATAATTTTTGGAACCACAAAGAACCCGTCAGCCGACTCTGGTGCATTCGCCACCGCGCGCTCGACAGGCAGGGACGGCCGCGCGTCATCGGGGCGAAACACATTGACTTGCCCCAACACCGTCGCCGTCGGTTCGACGCCAGTTGTGTCGTACTGTTTCAAGGTCTCCACATGTGTGAGAATCTGGCTCAACTGTTTCGCAAACGCCGTCTTCTCACTCTCCGTCAACTCCAGCCGAGCTAACTTCGCGACCTTCTCAACTTCTTGTTTCGTAATTTCCACTCTTTCTGTTCCTTCCCCCTCTTCAAGGATATTCAAAATGACTTTCCAGCAAGGCCGCAGGCGAGTTGAAACCGGAAGCGTACCCTCAGGGGTACGTTGAGGACTTCAACGAGACGAGAACGCCGCTGGAAGCCATTTTCAACATCCTACTTATTCCACCGTGACGCTCTTGGCCAAGTTCCGTGGCTGATCCACATCTGCGCCACGCAGCACCGCGATATGATACGCCAAGAGCTGCAGTGGAATCGTAAACAAAATCGGCGAGAGCAGCGGATGGGTGTCAGGAACCGTGAAGACCGCATCGGCGATCTTTCCTAACTCCCGCTCGCCTTCTGCCACAAACGCGATGACCGGCGCGCGCCGGGCTTTCACTTCCATCAAATTACTCACGGTCTTTTCATATAACCGGTCCTTCGGCGCCAACACGACCACCGGCATATCCCTATCGATGAGCGCGATCGGGCCGTGCTTCATCTCTCCCGCCGCATACCCTTCGGCATGGATATAGGACACTTCCTTCAGCTTCAATGCACCTTCGAGCGCTATCGGATAGTTGATGCCGCGGCCGAGAAACAAGAAATTCCGCTTTTTGTAATACCGCTTGGCAATCGCGACAATCTCCGCCTCGCGACCGAGCACCCCCTCGACCAATGCCGGAAGCCGAACAAGACGATCGAGCCAGGCCTTGCCGTCCGCGACAGACAGGGTTCCGCGCACGCGGCCCAAATGTAACGCCAGCATATAGAGCGCCGTGAGCTGCGCCGTGAAGGCTTTGGTCGAGGCCACGCCAATTTCAGGCCCACAATGCGTGTATAGCGCGCCGTCCGACTCACGGGCCAGGGTACTGCCCACCACGTTCACGATCGAGACGACACGCGCCCCTTTTTCCTTCGCTTCACGCGCGGCGGCCAGTGTATCCGCCGTCTCGCCGGACTGGGAGATCGTAATAAAGAGATCGTCTTTACCGACGAGCGGATCGCGGTAGCGGAATTCGCTGCCAATATCAACCTGCACCGGTGTACGGACCATCTCCTCCAGCAAATACTTCCCCACGAGTCCCGCGTGCCACGAAGTGCCACAGGCCACGATCCAAATCCGTCCGACTGCGGCAAACTCTTTCGGCGTCAATCCGATATCCGGCAGATCCGCCTCGCCGGTATCGTAGGAGTAGCGCCCGCGCATCGTGTCGAGAATGGTCTGCGGCTGTTCGTGAATCTCCTTCAGCATGAAGTGCGGGAATCCGCTCTTTTCCACCGCAGAGGCGTCCCAGGTGATCTTCGTTCGTTTCCGTTTAACAGGCCGGCCCTCGGTATCGGTAAGATGGATATCGGTCGCGGTCACGACTGCCATATCGCCTTCTTCTAGGTAAGTCACGTCCCGCGTATGGGCAAGCATGGCCATGACGTCGGACGCGACGAAAGACGCCTTGGCAGTTGTACCCACAACCAGCGGACATCCGGAGCGCGCCGCGATCATCGTTCCCGGTTCCCGTTCAGAAATGACGGCGAGCGCATAACTCCCTCGCACATCCTTGGTCGCAGCCCGTACCGCCTCAGCCAGCTTCATGCCCTGATGGAGATATTTATCGATCAAATGCGCCACGACTTCTGTGTCAGTTTCCGAATGAAACGTATAGCCTTCTTTCTCCAATTGTTGTTTCAACGGCTGATAGTTTTCGATAATGCCGTTGTGCACCAGCACACAGCCTTTTGAGCGGTGGGGGTGGGCGTTTTGCTCCGAGGGCTTTCCGTGCGTCGCCCATCGCGTGTGGCCGATTCCCACCGTGCCATTGAGTTCTTTCTCCTTGAGCGATTTCTGAAGATTGGCGAGTTTGCCGACCGTGCGCCGAATTTCGACCTTGTTGCCTTGCAACACCGCAACACCAGCGGAGTCGTAGCCTCGATACTCCAGCTTGGCAAGGCCGCCGATCAGAATCGGCACCGTCTCCTGATCACCCACGTATCCGACAATTCCACACATACTTAACCCCTAATGCGTTTCTTCACTTTCCCACCTTTTGAAACCAACGGTCGTTTCTTCGTGAGGCGTGAGGGATGAGGCGTGAGGGAAGTGGATTTTGTTTCACGATCCGCATTGACTTGCAGCGCCCGCCGGCGCGCAGCCCATCCAGCGCGATTCACTTGGGGCACCCGCCCAATCACCAAGGCATCCGCCGGCACATCCTCCGTGACCGTCGTGCCGGCTGCGATGATGGCTCGCGCCCCCACCGTCACCGGTGCGATCAACTGTGTATCGCTGCCGAGAAAGACCCCATCCCCGATCACTGTCTGATACTTCCGCACACCATCGTAGTTACAGGTGATGGTGCCGGCGCCGATGTTGACCCCTTTCCCGATCGTGGTGTCCCCCAGGTAACTCAGATGGTTCGCCTTCGATCCTTCACCCAGCTCAGTTTTTTTCATCTCGACAAAGTTCCCGACCTTGGCCTTCTTCCGCACCACCACACCAGGACGCAGATGGACGAACGGGCCCAGGTGCGCGTCGTCCTCGATGCGAGAGTCAGCAAATATGCAATGATCGAGAATCTCAACGCCATTGCCAACGGTGCAATCCGTCAGTCGTGTAGACGAACGCAGCACACAATCCTCCCCAATGACCGTTGCTCCTTCGAGCGTCACGTTGGGATACAGCACTGTGTCTCTCCCGATCGTCACTGTAGCGTCAATCCAGACCGAGGCCGGATCGATCATCGTCACCCCGGCATCCAGCCAGCGGTCTCGAATCTGCTGCCGTACCACCTGTTCAGCTTCAGCAAGCTGTCGTCGCGAATTCACGCCAAGTCCTTCGTCGGGATTGTCAAGCACCACAGCGGCCACACGCCGCCCGGAATGTTCCGCGAGATGGATGATGTCTGTCAAATAATACTCTCCCTGCGCGTTGCTGGGTTCGAGCTTCTCCAACGCGCTGAAGAGGAACTCACCGTCGACCACATAGGTGCCCACGTTAATTTCGCGGATCGCTTGCTCGGCTGCATTGGCATCACGATCCTCGACGATGCGGGAGACACTCCGCTCAGCTGAGTGCGCACGCACGACCCGTCCGTATCCGCTTGCGTCTGCGAGTACTGCGGTCAGAATGGTCACGGTTGCACGTTCCGCCTCGTGGATACGAAGGAGTTCGCGCACGGTCTTTTCCTGAAGTAGCGGTGTATCGCCGTTCAGAATGAGATATCTGGATGGGGCGCCCCGCTTACCCACCGCAAATACCGGACGGCTCTGCAAGACCGCATGGCCTGTGCCCAATTGCTCCCGCTGTTCGACAATCGCAACCGGAGAGTCGCCGCTCATTCCTGACGTGGCACGGCCGATCACTTGGCGAACCAGATCGGCCTGATGCCCCACCACGACAGCCACACGATCTCCAGCGACGCGCAACCCGAGCCCGACTGAATAGAGCACCATCGCCTGGCCGGCCACCGGATGGAGTACCTTTGCCTGTTTCGAGCGCATGCGCTTCCCCAGCCCGGCAGCCATCACAACCACTGCAAGGCCGGTGATCTTTCCCTGCCGATCGTGGCTGACCAGCTTTTTCACCGTCGAGACTTCAGTGGTTCGTGGACGCCTCATCCGATTGGCACCCCCGTTTCAGGCTGTTTGATCGAGCCCCACTTCGTCGCGGTTGCCACGGAGGATGCCAGGGACGTGGATGGTGAGCAGAGCCCGCCTGAGACAATGAGTTTCATCGCCTCTTCTACGCTGATATCGACGGACGTGACTTCATGTTCCGGCACCAACAAAAAATATCCCGACGTCGGATTCGGCGACGTCGGCACATACACGTGGATCAGCGGCTCCTGCGAGAGATCCTGCATTTCCCCTTTGGTTACGCCCGTCACAAAGGCTATACAATAGTGGCCATTCTTGGGAAATTGAATCATCACGACGCGATTATACGACGCCTGCTCAGAAAACGACAAAACATCGATCATGGATTTCAACGTCGAGTAGATCCCTCGCACAAGCGGCACACGATTCAGTAGGCCTTCCCACCACTTTACAATTTGCCGACCCATAAAATTGGTGGCAAACAGGCCTGTCACAAATACTAAAGCGATCAACGCGAGAATTCCCAGCCCCGGCACGTAATGACTTGGCACCAACCGAACCAGGAGATCTCCTAGAATCCCCTCTACACCCACAAAAATGGCCTTCAAAATGAGGATGGTTCCCCAAATAGGGATAATCACAAGCAAGCCCGTCAGAAAGTAGCGTTTTAGCGAGGTTTTCAGCATAAATTTGAGCTGACAGAAGTAGAAGGTCATCATACAGAGAATTCCGAGAGCCTCGCAAGCCTTTTCTTGCTATTTTCAACGACTTGGAATACCATCCCGCCCGTTTTCTTTACCGATGAGGGCGCCACGCGATGGGGGCGAAGAAGCCACAGACTCACGGCCGGTTTATTACCCTGGAGGGGATCGAAGGCAGTGGGAAAAGTACCCAGATTCGCCACCTCGCGGAGGTGCTGACTCAGGCGGGGCATCGTGTACTCCAAACCAGAGAACCAGGCGGCACGGCTACCGCAGAAGCGATCCGCCACATCCTCCTCACCACGTCATCGCACGAACCAGTCACACCTCAGGCCGAAGCCCTGTTGATCCTTGCTGCGAGATGTCAGCACGTCACGCATCTCATCAGGCCGGCACTGCGGTGCGGCACCGTGGTCTTATGCGACCGGTTTTCCGATTCCACGTTTGCCTATCAGGGATTCGCGCGCGGCCTTGATCTTCAGTGGTTGCGGGCGGCTAACGAGGTCGCAACCGGCGGGCTGACGCCGGATCTCACTCTCGTACTCGACCTCCCGGTTTCAGTGGGCCTGGCCAGGCGGCGAGTCGATCGTGGACAGCAGAATCGGCTGGACCGTGAGACAGAACGTTTTCATCGAACGGTGCGCCGAGGATTTCTGGCGCTTGCCGCTGAAGAGCCCACCCGCATAAAGATCGTGAATGCGAATCGGCCCGCGCAAGAAGTCCGGGACGAACTCGCTGAGATCGTGGTAGGGTGGATGACTCGACCGCGTCGCCGGAGCTAGCATGCCATTTCGCGACTGTATCGGCCATCAACAATCCATCGCACTCTTACAATCCGCCGTCACCCATAAACGCCTCGCGCACGCCTATCTGTTCCATGGCGAGGAGGCGATTGGGAAACGTTTGACAGCGATTCGCCTCGCGCAAGCGCTTAGCTGCGAACAACCTCCCGAGGCGGAAGGTCTCGACTCTTGTGGGACATGCCGGTCCTGCCGACAGATCGAAGCCCGCACGCATCCCGACTTTTTCGTCATCGAGCCGGACCCAGAACAGGCCACGCAGCAAATTAAGATTGAGCAAGTTCGCGAGATCGAACACCAGATCATGTACCGTCCGCTCATCGGCGAGCGAAAAATCTGTCTGATCGACGACGCCGACCGCATGACGATCGGCGCAGCCAACGCTTTGTTAAAAACGTTGGAGGAGCCGCCGGCCCACAGCCTCTTTCTCCTTATTTCAAGTCGCCCCGCAGCCCTCCCCGCAACCATCCGGTCACGCTGTCAGTCCCTTCGCTTCACAACACCGGCTCGCACACAGGTAGAGGCTGCGCTCATCCTGACACGCGAACTCCCCCCAACAGACGCGCGATTCCTCGCCATCATCAGTGAAGGCCGTATCGGAGATGCCCTCCGCGCCGATGTGCAGGACACTCGCGCGCGCCAACAGGAACTCGTGGACCTGGTCTGTCCCCAATCCTTGCAATCGATCGGGTCTATCCT
>DATENE010000173.1:0-5233 GCA_035275205.1 Nitrospiraceae bacterium
GCAGGCAATGAAATGGATGGTCCGTGCGCCTTGCCGTCCACCGAAAAGGGTTAGTAACCACGGAAAGGCGACATCGATCATCGGTGACATGCTGAGGCCCGTCAAGAGGATGAGCGGAGCCAGTCCGAATAGCACGGTGACATAGGCCAATTTCTGGAGCACGTTATAGCGTGTGGAGGCCTCGCCCTTCGCGTGACGAACCAGAAGATGATCTGTAATCGCTCGTCTGATACCCCGCAGTTCCCACCCCGCGGGAAGGAGCGTTCCCGTGAGGCGACGGCTCAACACCACGTAGATGAGGTACAACAGGCCGGTGAGCACGAAGATCCACGCGAAGAATAGATGCCATTGCCGCCCCATCGCCAACCACCGAGGTCCAGGAATCGTGGCCCAGGACGGAAATGCTCTCGCCGTCCGATCCGAATATCCGAGGATACCGGTTGTGTCGAATGAATGACCTAGGACAGTCGTGATGCCCCTGATCTCGCCGTTCTCCATCTGCACAGTACGGATGGAGAGGATGGCTTCATTCCGATCGGATCGATTGCCCCAGTAGAGCGATGGATGGGCATTGAAGATCTGTAGCCCGCTCATGATGAGAATGAAGAGGGACAGGGTATTGATCCAATGGCCGATTCGAACAGGAAGGGAATGCCGGTATGTCCATGTCGGCGGCTCGTGGGGCACTTCTGTCTGATGCGCGTCGCTCGTTTCCATCTAGGTGTCCGGTGTTGGGGAATTACCCCAAATGAGAAAATACGATCAGGTGGGTTAATTTTACCAGCTACAAAAGGCTAAAACCTCTTACCAAAGGTAGCCTATCCCTCGATGTTGTGCACCTGTGTGAATCGACAGCAACCCTTTGGAGCTGAAGAGTGGCAGGCGACGATCGCGGCGACATTGGGCTTAGAATCGACGCTCAGGAGGCGAGGGCGCCCATTGAAGGTGTCAGAAAAGTAGCCTATCCATTTTTATTCTCCACCTTTTTCTTGTCTTTTCTTGTGCGGTTGTCAGGAAGGAATTGCCGCCCAAAGCGCGTCGAGATATTCCTGTGTCTTGAGGGAGGCAGTGGCAAACGCCCGTCGTTGATCGGCTTTTCCCGATGTTGCCAGTTCGGCGAACGTCTCGATCATGGCAACCTCAGCCGGAGTCGTCGATGGGGTGGGAATGAATGTCACGTCCTTGCGGGTCGCCATCTTTGTCCTATGGGTATAACCGGCTTTGATGTCCGGATTCTTAAATGCCCAAGTGTCGGTCCAATCCAACACGAAATCGTCCATTCCGATGACGCCATTCGTGCCGAGCAGCTGTAGATCCATCAACACCGTTCCGGCCGTATACCCGATGTCGAAGGTCGAAACCTCGCCGCCTTCGAAGGCAATGAGACCGAGCGCGCGCACCACCGAGCCGGATCCAGGGTCCTTGTCGGCAATCGCTGCGACTTTGGCAATGGCGCCTCGCGGTCGAAGATACTCGACGACCGATCGCATGGAATACCACGCCATGTCACCCAGCGCCCCCATCGGTTCGAGTTTTACATTGAAGCGAATGTTGTTGCGATCGGAAAAGGGAAAGTAAAAGACCGTATGGAGAGACCGTGGCGAACCAATCTTCTCAGGAATCGCTTCTTTAGTAGAAGCAGTGCGGGGATGGTGCACGAAATTCGTGGCGTCCATGAACGCGACATTCTTGGCCGTGGCGGCCTGCGTCATTCGTAAGGCGGAGGCATGACTCATGAACGGCTTTTCAACCAAGACATGCTTGCCCGCCGCAATGGCCGCGAGTGCGATGTCTTCCTTGGCAGCGGTCGGAGTCGCAATGTAGATGGCGTTGACGTCTGCGCGGGTTAACAGACCATCGAGGCCTTGAACGGCCACGACCCCTTGCCGCTTGGCCACGAAGCCTTGTGCACTCTCAATCGAACGACCTGACACTGCGATGAGCCTGGCATGCTTCGATTTGGCAATGGCATCGGCGATCATGCCGGCGATCATGCCGGTTCCAACAATGCCCACTCCAAGTTGGGATGATGTCATGTCTGTTTTCTCCCTCGTTGAGAGAACGAATTCTATAGAGAAGCAGGAGCCGAAGAAAGGGGGTATTCAACAGGGTCCAAACGGCAGAAGGGACAGAAGAGGAGGGAGACTCGCACCCAACCATCGCCGTCATGCTGAGTCTATCGTCCACGCTCCGAACACGAGGGCGTCCGCGGACGCTGCCAGAAACGTAGCCTGTCCCTTTTTCTTTTCCCCTTATGGACCCATGACCTGCGGTTGGGTATTTTGCTGCGCCTCAAAATACGTTCGTCGTGCCTACCCGCTATCCGTGCACTGTGGGCCCATGTTGGGTACTGCGTCCTAGCATCCCACTCCGTACCGCAATGACGACCGCATTCACCAGATCATCGGTGTACAGCTTCTTTTTGATCTGCTGCAGATGCTCTCGGACCGTGCGTTCACTGATTCCCTCTGCCCCCGCAATCTGTTTGGTAATCTCTCCCATGGCGCGACGCTCTAGAATGGCGGTCTCACGTTTCGTGAGGAGCGTGCGCGGATAGGCCCGCTGACTGGCCTGAACCAACCAGGGAACTATTTGTTCGAATTGCTTAAGGTGCGCTTTGCCACTCCGTGCCGAGGACATGGCAGCAATAAAGTAGACAAAATGATTCGAGCCGGCATGCCCTCCACACATCGCATGGTACAGCCCCGCCTGTTTGTAATGCTTCACCAGCTCAGGTTCAAAGTCCGCCTTAAAACGTTGCACCACATCCCCCACCATGACGGCTCGTTTTGTCCGCCGCCATTCCCGAAACACCGGACTGGTCCATAACTTCCCAGTCGAAAAATACCAACGAAGAAATGCAGTGGGAAGCCCTAGATTAAAGGCATGGCGGATGGCCGTGTGCGCGTGATACCCCCACACCGCCCCGAGTTTTCGGTACGGAATGAACTCTCGCAGGCACTCCAGGAGTTCACGAAACTGCTTCGGAGTTTGGCATCGACGTGTCGCGGCCTCCAGTTCCTGAAGGGTTGTCGGAAGTTCCTTTCGAGGCACCTTGGACGCAGCTTGCACGCGACGTTTGGCATGGAAAACGGATGAAACAGAGTTGGAATTCATTTTTCACTTCCCGCGGTGAGGAAAGCATACCTCCTATCTCTCCAGGTTGTCACGTTGGTTAGTGTCCGGCTATATGAGCACGAATTATCTAGTTGAATGGGTGCGTGTATCGACCCTGGCTAGACGTGAGTCACAGTGACAGCGAGCCAGGCCCAAGCAATTGACAGGAAGCAGTACGCTGGATGGGCAAGACCATGAAGTATCAGGGATACACCATCCAGTCCGCTCCGCAGTATATAACAGCCTGGGAACAATGGCAGCTGCACATCGTCATCTCCGTAGACGACCACCGGGGTATTCGAGCACGCGAATTCTCTTCCGCGGTCTTGTATAGGACCGAGCAGGAAGCCGATATCCAAGGGATCGCCATAGGCCAACGCCTCATTGACGGGAAGGTGGAAGGTCGGTCCGTGGCGGATATGAAGACGGCGGATCGCCGGGCGGCCCCACGCGTCCGTGTGCAATTCCACACCACGTTTTCGGCTTCCTCGGAACTCGAAGGGACAGGCATCATGCTTGACCTGTCTACAGGCGGATGCCGCATTGTGAGTCCGTTGACCGTGGAGCCAGGGTTGTCGTTGGAGCTGCGTATTTATGCGCCAAGCATGGAATGGCCACTTCTGATTGCGGTGGCCACTGTACAGTGGGTGAGTGGACAGACATTCGGACTGGCCTTCTTTCGGATGACGGAGACGAAGCAGCAGCGGTTGAACCAAGTCCTCACAGACATATCACAGGAGTAGAGGAGATGCGCGAGGCTTTCGTCTGCTCGGAGTGATCTGCGCCATGACCAGGAGAGGGGTCTATGACAAAGGCAAATGCCGCTATGCCCAAATTGGAAGGGGCACTGGATAACAGCCCCGATCTCCAAGTCGGAACCGCTATCGATGTTGCTCAACAGGCTAGTGCGCAGGAAGTGATGGAAGAGCCGTTGCAGCCGGCGAAGGCCGAGATTGCCTACACCGTGAACCTCGATGCTCGCAACAGGGACAAAGCAACCCCTATGGTAGAAGCCTGCACCAGACCGACCGTGCATGACCCTCCGTTTCTCATTGAGCTTGGTCATTGGATTAGAAGAGCAGTCCTAGGGCTATAATAAGGACTGGCAGGCAAGAATCGCTGCAGCGCTGGGATTGGAATCGACGTTGAGGCGGCGTAGGCGGCCCGCGAAGCTGTCAGAAAAGTAGCCTGTCCCCTTATTCTTGTCCCCAAGGCACAATCTTGACGCATTCCCCACGGTGAGCCTAGGCTTGCGCCCTCGTCAGCAACCTTCGTAAAATGTGCATCCCTGAGTGTAAATTCCACAATGAAAGTTGCACCTGAGGCACGCAAACAAGTCGAAGAAAGGGTACGCCCAGAAAGACGCCTGAGGCTTGTGCGGCCACTCCTTGTCGTGTTCGGGTTGGTATTTTTGGCAGTGGTAGTTTCAGTTTTCGTTGCCCGGCAATCCCCTAAAAAGCAAGTAGCAAACGGGAACGCGAAGGTGTTTTATGACATCTGTAAAGAAAAGTTAAAAGAAGCCAAGGAACTCGATGTGCTGTCTGACCTCGAAGCCAAGGGATCAAGCATAAAGGTCACTGTTGGCCCTGCTTTTTTTACTGTGCCGATGGATACTCAACAAGAGTTTGCAAGGACCGTGAACTGCTTCTTGGTCAAGGGAGCAGGCAGAGGCATATCGTTTGATCTGCTCCACTGGCAGACCGGAAAGAAGGTCGCGACCTGGAATCGAGACCGTTTGGACGTGGACTGAATCAAATGGCTCTTGCGCCTTCCTTCGGCTCCCTTCCACAATACATCTCCCAGCGAGGCGTCTAAATAAAAAGGGGACAGGCTGCTTTTTTCTCATACGTCGCGCACAATCTCACATCTATGCTGCGGAGACGATGACGGAACACGAAAGCTGGTAGAAAAGTAGCCTGTCCTCTTTTCTGCCCTGTAGATGATGTGGGAGCGTTGTGTGAGGGGAGGGCGATTCAGAGGTAGTCTATTCGGCTGTACGGTAAAGGATCGCGTGATATGAAAACGTGAACTTTACTTGGTTTTAACGTGATCGAGCAGGTAGAGATTGTATTTCTTCGCGTACTCCGTTGCCAATCCTTGTAGTCTCTTGTGCTCC
>DATENE010000174.1:0-27147 GCA_035275205.1 Nitrospiraceae bacterium
CCAAGATCATTGAGACGACGCTTGAGCATCCCATCCAGATTCATCTCTGGGAGGACAGGACGCGAGGAGAGCTCTGGGTTCCGACCTTTGATCCAGCAGGGCTCGAGTTGCTGGCTGACGACTACCTTCGTATCGCCGGGAATAATGCGGTCGACAATGGGCAGCGGACTTTTGAGTTTAAAGCGATCAAACCGGGAACTCACCGGGTGCTATTTGAGAAACGCATGGGGTGGAAGTTCACTGCCGAGGATCGGCGCGTCTTTGATGTGACGGCCTCTGATTCCACGTCTCGAAGGAGTGGGTAATCGTGCCGAATGTGGCCTTCATCAATGGAGCGTTCATGCCGCTGGCCGAGGCGAAGGTCTCGATTGAAGATCGAGGCTTTCAGTTTGGCGATGGCGTCTATGAAGTGATCCGCACATATAAGGGGCGTCCGTTCTCGATCGATGCTCATCTGGCGCGACTGGATCGTAGCGCCGCGGCGCTTGACCTGACGCAGCCCTATTCCCGCGCCGAGTGGTCTGGTCATATCCTGGAAGGAGTGAAGCGGGCCGCCTATCCTGAAGCAAAAATCTATCTTCAGATCACCAGGGGTGTCGCTCCCCGCGATCACGCCTACTCAGATGAAGCGGCTCCCACGGTCGTCATGACAGTTCGTGAGTTCCACCCGCTCGACAGGTCGGTGCAAGCGACCGGTGTGGACGCGATGACGACCGAGGATATTCGATGGGGGCGCTGTGACATCAAGAGCGTGAATCTTTTGGCCAACGTGCTTGCACGCCAGCAAGTCAAGCAGGCCCGGGTCTTTGAAGCCATTCTCGTCAACGCGGGATTGGTTACCGAAGGGGCAATCAGCAACGTGATGGTGGTTCAGGGGGGAACGGTGGTGACGGCTCCCGAAGGGCCGCGCATTCTGTCCGGAGTCACGAGGGCCATTGTGTTAGATCTGGCTCTGAGTGAGGGCGTGCCGACTCAGGAACGCTTTGTCTCTCAGTCTGACCTCTATACGGCTGACGAAGTTTTTCTCACGGGGACCACGGTTGAGGTCTTGGCCGTCATTCGCGTAGACGGGAAAGTTATCGGAGATGGACGGCCTGGCCCGATCACTCAACGACTCGCCGCAAGCTTCGCGAGCCGAGTCGGCTAGCCCTCTTGCTTTGGCATAGGTGGCGTGCTATGGTCCCCGGCTGGAAGTGGGCTCAGGCCCACTTTTTTGTTTGATCTCTTGAATGGGCCATCCAAATATACGGGGCGAGGGGCGTCGGTGAAGGAGTCCCGACCGGTCGTTGATCGCATCAGCGAGGTGGTATCGCCCATCCTCTGGGCATTGGGTTTAGAATTGGTCGACGTCGTGTGTGTAGGGCAAGGTGCGCGGTCAGTCGTCCGCGTGTATATCGATAAGGCGGGCGGCGTCACGGTAGACGATTGCGGGCGTGCACATCTCGCAATCGGTCCAGCCCTGGATGTGGCTGATCCGTTCCCCCATCCCTATACTCTGGAAGTCTCCTCGCCGGGTCTGGATCGGGCCTTCAAACGGATTCAGGATTATCACCGGGCATTGGGGAAGCCAGTGAGCGTAAAGCTCAGGCAGCCGATCGACGGGCAGTGGCGTGTGGCCGGAGTGCTGACGGAAGTGAATGAACAGGGGGTTACGGTCGTGGTGAAGGATCCGCGTTCTGAGCGGACGCTCACCCTAGGGTTTGACTCAATCGCTGAAGCGCGTCGCGTCGTCACGTTTTAGGCCGTATCGGAGTCGATCACCCCGTTTGAGCGCATACCGCCTCGTTGGAGTGTGGCTGCAGAGGTAGTTGATGGAGAGTGAGCTATGAATCGAGAATTGATTTCAGTCATCGATGAACTTGGCCGGCAAAAGGGCATCGACAAGAGCCGGGTGATCGGGGCGATCGAAGCGGCTCTTCAAATGGCTGCCAAGAAACGTTTCGGGCAAGCTGAAAATATTCAGGTCGAGATCGACTCCAAGACTGGTGAGATCTCTGTCGTATCGAAGAAGACCATTGTCGATGCGGTCGCCAATCCAAAAACCGAGGTCTCGCTTCAGGAGGCACGCCAGTTCGACAGCGAGGCGGAGGTCGGCGACGAAATCGGGTCGGTCATCGAGATGAGCGATTTGGGTCGGATTGCCGCGCAAACCGCCAAACAAGTCATCTTCCAGAAGGTCCGTGAGGCCGAATGGGAGGCGGTTCAAAAAGAATATTCCACGAGGCAAGGAGATTTGGTCAACGGGATCATTCTCGGAGTGGAGCGCCGGAATTACCTGGTGGATCTGGGCAAGACAGAGGCGGTATTGCCGATTCAGGAGCAGATCCCACGAGAAACCTATCGCACCGGCGATCGGGTGAAGGCCATGCTCTTGGAAGTGCGCCGGACTCCGAAAGATGTCCAGGTCATCTTGACGCGGAGCCATCCGCAGTTTGTGTCGAAACTCTTTGAGTTGGAAGTACCCGAGGTGCTGGAAAAAATTGTTGAGATCAAGTCCATCGTGCGTGAGCCCGGTGATCGGACCAAGATCGCCGTGACGTCTCGCGAGAAGGCGGTCGATCCAGTCGGGGCTTGTGTGGGAATTAAGGGGTCGCGGGTCCAAGCGGTGGTCCGCGAACTGCGTGGAGAGAAAATCGACATCATTACCTGGACCTCCGACCCGCGTGTGTTCATCGCCGAGGCCTTGAACCCCGCAAGCATTGAGAAGGTCGGCGTCGATGAGGAAAAGAAGTCGGCGTTGGTCGTTGTGGCAGATTCCCAACTGTCGTTAGCAATCGGAAAGAATGGCCAGAATGTGCGGCTGGCGGCTCGTCTGACCGGCTGGAAGATCGATATCATCAGCGCCACGGAATACGAAAAGGAAAAGGCCGAACGGGATAAGGAAATCAAAGCGGCGTTGGCGGAGGAAGCCGAAGCGCTGCATCAGCAAGAAGAAGCTCGAGAGCAGGAATTAAAAGCCCGGGCAGAATCAGAGTCGGATGCCGGATAACCCGGATACAGAGGAGTAGGTGTTAATTTCTCATGCGTGTGTATGCATTGGCTAAGCAGCTCGGGATGGAAAACCGTGATCTCATCCCGGAATTGAAGCGGATGGGGATCACCGTCGCATCGCACAGTAGCGTGCTGGATGATGATGTGGTGCAGAAAGTCTTGGAGAAGCTCGGCCCGAAACTCAAAGCTCCTGGCCGGACGGCAGAGGCCGATACAGGTCGGGGTGAGCGGAGTAAGGCGGGCATGGCGTCCGACCACGCAGCGGGAGCCAAGATCGGATCGGCTCATGCAGCTTCGGCAGAGGAGTCTGCTAAGTCCGACAAGCGCCGCATTCTGATCAAGCGCAGGAGAGCCGATGACGTGCCGTCTGAAGAGACCGCATCCCTCCCCACCGTTGAATCGGTGGGCACAAGCGGAGCGCTCATCGATACCCTCGTGGTGAGCCAGCCAGGGCCGGCGCACCCGCAAGCTGAGGCTCCAGCCGCTGCCCATGTCGATCTGTCGGCGGTGTCCGACCAACCACATGCTTTAGGAACCATGACCGCTTCGGCTCCCACGGTTGCCGTCAAGCCCGCCGGCGCGCCAAGCATCGATGTGAGTGTAGGAAAGAGGAAAGCCCTCTCTCTGGAGGAGATGCAGGCCGAGGGTCTGAAGGAGAAGGCGAAGAAGACTCGTAAGCCCGGTCGGACGCGGGAAGAAGAAGAGCTTCGGCTTCGTGAGGATGCGGCTCGCTGGCAGGATCTTCGTGCCATTCCGGTGCAGCAGCGCCGAGATGACCGCAGTAAGCACGTGCATCACAGCGCGCCGGGGGAAGTGACCAAGCCGCGGAGGAAGAGCTTTAAGCTGACGCCCGGCATGACAGTGAAGGAGTTTGCCGAACTGATTGGACAGCGTCCGGCCGACATCATGCGCAAGCTGATGGATATGGGTCAGATGCTCACCTTCAATCAGACGATGAACGTTGATGCCGCGGTGATGATTGCGGAGGAGAACGGGATCAAGATTGATGTGTCGATGGAGAAGGCCGGGGAAGAGTTGCTGGACTCGGTTGTGCAGACGGAGGAGGGTCTCCAGCTTGAGCCGCGGCCGGCTGTCGTGACGATCATGGGCCATGTCGATCACGGCAAAACCTCGCTGCTCGATGCCATCAGGCAAACGAAGGTGGCGGAAGGCGAGGCTGGTGGGATTACGCAGCATATCGGCGCATACACGGTTACGGTACGCGGGAAACAGGTGACGTTTCTGGACACGCCGGGCCACGAAGCCTTCACCGCGATGCGAGGCCGTGGTGCCAAGATTACCGACATCGTCATTCTGGTCGTCGCAGCAGACGATGGAGTGATGCCCCAAACGATCGAAGCGATCAATCACGCCAAAGCCGCGTCCGTTCCGATTATTGTGGCCATCAATAAGATCGACAAGCCCGGCGCCAACTCCGATCGTGTAAAGAACGCGTTGTCTGAACACGGACTCATTTCCGAGTCCTGGGGCGGTGATACGATCATGGTGGAGGTTTCGGCCAAAGAGAAGATCGGCCTGGACACCTTGTTGGAAATGATTCTTCTGCAATCCGAAGTGCTGGAACTCAAGGCCGATCCGCATCGGTTGGCGAAGGGCGTTGTGGTGGAAGCCAAGCTTGAGCGAGGACGTGGTCCGGTGGCGACGGTGCTGGTTCAGAGCGGGACGCTTCGCGTCGGCGACGTGTTTGTGGTCGGGATTGTGAGCGGGAAAGTTCGCGCACTAATTACGCATACGGGAGCCAAGGTGCAAGAGGCCGGTCCTTCTATTCCCGTAGAGGTAGCTGGGCTTCCAGGTGTGCCATCCGCCGGTGATGTATTTCAGGTCGTCAATGACGAACGGGTCGCGCGAGAGATAGCGGAAGATCGCGCCCGCAAGCAGCGAACGGCAGATTTATCCGGATCAGCAAAGGTCACGCTCGACGATTTGTTTGCCAAGATTAAGGAAGGGTCGGTCAAGGAGCTGGCTCTGGTCATCAAATCCGACGTTCAGGGGTCGGCTGAAGCACTGACGGCAGGCGTCGAAAAGCTTGCAACCGCCGCGGTCAAGCTGCGTGTCATTCACAGCGGTGTCGGCGGGATCACGGAATCCGATGTGTTGCTGGCTGCCGCGTCGAACGCCATTGTTGTCGGGTTCAATGTGAGGCCGGAGCCGAAGGCTGCCGCCCTGGCAGAACAGCAAGGCGTCGACATCCGTCTGTATACCATTATTTACGATGCAATGGCCGAGATTAAGGCGGCGATGGAAGGGTTGCTCGAACCGACACTCAAGGAGCGGACATTAGGACGTGCCGAGGTGCGACAGGTCTTTACGGTGTCCAAGGCCGGCGTCATCGCAGGATCGTATGTGGTGGACGGCACGATCACCCGTGCGGCGGTTGGAGTACGAGTGATCCGTGACAATGTGGTGGCGTATGAAGGGAAGCTTGGGTCGTTGCGTCGCTTCAAGGACGATGTGCGTGAAGTACAGCAGGGCTATGAATGCGGAATCAGCGTCGAGAATTTCAATGATATCAAGGCCGGGGACATCATCGAAGCCTATGCGATTGACAAGATTGCCGCAAAGCTCTGAGGCGTGAGTCTGCCCTGTGGGTATCATCGTCGGACTCTGTACGGTCGAACTGTTCATCCCTGAGAGTCAGTCGTTGAAGGATAAGCGACACGTGCTGTTGAGTCTCAAAGATCGACTACGTGAGAAGTTCAATCTCTCCGTAGCCGAGGTTGATGGACAGGATCTGTGGCAGAAGGCCGTCTTGGGGCTTGCCTGCGTAGCCAACGAAGGACGATATGTCAACCAAGTGTGTGACCAGGCGCTGAATCTGATTCGGAGCGTCCCCACGGTGGAAATTGTCCAGTCTCGAGTGGAATTGTTGTGACGGCGGATACCTTGGTGGAGTGTGCGGTGGCCAAGACCGGATATCATCGGGCCGATCGAGTCGCCGATCAAATCCGCATGGAAGTGGCGGATATCCTCATGCGGAAGATCAAAGACCCCCGCGTGCAGTCCGTGACCGTAACCGACGTGAAATTGACCGCCGATCTGCGGATTGCGCGTGTGTTTGTGACAACTATGGGCACGGAGGAAGAAGAGAGGAATGTCTTTGCCGGGCTAGAGCAAGCCAGCGGGTTTGTGCGCGGTGAACTGGGCCGTCGGCTCTCGCTTCGGTATCTGCCGGAGATTGTCTTTGCCAAGGATGTCAGCGGGCCGAGAGGTGATCGGGTCTTGAAGTTGCTGGACGAACTCCATGCAAAGACGGAGGCCGAGGGCGGCTTGTCCGAAGAGAAGATGAGTTCGTAGTATTCGGAGATGTGAAGATGGGTCTCGTACAGAGCTGTGCCGTCGTCGACGGTGTGCTGATCATCAAGAAGGAAGCGGGCTGGACCTCCCACGACGTTGTGGCGAAGGTGCGGCATCTTCTTGGCGGACTCAAGGTTGGTCATGCGGGGACCCTTGATCCTGCTGCAACGGGACTCTTGCCCGTGTTGGTCGGACGGGGAACCCGCATTGCTGAATATCTTGTTGAATGGGATAAAGAATATCGTGCCGTGCTTCGCCTCGGCGAAAGTACTGATACACAGGATGCAACGGGAACAGTCCTGGCGCGTCATTCGACGGACGCTGTGACGCCGGAGGCTATTCATGAGGTGGTCGGCCGATTTCACGGGCCGATTCAACAAGTTCCTCCGATGTATTCGGCTGTGAAGGTCGAGGGTGTTCCTCTGTATAAGTCCGCTCGGGCTGGCAAAACAATTGTGCGGGATGCGCGAACGATCGTCATCCATACTCTCGAGGTGGAGGCGATTCAGGGTCGGGATATCACGTTACGCATTGTGTGTTCCAAGGGGACCTATGTCCGGACGCTTTGTGCCGACATTGGAGAAGCGTTGGGTGTCGGCGGCCATATGTTGGCGCTGGAGCGAAGGCGGGTGGGTCCCTTGACGATCGATCAAGCCCTGACGGTCGATGAGGTGGTCACCCGTCATGCCCTCGGTCGATTGGGAGACGATCTGTTGTCGGTGGATCGCGCGTTGACCCATCTGAGGATTGCGGTAGTGAATGAACAGACCGCTGACCGTGTGCGACACGGGGCTCCGGTGCCTACGGCCAAGATCCTTCGTTGGGAGGGAGCGGCCGATGCCGAGCAAGGGTCACGCAGTCCCGTGCGTATCCACAATGTCGACGGATGTCTGTTGGCGATCGGAACGTGCTCGGACAATTCGGGAGATGTACTCAAGGTTGAGAAAGTGCTGATCGATCAGGATGTATGAAACCTCGTTGGGGATGAAGGGAAGGAACAGGAAGGAAAGAGCCCATGGCATTACTCAGAGAAGCAAAGACCGAGTTGATCAAGCAGTACCGGCAGCATGAGACGGATTCCGGCTCGCCGGAAGTCCAGATCGCGGTGTTGACCAACCGAATCACGTATTTGACGGAACATTTCAAGCTCCACAAGAAAGATCATCATTCGCGGCGCGGCCTGCTTCTTTTGGTCGGACGTCGTCGCCGGTTACTCGATTATCTTCGTGGCGTGAGTGACCAGCGCTATCGCGCGGTGATCGAGCGATTGGGTATTAGAAAGTAGCACCCGGTCTCGTGGTTGCGCAGGTGCGCAACCACGGGCAGTAGTCAGTCGCACAGGTGAACACTGACAGAGGCTGGAGTGTCCCCTATCGCTCGAGTCTCTCTCTGTGGGCATCTGTGGGGCCTAACCAGAGGAGACCCAGATGGTACACACAGTTGAAATAGAGGTTGCCGGGCGCACCCTGCGACTCGAGACCGGTCGTGTGGCACGACAAGCAGACGGCTCGATTTGGGCCTCGTACGGCGACACCGTCGTATTGGCGACTGCGGTTGCGTCACAGGTTGCCAAGGCGGGTGTCGATTTTCTTCCCCTCACGGTCGATTATCAGGAAAAGTCCTTCGCAGCCGGGAAGATTCCAGGCGGGTACTTCAAGCGGGAAGCGCGGCCGTCAGAAAAGGCTGTGTTGACCAGCCGGCTGATCGATCGCCCGCTCCGTCCGCTCTTCCCAGAGGGCTATTATTTCGAGACTCAGGTTATCGCCTCAGTGCTTTCCGCCGATCAGACCGGTTCGTCCGATATTCTCGCCATTATCGCCTCTTCTGCCGCCCTCACCGTTTCGAACATTCCGTTCGACAATCCTATTGCAGGTGTGAGGATCGGTCGGCTGGATGGCAAGCTCGTCGTCAACCCGGACCTTGAGTCGGTGGCGAAGAGCGAATTGCAGCTCGTTGTGGCGGGGACGGCCGACGCGGTCATGATGGTCGAAGCAGGTGCGAGCGAACTGTCCGAAGCCGTCATGCTCGAGGCGATCGAACTCGCCCATGCCGAGATCAAGAAGATTGTGGCCAAGATTCGTGAACTCCAAGCTGTTGCCGGTAAGCCTAAGCGGAAGGTGGTGAAGGAGCAGATTGATTCAACGCTCGCCGCTCAAGTGAAGGCTCTGGTGGCGCAAGGGATTCGCGAGGCCATCATGATTCCGAACAAAGCGGCCAGGCAGGAGCGGTTGGACGAGGTCAAGGACGGCGCTGTACAACAACTCAAGAGCGCGGAGGATCCGAATCGGGAGCGGCATGTCAAGTTGGTGTTCCATGAACTGGAGTATACGGAAGTTCGGAACATGATCCTGGAGAAAGGGTCGCGGGCGGATGGACGTGGTCCGGCTGATATTCGCCCGATCACGTGTGAAGTGAGCGCGCTGCCACGGACGCACGGCTCCGCGATCTTCACCAGGGGCGAGACTCAAAGTTTGGCCGTGGTCACGTTGGGGACCACGGACGACGAACAGCGGATTGATGCGTTGGAAGGGGAGTACATGAGGAAGTTCATGCTCCATTACAACTTTCCGCCGTTCAGCGTCGGCGAAGCACGGCCACTTCGCTCACCGGGCCGCAGGGAAGTCGGCCATGGCGCATTGGCAGAACGGGCGTTGGCCCCGGTGGTTCCCAGCAAGGACGCTTTTCCCTACACGCTCCGTATCGTGTCCGACATCCTCGAATCCAACGGATCCTCTTCCATGGCGACCGTCTGTGGCGGGAGCCTTGCGATGATGGACGCCGGTGTGCCGATCAGAGAAGCCGTGGCCGGGATCGCGATGGGATTGATCAAGGAAGGTGATCGGGTCATGATCCTCTCCGATATTCTCGGGCTGGAAGATCATTTAGGCGACATGGACTTTAAGGTCTGCGGCACCAAGCAGGGTGTGACGGCATTGCAGATGGATATCAAGATCGGCGGGATTACGTCGGCCTTGATGCAGAAGGCCTTGGAACAGGCCAAAGCCGGCCGTTTGCACATTTTGAGTTGCATGGAGAAGGCACTGCCAGCGCCAAGAACCACTCTGTCGGCCTACGCGCCACGAATTTTCACGATGAAGGTGAAGCAGGACAAGATCCGCGAGATCATCGGTCCGGGCGGCAAAACGATCCGCGGCATCATTGCGGATTGCGGGGTCAAGATCAATGTCGACGACAGCGGAACTGTGACGATCGCGTCGGTCGACGGAGCCTCGGCAGAGAAGGCCAAAGAAATGATCAGTCGGATTACCGAAGAAGTCGAGATCGGGAAGATCTACATGGGCACGGTCCGGAAGATCATGGACTTCGGGGCGTTTGTCGAGGTTCTGCCGGGAACCGACGGATTGGTGCATATCTCGCAGTTAGCGCACCACCGGGTCCAAGCGGTATCCGACGAGGTGAAGGAAGGCGATCAAATCCTGGTGAAAGTTTTAGAGGTAGATCGGCAAGGAAAAATTCGCCTCAGCCGCAAGGAAGCCATGCCGGCTCCGGCCGGGGCTGGTTCTCCGGATCCGTCCGCCAGGTAGCTGTCTTGTATCGCAAGCTCGTCCTGGACAACGGAATGCGGGTGGTCACCGAACGGTTGCCGACGCTGAAGTCGGTCACCGTCGGCGTGTGGGTCAACATCGGGTCCCGGGACGAGCAGCCTTCCCAGGCAGGATATTCCCACTTCATCGAACACATGCTCTTTAAGGGAACGCGCAAGCGCTCCTCCGCCGAAATTTCGCGTGAAATCGACGCGCTTGGCGGAGAGATGAATGCCTTCACCTCACGTGAGACCACGACCTATTACGTGAAGGTGTTGGATCAGCAACTGGAGCGAGCGCTCGAACTCCTCTCAGACCTGTTCCACCATTCTTCTTTCGCACCCAAAGAAATCGAAAAGGAAAAGCAGGTCGTCCTGGAAGAAATCCGCATGGTCCAGGACGATCCGGAAGATCTTGTGCAAGAGCTCCATATGGGCCAAGTGTTGAAACGTCATCCACTCGGACGCTCCATTCTAGGCGGAGAGAAGACGATCAGAGGGCTGCGACGCCAGGACCTGCTGAACTACATCGAGACCTACTACGATCCCGAGCAGACTGTGATTTCGATTGCCGGGAACTTCGAGCAGGCCCAGCTTGATCGGCTGGTCGCGCGGTATTTCAGCAAGGGGCGTACTGCAAGGGCAGCCAATACCAACGGGCGTCGTCCTCCTGTCATGCATGGCGGCGTCTTGTTGAAGAAGAAACGGTTGGAGCAGGTGCATCTCTGTCTCGGGCTCAAAGGCGTGGCCGCAGGACATCAGGATCGGTATGCGTTGTATGCGCTCAACAGCGTGTTGGGTGGCAGTGTGAGTTCACGATTATTCCAGGAGGTTCGAGAGAAGCGGGGTCTGGTCTATTCGATCTACTCCTTCTTGTCCGGGTATTCAGATAGCGGCATGATCACGGTCTATGCGGCGACGAGGCCGAAAGAGGTGGATCGCGTCGTGGATCTTGTCTGCCGAGAGATTCGACAGATCGGCAGCAGAGGAGTCGAACAAAAAGAGCTTGAGCGGGCGAAGACCCAGATGAAGGGCGGCTTGATGCTCAGCCTGGAGAGTTCGCACAGCCGCATGAGCAAATTGGCGAAAGACGAGCTCACATATGGAAGACATGTGTCGCTGGATGACATGCTGGCTCATATCGATCACGTGAATGTGGAACAGGTTTCCAACGTGGGCCGCCAATTTTTTTTGCTGGACTCCCTCGCGATCACCGGGCTCGGGCCTCTCGTTCCGCGCACGATGCAGGCCTATGGCTGAGGGATCTCGAAATACAAGCTCATTCATGCGTTGAAAACCTGACAAAAATTACAGAGGAGATTGTACGCAATAGATTGATTATTCAATATATTTTTCATCCTAGTCCAAGCTGTCCACAGGGCAAACAAATTCTTGACACAGTTTCATGGTTTCAGTACCATGAAAAAAATCTGACAATGATTTTCGATCGAAGAGACGGACCACGAAGAAAAACAAAGAGATGTAGCTGAAGTATCAGCACTCGTGACTGCATAATCCCTGAAATTGTTTTCCAGTATTCGTCGTTATTAGAAGTAAGTATTCATCGGGTCTTTTGGTTGTTATTTTTATGAAGGAGGGACTAGGTATGCCAAAGGTCATACTTATCGCCGCCGTGGCAGTGTTTTCTATGCTCGGCTTCCTGACGGCCGAGTTTGCCGTTGCCGAAACCGCTGCTCCTGCAACTGGACCTACCGGTCCAACTGATAACATTGCAGGGGGAAAGCCCATGAAGGGTGAAGTCACCAAGACGCTCAAGGGCCGGGTATGGTCACAGTGGGCCGATAATCCAGATGGAGAGTTGTTGTTCGGCATTCAATATTGGAATACCGGTGAGCCGGGCTCAGGGACCCCGAATGGCCGTTCGTCTTCCGATCTCGATGTGAAACCGCCCGATCCATTGTTCAGCTGCTGCGGTTGGGGCTTCGTGGGCGGAACGGATAAGAACAACCCCTATTCCGGGTGGTACCATGCCGCCACGACCGTCCGGTTGGCGGTAAAGGACAAGGCTCTTATGGACCAGATCATTAAGGCCTCCCAGGAACTCATCGCGATGGAAGTGAGTTTGGATGGCCGGACGATCACGGGCTTTAAGGTTATTAAGGAATAAACCTTAACCAGTTTTAACTCTTTCATGTCCTGTTAAGGAGGACGCGAATATGAAGTTTCATACGAAAGGCTGGGCCGTTACGGCCGCTGTGGCGCTGGTGCTCTCTGCCGCCTCCACCGCATTGGCGATCGAATCATTCCAGGAACGTTTTGAGTGGGGCGATATGAGCAAGCCGACGACATTGCAGGGTCGCGTGATCGTGCTCGATCCCTACGATGAGGCGGTCTGGATTAACGTGGCAGTGTTCGGCGGGAATGCCGAGAGCGGTCTATGGTGGCAGAAGATTCATCCGGGTAAGACCCTAAAATTTTATGCTGACAAGGGAGCATGGGAAGAGCTGAAGAAGATGGCACGTCCTCATGCGGGACCGGCTGCCGCGAAGGAAGTGCCCCCGTCCAGCACGACCGACTTGATCGAGTTTACCGTGACAGAGCCGGAGCAGAATCATCGTGTCATTTCCTCGGTCAAGAAGCTTCCTGAAGTGGCCGGTTCCATGGGAAAACCGCTGAGCATCTCCGGTCTGCGTTTGAAGGAGTGCGCAGGGAAGAGCGAAATTGAGGCTGGTTGCGCGGCAGCGAAGCAAGGCCTTAATACCTCACCGAAGTCTCCTAATGGGGATGCTGTAGCCATGCAGTATGATGTGTTGATCCCGGGTGGGAAGCCCGTTGCGGGGCTGATTCCCTGGACCGCGCCATACAACACTGGCGCTAAGAGCGCTGCGCACTGAACTGAAACTGTTTCTGTTTGTAATGGCGGCATTTCCGAAAGGGGATGCCGCCATTTTCATTTTCCGCGATCGCTTTGGTCGGTTGGACCGATCCGGCGCTGCAGGTCAGCGAGACGATTAAGCGCATCGAGCGGCGTCATGGAAAAAAGATCGATCTGTTTTACTTCTTCGATGATCGGATGTGGCTGGGGAAGTGAGGCACGTGGCGATTCTTCCTCCGAAGTCGATGATCTGTCGTCGATGATGGTATCCGGCTGTTCCAGCTGGGCCAGAACTTGTTGCGCCCTTGTGATTACAACTTGAGGGAGTCCGGCCAGTTTCGCGACGTGAATGCCGTAACTGCGGTCTGCGCCACCAGGCACAATTTTACGCAAGAAGACCACGTCTCCATCCCGCTCCTGGACTGCCACACAATAGTTTCTGATCCCCTCGCGTAACCCTTCCAGCTGCGTCATCTCGTGATAGTGCGTGGCGAACAATGTCCTGGCCCCTAAGTGCCGGCGGTCTTGGATATGTTCCGCAATGGCCCAGGCGATGCTCAGGCCATCGTATGTGCTGGTCCCTCGGCCGATCTCATCCAGGAGAATCAGGCTGCGGGAAGTCGCGCTATTTAAGATGTGAGCCGACTCGATCATCTCCACCATGAAGGTGCTCTGTCCAGCGGTCAAATTGTCCGAAGCTCCCACGCGCGTGAAAATCCGATCGACCAATCCAATGCGGGCTTCGGTCGCCGGCACGAAGCTCCCGATTTGCGCCAAGAGGACGATCAACGCGACTTGGCGGAGGTAGGTGCTTTTCCCTGCCATATTGGGTCCGGTGAGGATCACAAGCCGGTTGCCCTCACAGTCGAGTGAAGTGTCGTTTGGTACGAAGGTTAGATCGCTGCTGAGTTGTTCTATGACTGGGTGTCGACCGTCCCGAATGAGTATCGTGCTGCTTTCATCGACAAGGGGTTTGACGTAGCGATGTAATGCGGCGGTCTCAGCCAGACCGGCGAGGACGTCGAGCAGCGCGACAGCCTTGGCCATTGCGTGAAGGCGAGGCACCTCGTTTGCCAAGCGCATGCGCAACTGCTCGAACAGCTCCTGTTCGAGCGCCAGCAGTTTTATTTCAGCGCCTGTAACACGTTCTTCCAGCTCTTTCAGCTCCGGTGTCATAAATCGTTCGGCATTGACCAGCGTCTGCTTGCGAATGTAATCGGGTGGAATGCGGGACAGGTGCGTTTTGGTAATCTCGATGTAGTAGCCGAACACCTGGTTGTAGCGAACCTTCAAAGAATCGATCCCCGTTCGTTCACGTTCTTTGGCTTCCAACGAGGCGATCCAGCCCTTGCCTTCCGTACTCGCCTTCCGCAGTTCATCGACCCCGGCATGATATCCTTCCCGAATCATGCCGCCGTCGCGGAGTGACATCGGGGCATCGGGCTTGACGGCCTGATCGATGGCGTCATGCACGTCGAGGCAGTCGTCCCACGACTCGCGGACGCCGGTCATCATCGAGGCGCGGAATGGCTGAAGGTGAGACCGTAACTCCGGCAGGGCGCTCACCGATTGTTTCAAGGCGAGTAGTTCACGTGGCCCTGCGACACCGAGGATCACCCGGCTGCCCAACCGGGCAATATCTTGCACATCACGGAGTGTGGTCCGGAGCGACACGCGTTGTTGAACTAGATCTTTCAACTCGCTGACCGCTTCGAGTCGAGCGTGAATGGCGCCACGATCGAGGAGCGGTCTGACGAGCCAATCGCGTAACAAGCGACTGCCCATGGCCGTTGCGGTGCGGTCCAGCACCGACAGGACCGTGGACTGATCCTGCCCCGATCGTGGCTCGCCCGCTCCCAATGGCCGCACGAGTTCAAGATTGCGAATCGTGGCGCTATCCAGATGCATGGCATCTCCGCTCCAGCGCGTCTGTATGCGGCGAAGGTGTGCAAGGGAGGCGGTTGGCTGGGTCTCACGAACATATCTCAGGACCGCTCCGGCGGCTCCGATTCCAGCGGTGAGGCCACGACAGCCGAATCCGTCGAGCGAGTGCACGGCAAACTGTGCCTGGAGTAATTGTGCAGCCTCTTTAGGGTTGAAGGCGGCTGCGGGTTGTGCGCAGAGGCGTGGCCCACGCAGACGAGTCACGCACGATCCGGCATTCGTATGAGAATCGGGGTAGAGCACTTCTCGTGGTTCCAGTCGAGCCAATTCGTCCATGAGTTGGACATCGGCCTGTGCCCCTTGGAACTCTGTCATCCAAAACTCTCCGGTGGAGACGTCCAGACAGGCCAGACCAATGACGGATTGCCCCTTGGCCGATGGGATTGTGGCGTCGGAGAAGGCGACAGCCGCCAGGAAATGCGACTCTCCCGGTGAAAGGAATTCAGTATCGATCAGCGTACCCGGCGTGTACAAACGAACGACCTCGCGGCGCACGAGACCCTTTGCGAGTTTCGGATCCTCCACCTGTTCGCAGAGTGCGACGGTTCGCCCAGCCTTGAGAAGCTTTGCAATATAGCCTTGCGCCGCATGGTAGGGCACTCCACAGAGCGGAACTGGGTTGGCGCTGGATTTGTCGCGAGAGGTGAGAGCAATGGAAAGTAGCTTGGAGGCGATCTGCGCGTCTGCGTAAAACATTTCGTAGAAGTCGCCGACGCGGAACAACAGAATGGCGTCGGGATAGCCGCGTTTGATCTCGCGGTATTGGCGCATCAACGGTGAGGCGTCTGCGTCACTCATCGCGTCGGCCTCGATGGGCTTCGCCGGTGGGAGAGGGGGACACACGTCCGGTGACGGTATCGAGTGAGAGGCGTAGCCGCTCTAAGTCCACTTCGGCTTCTTGCAGCGCTTTGGTTTTTCGTCGGAGCTCGATACGACTTCGCACCCACGGAGGGAAGAGAAGAATACCGGAGACCAGCAGTCCTACCGCGAACCCCGCCAGGATGGGTTTATAGATCGGCATTGAGGCTTCTAAGAGCCCAAAGAAGTACCGGAGCGTGACTACCTGTTCCTGGTTCTGTAGGAAAAAAGCCAGAGAGAGGAGCAGCAGCACTCCGACCAGAATCAGCCTGATCATGACCTCGTTGTTACCTTTCTGTTCAAGGCTCGGCGTGGTGGTGCTCGATGAATCCCGCCGGTCTTGCTGTACTGTTTGCGCAAGCGGGCGAGAACCTCGCCAGACTTCAGTCCCGTCGCGCGCACCTGAATCGTTCGGCTCCGTGCGGCACGATGGTTCAGCGTAATGTCGATCCGGTCCTGCGGCAGCGCGACAAGACCCTTGTCGGCCCATTCTATTGCCGTCACGATTTGGCCGGAGAAATACTCGATCAGTCCTGTCGACTCAAGCTCGTGGAGCGAGCGAATACGGTACAGATCCACATGGGCAAGCGGCAGACGTCCTTGATCATATTCGTGAATCACGACGAATGTCGGGCTAGTCACTGCCATCGGTGATGCGCCTAGACCCTGCGCGATTCCGCGAACGAGCGCGGTCTTACCCGCTCCGAGCGGTCCGTAGAGCGCGATCGTTTCTCCCCCGCGAAGTACGCGGCCGATGACTTGACCTAGCCGATCAGTGCGTTGGCGCGAAGTGGATACCAGTTTCCACGGCAGGTTCGACGTAGCCCTTCGGTGAGCGGCAAGCCGCTTCGCCTTGGCTGGCCGGGTGGCGTTAGGTTGTTTTCGTCCGCTGGAGCGCATAAGGAATCTGAGCGATAAGGTCGCTGGCGAGCATCCCAGGCTGCCCGAGGTAATGGGAGGCTATATCGCCGGCCGCTCCATGAAAATAGGTTGCGGCGCAGGCAGCCTCCCATGCGGGGACCCTTTGCGCCAGTAAGCCGACAATCATGCCGGTCAATACGTCGCCGGTTCCTGCCGTGGCCATGCCGGGATTGCCGGTTGGGCAAATGGCGACAAGCCCATCGGGACGAGCGATGACGGTTCGCGCGCCTTTTAAGACGACGAACACGCCGCGTTCTCGGGCAAACCGTCTGGCCGTACCGATTCGGTCTGCGTTGACCGTCTGCGTGGTGGCATCGACTTCGAGCCGAGCCATCTCGCCGGGGTGAGGTGTGAGAATGGGTGGAGTTTTACATTCGGTCAGCAACGAAGCCCGGCCTGCCAAGGCATTGAGCGCATCGGCATCGAGGACAGAAGGCCGATCCAGATGCTTCATGAGCGACTGCACGAGCTCGACGGTTTCGTGATGTGTCGAAAGTCCAGGACCGATGGCGATCGCCGTGCGTGCCTGCATAAAGGCTAAAACGCGATCGAGTCCTGAGCGGGCCAGCGTCCGCGCCTTCGTTTCAGGGAGTGGCATCGTCATCGCTTCCAGTAATTTGGCTTCCAGTACATCGTTGACACTACTGGGGGTGGCCACGGTCACCAGACCGGCTCCAACACGCAGTGCCGCCCGGGCTGCCAACACCGCCGCGCCGGTTTTCCCCACCGAGCCTGCGATAATCCCCGCATGACCAAACGTACCCTTATGCGAGGAGGCTGCTCGTTCCGGTAGAGACCGAAACGCACTGGCACTTGTCAGGAGGAAGGTTCGGCTCTCGATGGCATCCACATAGGCGGGAGGAATGCCGATATCGACAACGCGGATTGCGCCGGCCTGGTCAATTCCTGCATCGACATAGAGGCCGAGTTTCGGGAGGCCACATGTGATGGTCAGCGTGGCGCGGATCGCTCGTCCTAGGATGGCGCCGGTATCGGCATGGAGACCGGATGGGATGTCGATTGCGATGACAGGTTTCCCGGCACTGTTGATGAGTTCAATGGCCTCACGATAGGTTCCGGTCACTATGGAAGATAACCCGGTACCAAGGAGGGCGTCGACGAGGATGTCGCTGGAGGCGAGGAGCGCCCGCGCCTGGTCGGCAGACCGGAATCGAATGATCCCTGCCCGTCCGGCAACCCTGACGAGCTTGCGATACATGGCTGCGGTATCGCGGCTCAGGTCAGTAATCGGTGTGAGGAGCACCACATGAATCCGTGCACGTCGGCGGTGCAGCAGTCGGGCCACAACCAATCCGTCTCCTCCGTTATTCCCTTTTCCGCAGACGATGGTAATGGTCTTGCCTCGTGCCGGTCCATAGTGCTCTTCCAGATGCCTGACAATTCCCTCACCGGCCCGCTCCATCAAGACGGAACTGGGGACATGCGCTTCGGTGATGGTGCGGCGATCGAGTGTCTGCATTTCGGTTCCGGTCACGATCTTCATCGGTGGCCTTGCGTGTGAGATCGATACCGCATGAGGAGTCGGGTAAACGTGGCGGGGAAAGAGATATGTTGTCTACGGCGCAATGTCATGACAAGACCGAATCGCGTTGTCCATGGAAGAACGCACGGTACCCGCCGGCGCGATGGTTCAACTCAGCAACGCTTTCATTTCCCTCACGGCTTGGTCGAGGCCTACCAGAACCGCTCTGGCAATGATGCTGTGGCCGATGTTGTATTCGACGATTTCCGGAATGTGAGTCAAGCGAGTCAGGTTCCGATAGTCTAAACCGTGCCCGGCGTTGACGCCCATTCCGAGTTTGTAAGAGAGTTTCGCGGCCTGTGTGATGGCCTCTACTTCCGCGTCGGCTTCTTTCGAGCGCCGGGCATTCGCATACCGGCCGGTATGGAGCTCAACGAAATCGGCTGAGACTCTGTGCGCGGCTTTGACCTGGGCTAAATCCGGTTCGATGAAGAGGCTGACGGGAATACTTGCCTCGTGGAGCATCGCGACGATTTGCTGGATACGATCTTTATGACCGGCCACGTCCAGGCCGCCTTCAGTTGTGAGCTCCTGACGCTTTTCCGGGACGAGCGTCACCATATCCGGCTTTATGGTGAGGGCAATTTTGGCCATCGTTTCATCGGCGGCCATTTCCAGATCGAGTTTGGTGCGGATGAGTTCCCGCAAGAGCTGAAGATCGCGGTCTTGAATATGGCGTCGATCTTCTCTGAGGTGGACGACAATACCGTCAGCCCCGGCCAATTCTACCAGTACTGCGGCGGCAAGAGGGTCCGGATCGGTTCCACCACGGGCCTGCCGCAAAGTAGCCACATGGTCGATGTTTACCCCAAGTCGTGGCACGAACCCTCCGTTCTAGCTATATGGAGCAAGGAGCAAGGAGAAACTGAGTTGCGTGATGAGTGCGAATGGCGTTGCAGTTGTAACAGAAATTGACCGGGAGGGGCAAGGACTGGGAGGGAGAGTTGGTGGCATGTTGCTTTAGTCGTGCGGAAGTGCCGACATACCGAACCCCACAGAATCACGACATAATTTGACTCGATACGCTCCGCGCCATTAGAATAGGCCCCCTAATGCGGCGGAGCACGATCACTCGACGCTTCCGTGCGTGTGAAGGTGACAGACAGGGAACCTCATGGGATTAGGCGACGGATTTTATCGTCTCAAGCGGCTACCGCCTTATGTATTTGCTCAGGTGCAGAGCCTCAAACTTGAGGCTCGTCAGAAGGGCGAAGATATTATCGATTTCGGAATGGGAAATCCTGATCAACCGACGCCGAGCCACATCGTTGAGAAGATGATTGAGGCGGCGCGGAAGGGAAAAAATCATCGTTATTCGGCCTCACGCGGGATTACGAAACTGCGGCATGCGATCGCGAGCTGGTACAAGCGGAATTACGATGTCGATCTGGACCCTGAAACCGAGACGATCGTGACAATCGGTTCCAAAGAAGGGCTGGCACATCTGGCGCTGGCCTTGATCGGGCCCGGCGACGTCGTGCTGACGCCGACGCCGACCTATCCCATTCACATGTATAGTTTCATCATTGCGGGGGGAGAGGTTCGCGGGATCGAATTGCGTCCGGACAGTGACTTCTTCGACGACTTGCAACGGGTTTATCGCCAGACCTTTCCGAGACCGAAGATTTTGGTCATCAATTTCCCGCATAATCCTACCACCGCTGTGGCGGATCTCGGATTTTTTAAAAAGATCGTCGCCTTTGCCAAAGAACATAATGTGATTGTCATTCACGACCTGGCCTATGCCGACTTGGTGTTCGACGGATATAAGGCGCCGAGCTTTTTACAAGTTCCAGGGGCCAAGGATGTCGGTGTCGAGTTCTACACCCTCTCCAAGGCCTACAATATGCCCGGGTGGCGCGTGGGTTTTTGTTGCGGCAATCGCGAGGTTGTCGGAGCGCTGGCCAAGATCAAGAGTTACCTGGATTATGGCATTTTCCAACCTCTGCAGATCGCCAGCGTCATCGCCCTGAATGGGCCGCAAGATTGCGTCAAGGAGACGGTGCTGCGCTATCAGAAGCGTCGTGATGTGTTGGTGAGCGGACTGAATCGCATCGGATGGCATGTGGGCAAACCCATGGCCACCATGTTTGTCTGGGCCAGGATTCCATTGCCCTATCGGGCTTTGGGGTCGTTGGAGTTTTCAAAGCTGCTGCTCCGCGAGGCGAAAGTGGCTGTGTCTCCCGGGATTGGATTCGGTGAAGGCGGGGATGAGTATGTGCGGTTTGGGCTTGTTGAAAACGAACATCGCACGAGACAAGCCGTTCGAGGCATCCGCAAAGCCCTGAAGCTTGAGGGATCGGAAGCATGATTTCGCGCGTGGGCGTCGGCATCATTGGGTTCGGAACGGTTGGGATGGGCGTTGCAAAGATTCTCCTGGAGAATGCCGCCTTGATCAGCCGCCGGGTCGGTGTGCCGATCGAAATCGTTCGGATCGCGGATCTCGATGTGGCCCGCGACCGAGGTCTTACCTTGCCGCCCGGGCTCCTCACGACCGATGCGAAACAGATTCTCGCTGATCCGGCGATCGATATCGTCGTGGAGTTGATCGGAGGCTGCGATGTTGCCAAACGCATCATTCTGGAAGCCATTGCGGCAGGCAAACATGTCGTCACCGCCAATAAGGCCTTGCTCGCGTTACACGGAGAAGAAATCTTTGCCGCGGCATCCCGTACGGGCGTCGATCTGGGTTTCGAAGCGAGCGTGGGTGGGGGGATTCCCGTCATCCAGGCATTGAGGGAAGGGCTGGCGGCCAACACCATCCAATCCATTTATGGGATCATCAACGGGACGGCCAATTACATTCTCTCGCGCATGACCCATGAAGGCCAGAGTTTTGGGAGGGTACTCGACGAAGCGAAGCAGGCCGGTTATGCCGAAGCGGATCCGACATTCGATGTGGCCGGTATTGATTCGACGCACAAGTTGGCAATCCTGGCGGCGCTGGCCTACGGGACGCCCGTCGATGTGAAAGATGTGTATACCGAGGGGATCACCCACATTACACCGCTCGATATCGCGTACGCCAAAGAGTTCGGTTGTACGATCAAGCTGCTGGGCATTGCCAAGCTGGTCGGCAATGAAGTCGAAGCCCGAGTGCATCCCACGATGCTGCCTTCCTCATCTCCGATCGCCCAGGTCGAAGGGGTCTACAACGCGATTCAACTTGTCGGCGATGCCGTAGGCGACGTGGTGCTCTATGGCCGGGGCGCAGGGTCCATGCCGACCGGCAGTGCGGTGGTCAGCGATCTCATCGCCATCGCGCGCAATCTGTTGAAAGGAGCGGCTGGACGAGTGCCGCCTGTCTCGTTCCAGCAGGATCAGCGTCGCCCGCTTCGGATGCGGACGATGGAAGAAATCAGCTCGCTCTATTACCTCCGCTTTATGGTGTTGGACCGCCCCGGTGTGTTGTCACAAATTGCAGGGGAGCTGGGCCGGTGCGGTATCAGTATCTCGTCCGTTCTTCAACAGGGACGGCGCGAAGGGCAAACGGTTCCGGTCGTAATCAAGACCCATACCGCCACGGAGCGCGATGTCCAAACGGCATTGCGAGCGATCAATCGCATGGCCTTCATCTCCGAGCCCACCACCTTGATCCGTGTCGAGGGCAAGGACGAGTAATGCGATGAATCGCTGGCGTGGTGTGATTGAAGAATATCGAAAGTTTCTGCCGGTGACTGAACGTACCCCTGTGGTGACGCTCGGTGAAGGTAACACTCCGCTTATCAGGGCGACGCGGCTAGCCAAGCAGATCGCTCCCGGCATCGACCTCTATCTCAAATTCGAAGGCATGAATCCGACGGGATCGTTCAAGGATCGCGGCATGACGCTGGCCATCTCAAAGGCCGTCGAATCCGGCGCCAAGGCGGTGATCTGCGCTTCCACGGGGAATACTTCCGCCTCCGCTGCAGCCTATGGTGCGCGGGCAGGACTGGCGGTCTATGTGCTGATTCCCGCCGGGAAGATTGCGATGGGGAAGCTGTCACAGGCCATGATGCATCAAGCCACAGTCATCCAGATCGAAGGAAACTTCGATCAGGCGTTGACCATTGTGAAGGACTTATCGGTGATCCACCGCATCGAGTTGGTCAACTCGATCAATCCTTATCGGATCGAGGGGCAGAAAACCGCCGCGATGGAGGTGTGCGATGAGCTCGGCGATGCTCCGACTGTTCATGCGCTGCCGGTTGGGAATGCCGGTAACATTACCGCGTACTGGAAGGGGTACCAGGAATACCGTGCGGCCAATCAATCCACGAGGCTGCCTCGGATGGTCGGATTTCAGGCGGCCGGTGCTGCGCCCATCGTGCTCGGTCGCATCGTGGAGAATCCGCAGACGGTGGCCACGGCGATTCGGATCGGCAATCCGGCCAGTTGGGAAGCGGCCTTGATTGCTGTGAAGGAATCCACGGGAGTGATCGATTCGGTGACGGACGAAGAGATTCTGCAGGCATATGCGGCGGTGGCGGCGACGGAAGGGGTTTTCTGCGAGCCGGCGTCCGCCGCATCGGTTGCCGGTGTCATGAAGTTGAGCAATCAAGGCGGACTGCGTGAAGGCGAGACCGTGGTCTGCACCTTGACCGGCCATGGACTGAAAGACGCCGACACGGCCATCAGCGTATCGGTCCAACCGAAAACCGTTAGAGCGACGCGGGAGGATGTCGCTCGTCTTTTAAGGGTGTAGACACCATGCGAGCAGGGCTCCGATGAAACATGTGATTCTCCATGCCGATGGGATGGTCGACCATCCCCGGAAGGAATTGGGCGGACGGACTCCTCTTCAAGCGGCCTCGACTCCTCATTTGGATCGCCTTGCACAAGGTGGAGAGCTTGGACTTCTGGCTGCGGCGCTTGAGGGTGTGCGACAGGGAAGTGGTCTGATGGGAACCGCCATCCTCGGATACGACCCCAAGAAGTATTACCAGGGCCCCGGTCCGCTCGAAGCGGCTAGTCTGGGAGTCGCCATCGGCGAGCATGATGTGGTCTATCGTTGTACGATGGTCACGTTACGGGCGGATGGCCAGTCCGGGAGTAAAGGTGGATTGAACGAGATCAAGAAGCTCGGACCGCACGTGGTGATGGATGACGCGACCGCAGGCCTGATTTCGACAGAGGAGGCCCGCGAATTGATCGAGGCGATCAATGAGCAGCTTGGATCTGAGATGATTCAGTTCTACCCAGGGGCAGGTCACCGTCATCTCATGGTGTGGGTCAATGGGAAGTCGCGAGCGGTCTGTACAGATCCACAATTATTGGTAGGTCGACCGATCGCCGATGTATTGCCGACGGGAGACGGATCCGACATTCTCTGGAAACTGATGGACGCCTCGTTTCAGATCCTGCGCGATCACCCCCTCAACGAGGAGCGTCTGGAAGCGAAGCAGAAACCGGCCAATTGTCTCTGGCTCTGGGGCCAAGGCCGGGCCATTCTCTGGCCAACCCTCTCTGAACGATTGAAGATGTCCGGTGTGGTGGTTTCACAGGGCGATGTGCATCGCGGACTCGGTATCATGGCCGGGCTCAAAGCCGTGGACGGCGCGAGATTGGCCGGCGCGAATCTTCGTACTCAAGCGGCGGTTACCCTGGAGGAACTGAAGAAACATGACTTTGCTTACCTGCATGTAGAGTTGCCGGACGAGGTCGTCTATGGATCGGATGTTGCGGCCAAGGTGAAGGGTATCGAAGCGGTCGATCGCGAACTGGTCGGGCCGCTGGTCGAAGGGCTAGCCAAATTGGGCTCCCATCGCATCGTGGCCGTCTGTGATTCGGGCAATGTACATCATGGCCAAGCGGTGGAAGGTCCGGGGTTCTTCGCCTATCGTGACAGCGCGGCAGTTTCCTCTGCCGGGACCGGACAGAGATTTACTGAGGATGACGCTCGGGCTTCAGCCGTGCCTCCTCGTGATGCGACGAAGTTCGTCGTGCGGTTGTTTGCAAAAGGATCCTGACGACCGTGGCGCTGATAGTCCAGAAATATGGGGGAACGTCCGTGGGCACGATCGAGCGGATTCACTGCGTGGCCGACCGTGTCGAGAAGGCTCACAAGGATGGCCATCGCGTCGTCGTTGTCCTGTCCGCAATGAGCGGAGAAACAGATCGGTTGCTTCGGTTGGCGCATGCAGTCACGTCGCTGCCGGACGATCGCGAACTCGATATGCTTCTGTCAACCGGAGAGCGGGTGACCATCGCCTTGTTGTCGATGGCCTTGCGGGCTCGGGGACTCGATGCCCAATCCTTTACGGGGCGCCAGGTCGGGATTATGACCGACAGTGCCCATACGAAAGCGCGTATTACTCGAGTGAGCGCCGAGCGAATCCGCGAGGCGCTGCTCAAGAGGGTCATTCCAGTGGTCGCTGGTTTTCAAGGGATTAACGAGCAGTCGGATGTCACGACATTGGGGCGTGGAGGTTCCGACCTCACGGCCGTTGCGCTGGCGGCTGCGCTGAAGGCCGATCGGTGCATTATTTTTACCGATGTCGACGGCGTATATACGTCGGACCCCAACATCGTGCCGGCGGCTCGACGCATCGAAAAGATCGCGTATGAAGAAATGCTGGAAATGGCCAGCCTTGGCGCCAAAGTATTACAGAGCCGCTCCGTTGAATTTGCAGCGAAGTTCAATGTGCCGGTGGAAGTGAACTCCAGCTTCAAAGAAGGAAAGGGGACGCTTGTGACGCGTGAAGATGAGGATATGGAAGCGGTTGCGGTATCGGGAGTCACCGGCGATCGGAATCAGGCCAAAATCACAATCGTCGGTGTGCCGGACAAACCAGGCATAGCATCCAAACTCTTTGGGCCGGTGGCTCAAGCCAACATCAATGTCGATATGATTATCCAAAATATCAGTCAGTCGGGTCTGACGGATATATCATTTACGATTCCGAGGGCAGACATGAAGAAGGCTCTGCCGCTGATTCAAGATGTGGCGAAAGGGGTCGATGCAAAATCTGTTGCCGTGACTGAGGCGATCGCGAAGGTTTCGCTGGTCGGCGTTGGGATGCGATCTCATTCAGGAGTTGCCGCCAAGATGTTCGACGTGTTGTCGCAGGAGGGCGTGAATATCCTCATGATCAGCACGTCGGAAATCAAAATCTCCTGTGTTATCGACGAAAAGTATGCCGAGCTCGCGATGCGCGCGCTCCATACTGCGTTTGGGTTGGATCAGTCGCCAGCAGGAGACCGAAGCTCGAAGTAGAATGTTTCGGCTAGGTGAGTCTCGACAGGCTCGCTCTGCTCCTGGTATCGTTTCCCCTATGGCTAGAAAGACTTCACCGCCACGATCCCCACGCCGCAAGCCAATCGGCTCGGCGTCGTCCGGCGGACCTTCGCCTGCCTCGCGGCTGGTCGCGCTGGAAATCTATGATACGACCTTACGGGACGGAGCCCAGGCCGAGGATGTCACCTTTTCAGCCGAAGACAAGGTTCGGGTGGCCCAACAGTTGGATGGGTTAGGCGTGCAGTTCATTGAAGGCGGGTGGCCGGGAGCGAATCCCAAAGACATCGAGTTTTTTCGGATGATCAAGACCGTCCCGCTTCAGACGGCGACGGTGGTGGCGTTTGGATCGACCAGAAAAGCGAGCAACGTGGTACAGAAGGATCAAAATATCCAGGCGTTGCTGGGCGCGGAGACGAAGATCATCACACTGTTCGGGAAATCCTGGTCGCTGCACGTCACCGATGCGCTGGGGGTTTCCCTCGCAAAAAATCTCGAACTCATCAGCGATTCTGTGGCCTATCTCCGCTCGAAAGGTCGGAGGGTGTTCTACGATGCGGAGCATTTTTTTGACGGATACAAGACCAATCCTGACTATGCGCTGGAAACCATTCGTCATGCCGTTGCGGCCGGGGCCGAACGGGTCATTCTCTGCGATACCAACGGCGGGTCGATGCCCTGGGAAGTCAAAGAGATCTGCCAGGTCGTTCGGCGGGAATGCGCGGTGCCCTTGGGAATTCATGCTCACAACGATTGTGAAATGGCGGTCGCGAATTCGCTGGTGGCGATCGAAACCGGCGTGGTCCAGGTGCAGGGGACGATTAATGGAATTGGTGAACGATGCGGCAACGCCAATCTCTGTTCGATCATTCCCAATCTTGAACTGAAGATGAAACGTCCGGTGTTGAGAGACCGGTTGAACCATCTCAAGCGGGTCTCAGGATTTGTGACCGAGATCGCGAACCTCATGCCCAATACACATCAGCCCTATGTGGGGGATTCAGCGTTTGCCCACAAGGGGGGGGTCCATATCCATGCCGTGTTGAAGAATTCCGCGACCTACGAGCATGTGATTCCTGGATTGGTTGGGAACCGCCAGCGTGTGCTGGTGTCGGATGCGGCAGGTCGGAGTGGATTGCTGGAGAAGGTTGAGGCCTTTGGGATCAAATTGGACAAGGGTGATGCGAAGGTGCGGGAACTGATCGATACATTAAAAGAGCGTGAAAGTGAGGGGTACCAATTTGAAGCGGCGGAAGGTTCCTTCGAGCTGCTCATGAGAAAAGCGATGGGGACGCATAGGCCATCCTTTCAACTCCTGGGATTTCGGGTGATCGTCGAGAAAAAACAAAACCATGGCGCTTCGTCGTCGGAAGCTACCGTCATGGTGAAAGTCGGTGACGTGGTAGAACAGGCGGCCGCAGTCGGAGCAGGTCCGGTCAATGCGCTCGATCATGCGTTGCGGAAAGCCTTGGAAAAGTTCTATCCCCAGCTACGAGAAGTCAAACTGCTCGACTACAAGGTGCGAGTGCTGTCGGCCAACAGTGGGACGGAGTCCAAGGTTCGGGTATTGATCGAATCAGGCGATCATAAGGACAAATGGGGTACCGTCGGTGTGTCTGAAAACATCATGGAAGCGAGCTGGCAGGCGTTGGCGGACAGCATCGAATACAAACTGCTTGCCAAAGACGAATGAGTATGGCATGCGATTCGGCATCTTTCTTCTTGACAGGTCTTATAACCTCACGTAACTTATAGCGAAACTGCTAATCGTTGGTAGTAAGCTCACAGACGATCATTCAAGAAGTTTGCGCAGGTGTCGGAGGGGAAAGCATGCGAAAGGCAGATATCGCGAACGAAATCTATAAGCAAGTCGGCATTTCGAAAAACGAAGCCGCAGATATCGTCGAACTCGTGTTGAATATGTTGAAAGATGTGTTGCATAAGGGAGAGTCGGTCAAGATTGCCGGATTCGGAAATTTTGT
>DATENE010000175.1:0-26565 GCA_035275205.1 Nitrospiraceae bacterium
AACGTGGTGGTGGATCGCGAAAAGGCTGCTCTCCTTGGTATCAGTGAAACAAACGTCGCCACCGCCGTGCTCTACTCACTCAACGGCAACGGCCCAACCGACCCCATCATCTACACCGACCCTCAAAACGGGAACGAATACTTCATCAGCGTCTGGCTCGCGGAAGAGCACCGGAAGAGTCTCACAGATATCGAGAACATCGTGTTGACCACGCGAGCCGGAGAACCAGTTCTCCTCAAGAACGTCGGTTCACTCAAACTCAATGCCGGCCCGGTAAAAATCGACCGCAAGTACTTTCAGCGGGTGGTCCATTTGACCGCCAACCCTGTCGACCGTGACCTCGGCGCCGTCGCCGCCGACTTGGAAGCAGGCTTAGCCAAGATCCAGCTCCCCACCGGCTTCAGTATCCGGTTGGCCGGCCAGATTCAACAACAGCGAGAAACCTTTGAGGGCCTGCTGTTTGCCACAGTCCTGGCGCTGGTGCTCGTGTACATGGTGATGGCGGCTCAGTTCAAATCGCTGATCGACCCCTTCGTCATCATGTTTGCGGTCCCGATGGGCTTCCCCGGCGTGATCCTGATCCTTTTTCTGACCGATACCACTCTCTCCACCACGTCGATGATGGGCATCATCATGATGCTGGGCATCGTGGTCTCAAACGGCGTGCTCCTGGTGGACTATACAAACGTCCTACGTCGGCGAGGGCGGGAGTTACACGACGCGGCCATCACCGCCGCGCGGACACGCCTCCGGCCCATACTGATGACCTCACTCGCCACCGTCCTAGGTCTGCTCCCCATGGCCATCGGGTGGGGCACAGGCGGCGAAACCAATGCCCCACTGGCACGCACGGTCGTCGGAGGACTCAGCTTCTCGACGATCCTCACGCTGTTTCTCGTCCCCACGATCTATGTGATGTTGGAAGAACGATTCCCTCGCCGTGCGGACAAGACGCCAGAAGATGTCGACTGGGTTCCAGCAGAACCAGCTGCTCGATAGAACTGCGGCGCGTGAAGGGCGAGACTTGCGAGAAAAGCGCGACGTGAACCGATTGGGTCCCACCTTGCCTGACTAGTCTCGCTCGGCCATGCTGCGGAGATGTTACTTGATAGTTGGAAAGAGCGCCTTCAGTTGCATCGCCAAGCCGATGTCCCCGCTGATCTTAAGCCGGCCCGACATGGCGACGGCTGGTCCACTCAACTGACCCTTCAGAATCTTCATGCAATCCTCTCCCGCCATCGAGAGTACGACGTGCGGGTCCGCATGCATTCCTTCTACAACCTGGCAGGTACCATCCCGGATCGTAAGAATGTATTGTCCGCCCTGCTCACCACTCAGATCGAATTGGTAAACCACATCAAGATCTTCGGCGGCATCTGAATTGAGGCGACCCGGGAGAAGCTGAAGAAATTCTTTGACAGTGGTGGGGTTCATGGTTCCTGAGAAGGCGAGGGCATCAAGCAGGATGCTGCAACAGTCCGCAAGCTTTCTGAAACGTTACGCTCAGGCCAAGGCTGAGATTGCAAGAGTTTGGTTTTCGGTCAGCACCTTGCCCTCAACCTCAGTCTGGTCAAATCGACACCGGGAGCCGCTGCCCCGCGGCTCCCGGTCTCTTCCTAGTAACGGAGCGTGACCGTCGCGGCACTGCGACGCGCGCCGAAAAAGTCCTTGGAGAACCCCTCGACGACGGCAGGGTCATAGCCCTTGCAGCTGAAAATGTCGAGGTACGCGTTGTTCGTATCGTTCGCAAAATGGCCGCTGATCAACGAGGTCGAGATCAGCTGCACCATGGAATAACCCGCGACGCGGCCGGAGCCGAAATCGACGACCTGGCACTCACCGAAACGCTTCATGTCGATCAGCTCGCAGAGCTCAACGACATAGCGGCGGATATGGTCGGCATTTCGGATCAGGTCGGGATGGCAATCTTGAAGATCGACGGCGGTACACAGTCCCCACGCCTTCCCCTCACCCACCATTTCTTGGGGGGCGATGGAAGCTACTGGGGACTCGGATGGAAAGATTGCGGACTCGGAATCAGGCGAGCTACTCATACGATTACACACCTTTCTGTTAAGAGGGTGAAAAAACTTTGAACCGGACCGCTACTGCGGACTATACCACGAAACTTTTCACATCAGGGAGAATGATGAAACTTTTTTTCACACCGAGGCATTCAGGGTCACTCGATCAATTGACAAGGTTCTCAGCGGTCGGAGAGAATGCCGCACATGGCTCATGTCACTCCCCTCACACCGAACCCGACTCCACCCTCAGCCGACCTCCCCGATCGCCTCTGCACCTGGTGCCAGGTGCCGATGAAGAAGCGTCTCGTCGGTGGCAAGCAGTTCGTCCACTACACCTGTCCGAAGTGCATCTTCCAGCACACAACCAGGCTTGGCCCGAAACCACCCAGCCCCGCACACTAGTAGGCTGTTGAAAAAGTCGCTTTTCTCACCCGCCCGCCCTGGCGCGCCGAGACGCGCCTTTCACCAGGCAGCGTTCTCGCCTCCAAAGCATCCTCAACGTAGCCCACTCGGAGAACAAGCTGTCTTGGCAGCTTGGGGTGGGCGGGTGAGAAGAGCTACACCTCCGGTGCTTTCTTCGACTGCGGCCTTGCTGATCGGCCTTTTTGAACAGCCTACTAAATCCCCTTCCGACCAGTGGCCTGGAAATCCAAAGCGTTGTCCCTTGGGTATCCGATTGGCTCGATCTACTAATTAACGAACGAGTTGCCAGATGGGGGACGGGGAGATGAGGCTGAACCCAGCTTATCAGGCGACATGACGGAAGTGGTTAGCGGCGGGAAAAACTTGTCTGCACGTGATCGTCGAAAATATGGGCCAGTCGCTCCCTGTCTTCCGGACTGATCGAGGTGATCTTCGCTCCGAACTTCGGGGAACGCACGTGGATGACTTGCAAGCCACAGCTTAGTGTTCTCCCTTGATCAAGCTCGATCACGAGTTGGAGCGCATCGCCGCTCTTCACGAACAAACGGCTTTCAATTCGGACGCCTGTCTCACTGACATCCAGAACCTTGCACGGAGCCGAGAGGGCCCCTCGCTGCAGACGGCCGCCCCGGCTTACCTCGACACGTGACCCTTTTCGCTTAAACGCCATCGGCTCCGGCCTCCTGTTTTCGACATCTTAGCAAGCCGGCACATCGCTCCAAAGGAAATTGCCAAATAAGGCTACAGCTTTTCCCCTGCGAGGGCACGCACCTGTTCCATGCGCTTGCGATTGACGCCAAGATCGCCGTAGCCGGTGCGGGAGGCAGAACGGAAATGGATGGTCTTGGCTTCGTCGTCGAACAACAACTCGACATCGTCAACGAAGCGAAGCAACAGGCTGGTGAATTCGTAATGCAGATACGACTCATCTTCTTCAACAAGCGTGGTGCGGGACAAGGAACGGATCACTTCCTTGAGTGCCTCCTTCGCCTCAGCCCGCGACTTGCGATAGCGAAATGGCGCGATCGCATGGCCCTGATCCTGGGCCTGTGTGGACACACAGTTGGGGCTGGAGGGGCAGGGGGCTAGGGTGCGAAGGGTCATGAAACTCCCGGCAATCATTCAATCGAGGACAGACTCTCAATCTTGCGCAACCAGATCTCACAAATCAGCACCGAGTCGGGAGGAACAAGGTCCGGGATGCCTTTGTCTCGATAGCCCAGATGCGGGCCGATTCGCACTTTCCGATAGCCGCCGGCTTTCATCTCTATCAGTGCATGCTCGACCCCGGCAATCGCCTCACGTCGTCCAAGGACAATCCTGCGATCCACGAACGTTCTGCCGTCTACGACCCGTATCATCTCTTTCGGAAGGTGCTGAGCTTGTGTCTCGTTCAGCGGAACCTCGTCACCCTTGTTAAGGAAGATCCTCATATGGAACAGGACGCGATCGCCTTTATTCGCGGGGGCCCCCGTTCCTCCTTGATCCTTCAGTAATTTGAGACCGCTGAGACGTTTCACGCCGTTAGTACAGGAACGATCTCGCCGCCGCCCTCTCTCCTTGCTCCGCCACGACAACGGACACTCGGCCAATGATTCGTCCGTCTTCCGCTTCGACATCCACGCGCCAGTCACCCGGATCGAGTCGTTGCTTGAACGTATAGGTGCGGTAGCCGCCTTCCCGACCGCCGGCAATCTTGACCGAAATCTTGTCGGCGTGGGTGAAGGGCTTGCTGCTGTTCGCTCGGTAGTACCAATGATGATAAATGGTCGTGTTGAGATCGACAGGAGCAAACACTGCCGTGAAGCAGTACACCGGCTCATTGGCCGGAAAGACATCATCCGATCGTTTCCAGATCTGATACCACTCTCTCTCAAATGAGAGCTCGAACCGGTCGCCGGTCTTCTTCACCTCATGGTAAATCCCGCCGAACTTCAATGCGAGCGGCACAGGCGGAATCCAGTTCAGGAAGTAAAACCCGACGAGCAGACCAATGAGTGAAAAGGCAGGGGCCGTGACCCCGACCACCTCGCGCTTCGAATGATCCGGATTATTGCGATAGACCAATTGCACCACTCTCAATGTCACGACCGCGCTCAGAACGGCTCCGACTAGGAAGATCGCCGCATTCATATACCCGGTCATGACCGGGAGAAAAAACGTGAAAAAGGCGAAGCACACCAGCGCGTAGAGGCTCACGAGAAGCCGCAAGCTGGAGAGTCGGTTACGAAGAAATTCGTTACCGACCAGCAGCACGACCAACAGGGCGAAAAAGATTGCCGTGCTGGTGAGTGTGGCGCTGCGGGAATAAAAAATTGCATAGGCGCTGAACAGCCCGCCCAACAGGAACTGCACGGCCATCGGATAGTAGGGTCGTACCCGCAGCACCCAGCGAACAAAGGGAGAGAATGTCGCCAACTGTTCCCGCTCCGGCGCGGGCTCGCTCCCCAACCGCCCAGTCAGCACGATGAGCACACCCAAGAGGAGCAAATAGATCAACAACAAGAGGTTGTCCTGCAGTCGGTCGATACGTGTCAGCGTCAGAGTGTCATAGGTCACACCGGAGAAAAAGAACACCGGCGGCATGAAAGGCTTACCCAAAATGGTTCTGAGTGTGGAAGAGGGAGACATGAAGGATAAACTTCAGGATATTCGTAGGATTGTCAAATGAAGGACAGAAAACAGACAACTCAAAACGATCAGCTTTTTCACCCGCCCACCCCAAGCTGCCAAGACAGCTTGTTCTCCGAGTGGGCTACGTTGAGGATGCTTTCAAGGGGAGAACAACGCCTGGTGAAAGGCGCGTCTCGGCGCGCCTGGGTTGGGTGGGTGAGAACTGAAGCTTTTTCAGCAGCCTGTTAGACGAAAGGAGGGAGAGGGGCATACACCACAGAACACCCAATCACCCGCTCCAACCAGGGGGCCATGAGATCTTCGTTCAGCGGGGCTCGGTTCAGACGGGCCTCAATGTGAAATCCAGCCTCGTTACCGACGATCCCGATGATGGCGGAGGCATCCTCCCCATCTGGAATCAATTCCCGTGTTTGAAACTCACAGAGGGTACTGTAGAGGCGGCCGTCAGGATTGATCGCAGATCGAATCTCCGGCAAGTCGTCGAGCGGACAATGCACCGAACAGCGATAGACGGAGCGGGCGGTGGGTTCAAGCGCTTGAAAGTCGCCGAGCGCGTCTTCTGAGAAGCCCGTGAGGTAGGCACGGACGCTCGCTGGCCCCGGTGCAGAGGTCTCGGCCAATTTGCTGCCAGGCACCAGGAACTCGTAGGCGTCCGCCGTGTTGTATTCAAACTGACAGGGTCCAAAGGCATCGGGCCAGGAGCAGAAGAAGGGCACGGAGGGATCGACCGGACGCAGCACCAACTGCTGCTTCTCAACCAATGTCTCAATAGGAAGCTCCAAGAGCGTGATCGCTTCGAGAAATGCCGTGCGCCGCTCCTCCAGCCACTGCGCCCGCTCAGCATCGCCGCGCGTCTCGCCGGGGGTGATGACCTCTTTCGTTTGGAGCCGTACACGGATAAACGAATGGGCATGGCGAAATCCCAGCCAGAACATGCTGCGTGGGTTGTGTAGCCGTAACGAATCGCGAATGCGCCAGGGATGACTGATCGAGCAGTAGGTGCCCACATCCTGATAGCGCTGATACACCGTGTGGTAGGCCCCGGCCAGGAGAAAAAAATCGCCCTGCCAACCCTCTCGGACATGGATCAAGGTCACATCTTCCGTGGACCACGCATCTAGCTGGTCAAAATCTTCAGGAGACTCGACCGTCCATTCTTCGACATAACAGATGACGTCCTTCGCAGGCGCCGCCGGCTTCAACCCCAACGCAGCCAGCCGTTCGCCCACGGCGAGCACCTGACCGAAGGTCAGCGGGGTCGTCGTTTCCCAACGACGTTCACGCACGGTGGGTCATCTCCTCCCCCGGCCTATCACCGTGCCGGTCTCAACGCCTTGTGTTCGATCATTGTTTCAGCAAGGTACCGATCGATACCGTCCTTCAGGGTCTCCACCAGTAACTGTTGCACATCGTCTTCGCTGAACCAGACCACGGTATCACGTTGCGCGCCCTCGACACCTCTGGTCGTCGAGCTCTGATCGCCGATATTCTTGGCGACGAGCACCAGCTTGCTGCTCGTGGTCACCGCTGTCGAGAAAAGTCGGCTCTTGGCATTGGCTGAAAAATCGAGTACCTGTCCGCTGATGACAATATCGGCATCGTTCAGATTCGTCACGACCCCGCTGGAAGCCACCCGCACCGCCCAAGGTCGATCCTTCCATCCACGCGTTGTCAGACGATCGGCGAGGGCCTGGGCGATCACGTCCCCTACCCGCTCACCCGTCACATTGAAGTAGGTTACCCCGCCCCACACATGGGTCCGCAGACCGACTCGATTTCTTTCCAGTCGCCGATCCTCGAAGGGCTCGATGACGATCCTGACCGATTCCGGCTCTGCGAATTGCGCGACGGCTTGTTTCTGCTGAAGATTGAGATAGACCGTTTTCCCGGTACCTCCGCAACCCGCTCCCATCAGCAGACTTGCTGTAAGCACGATACCGACGCCCAGCCTCCCCTTTGTCTGTTTCACGATACGATCCTCCTTGCAATGTGGCCGCCCCACTGTTGAAGCGAGCCCAGTGTACCCAAGATGCTGATGAGAGACAAATACCGAGGCTGGCCGGTCCTGGTGCAGTATGACTCCATTGACCAAATCATAGAATGGACGCTAATATCGCCCGGCAAAATCAACTCAATTCCACGGAGGACGTATGGCGGAAACCCCTGATGTTTATGCTGACCAATTTCAGCTCAACCTTGGACCGCTTGGATGCACGCTGAATTTTCAAGTCTCCGGAGCAAATCCGGTCGCTCCAGGCACCCCGCCACCAGTTGAACGTGTTGCCACGATTCGGCTGAGTCTTCAGCATTTAAAAGCCATGGCTTTCATTCTGCACAAGCAAATAGTGGGTTATGAAGCCCAAGCTCAGGTGTCTACTGGTCTTCCGGTCGATGTGCTTCGGGTGCTGCAAATTCGACAAGAGGATTGGGAAGCATTCTGGCGTCCTTAGTCCCTGTTATCGAAGTTTCAAAAATCTGGAGTTCAAACCTCGAACCCTTCCCCGTCTCGCACAGCAATCCTGCTAGCGGGTGACGATGGGTAGGATGATCCGAAAGGTCTCACGACTGAATTCCGGCATCTGACCCGACTGAATCCGCGGATCGGTGAACGGCAGGAAGCGCACAATCTTCAAGAAGGTCCGTTCGGCTAACACGGCAGCGATCTGCGCTTTGCGATCGTGGGTGATCGGCAACGTATACCCCTCGCCGCGCTTCCATTCCCACAACGTCGGCGCCAACGACAGTTCCAGCCCCTGCCCGGCGAGCTGATGAAACCGATTCACGATCCGTACTTTGTGCTGCTTGATCCCCTCCCCCTCCAAGAGTAAGGCGCACACGACGTGGTGCCCCCACCAAAAAAGCGTCCGAAAGGTAAAGGTGTTCGAATCGTGGAAGTGTTTGGGGAAGTCCAGATATTGGTAGGGAAAGAATTCCAGAGACTCTCCCTTCACAAATTGGCGGTTCGTAGGATCGAAATCCGGCGGGGTCGCGAGCGATGCCGACGCCACTTCCTCTTTCAACGTCGAATTCGTGGCCTCGAGCAACCGACGCACTTTCGCCATAATCTGCGCCTTGGCGAGAAAGAAGTGCTGATCGGCCAGTAAGGCCGCTTCCTCCTCTGTAAACTGTGATGGCGAAATCATAATTCGGCTGGATGGCCGGCTCGAACGGCACCAACTATTTCTGATGCGTTTCGAACTGGGAGACCGTCAGGTCGTACTGCGCCCGGCATTCCGCGCAGCGGACCCACACCGCATCTTGGAACACATCCATCTCTCGAAGCGACAAGGCAGGAGCATGGGTGCCCATACAGGTCTTGAGCGCCACGAGTCCATCCGGCTGCGCAGGATCCAGTTCAGGCACGGAGGAATTCCCTGTCGATACTTGCCTGGTCACCACATTGGTCGTCACCCGATGCACCATGCGGCAAGAACTGCATGTCAGCACCACAATGCGCTCCGGCTCGACACGCTTGACCGTCAGACAGAGCGGGTGTACCGACCAACATTGTTGAAGGAATGCTCCGCTGCGGATAATCTCAGCCATCGACCGTCCCCACGCTCAGGAATCTGTCCATGTCGCGCATGTCTCGCACGTCTCGCGATTCACGCGCCAAGGGCTCCGACCCTCCTTAGATCGCCCAAAGAGCCACCATCACGAGCGCGCCGACCACATAAGGAAGCGCACATGAATAGAGCAGTACCGACCACGCACGGCCCGGCGTCGCATTGCGCGACAATTGCTCCTTATAGACGAATTCACGGGAGAGAATCAGCACCGTGAGCGTCAAGGCCAACATCCGACTTGTCTGCGACCAGGTGTAGGAGCCGCCGATGATGAAATTCGCCGTGAAAAATCCGCTGAAGAGGAGAATCAGTGGCGCCAGAACGAACCGGACTAAGTCGGAGAAGAAGGTATGCCAACCAAGACGGGCTTCCACCGGGCTTGATTGTGAGTGGGGAGTCACGACCCGACAGCCACCGGAATCGTTGTCTTCGGCGAAGATGAAGGAGTGCCCCCTTCGGCAGTACGGCAGGTCTTGCACACGCGAGGGCGAGCTTTCAAGAAGGAGACTTTGCCGCTGGCCAGACAGCTATAATGGACAAACTCCTCGCAGGAGGCGCAACGCGACCAACCACCGCTGAACATTGTCTTGTTGCGGTAGAGCCCTTCTTTGCAGACTGGGCAAATCCGGGGATCAATCCCCAACAGCATCGGCTCCCAAGTCCCAGCGGCTTTTCTAATACTCATGCATCGAAGTATAGCGAAGGCGCGAGGCGAGAGGCAAGGGGCGAGAGGCATGTGAGCAGATAGCCAGCAGCTAGGGTTGGCACTGACGCAATGGGCTGCTCTAGTAAATGTGCCGGTCGGAACCGACATCCCCCATGCCTTACGTCTCACGTTTCACCTTTTACTTTTCACGCTTCACGGTTTGACACCCCCCAAGACCGTTTGTTACCCTCCGCGCGGATTAGCGCCTATCCCTTACAGGCCGAACCCCCATGAACATCAAGGACTATCTCGAACAAAAGCGGGACGATGTGGATCGGTTCCTCGATTCCGTCATACCCAGCGCCACCACGGCGCCCACCACGCTCCACGAAAGCATACGGTACAGTCTCATGGCGGGAGGGAAGCGAGTCCGCCCGATCCTGGCCATCGCTGCGGCAGAAGCGGTGGGACAAGCTGCGCCTGGATTGATGCCGATTGCCTGTTCGCTCGAGCTGATCCACACCTATTCCTTGATTCACGATGACTTGCCCGCGATGGATAACGACGATTTCCGTCGCGGAAGGCCGACGAATCACAAGGTCTACGGCGACGCGATGGCGATCCTGGCCGGTGACGCATTGCTGACGATGGCGTTCGATCTGTGCACCCGCCCGGACCTGATGAAAGGCTGCGACCCGGCGCGCCAAGTGCGGCTGATTCAAGAACTGGCCTACGGCTCGGGGAATGTGGGGATGGTGGGCGGTCAGGTTCTCGATATTCAGGCCGAAAATAAAGACATCGATCTCGCGACGCTCCAAAACATCCACAAACATAAAACCGGCATGTTGATCCGCGCAGCGGTGCGGATGGGCGCCTTAGCCGGCGGCGCGCAGGATCGCCAACTGGATGACCTCACGAGTTATGCCGAGGATGTCGGACTAGCTTTTCAGATTGCGGATGACGTGCTCAACGTGACGGGAACGCGCGAGGAGCTGGGCAAGAACCCCAATACCGACGCGGAACGGGGGAAAAAAACCTACCCGACGTTTTACGGAGCCGAGGGAGCCAGAAAACTGGCTGACGATTGTGTGGCCCGCGCGATCGCGCGACTCTCCTCGTTCGGTCCGGCTGCCGACCCGCTCCGTGAGCTGGCCCGATATATCACGTCACGGAAAAACTGAACCTACGACGTACAACGCGAGTGGCAACCCCCTCCCGTTCAGGTTATGATTTTTCACTATTCACGTTTCACTGTTCACCTTTCACCTTTCACGTCTGCAAGATGAAGGCTCTCGTCACCGGCGCAACCGGATTTGTCGGCGGCGCAGTCGTGCGCGCGCTGGTCGATCGCGGCATCGACGTCCGCGTCCTGGCCCGCGCCGGCGCCGACCTTCAAAATATTCAGAACCTGGCTGTCGAGCGGGTCGAAGGCGATCTGCGCGATCCTGTCTCATTGCGCCGATCGCTCACCGGCTGCGGACAGCTCTACCACATCGCAGCGCACTATGCGCTCTGGGCGAAAGACCCCTCGATCTTTTACGACGTCAACGTCACCGGCACGAAAAATCTGCTGGAAGCGTCCCGCGACGTAGGCGTCGAACGGATCGTCTACTGCAGCACCATCGGCGCGATCGGCCTTCCGCCTGAAGGGGGACTCGGCACGGAAGAAACGCCCGTCTCGCTCGAACAAATGGCCGGCCACTACAAACGCTCGAAGTACCTGGCTGAGCAAGAGGTCCTCAAACTTGCGAAGGCCGGGTTGCCGGTCGTCATCGTGAATCCGAGCGCCCCGGTCGGCACTGGCGACGTGAAACCGACCCCGACGGGGCAAGTCATCGTGGATTTCATGAAAGGCCGCATGCCGGCCTATATCGAAACCGGGATGAACATCGTGGATGTCGATGACGTGGCCGCCGGGCATCTGCTTGCGATGGAGAAGGGCCGGATCGGCGAACGCTACATTCTCGGCACGGCGAACTTGATGTTGCGTGAGGTGCTGGAGATCCTGAGTCGACTGACCGGCGTGCAGGCGCCCACGATCAAACTTCCACGACTCGCGATTCTCCCTCTGGCCTATGTCAATCGATGGATCGCCGACTTCACCGGCCAGCCGCCTCGCATTCCGCTCGAAGGAGTGAAGATGGCCAAATACAAGATGCACTACGACTGCAGCAAAGCCATTCGAGAACTCGGCATCCCGCAGACGCCGCCGGAGGTGGCGCTGGAGAAGGCAGTGAGGTGGTTTAGAGACCACAAATACGTATAGTCAGATGCTGAAAAAGGCCCCCAGCTGCGTTCTCGTCTCGCCAAGATCCTCAACGTACCCCAGAGGGTACGCCTCCGGTCTTGTCAGCGCCTGCGGCCTTGCTGGATGGCCCTTTTGAGCATCTGTTAACCCTTCAAGATGGAACTCGTCCTTCTTTTCTTCAACACCATCCTCTTCCGTCCCTACGTTTTTGCCTTTCTGGCGGCCTTCTTGTTTGCGGCAATCAAGCTGATCGGCTGGCCGCGAACCTGGCGGTTCTGGCTGATCAGTTGGGCCACGGCTTTCGTCTGCGAATTTTCGTCTACGCGCAACGGCATTCCTTTCGGGTGGTATCACTACAACGGTTCGACGGTAGGCCAAGAACTCTACTTCTCCAACGTGCCGTTCATGGACTCGATCTCGTTCAGTTTTCTCCTGTACGCCGCCTACTGCGTCGCACTCTGTCTCCTTCTTCCAATCAAGATGACACCTGCTTCCACTCAGCCGATGCTCAAACCTCTGCATCTTGATGTGGGCGCGCGAACGAGTTGGTCTGTACTCTTCCTGGGGGCCTTCTTGTTTGCCTTTATCGATATGGTGATCGATCCCGTAGCGCTCCGTGGCGACCGCTGGTTTTTGGGGAAGATTTACTACTATCCCGACCCGGGCTTTCACTTCGGCGTGCCGTTCGCCAACTACGTTGGTTGGGCGGTCGTCGGACTTATCTCTCTCACCATCTATTTCCCACTCGATCGACGACTGCCCGCGCTCTCGCTGCCTCCGTCGGTCACACCTCGACTCTTACTGGGCGTCGGTCTTTACTATGGCGTCCTGGTCTTTAACCTGGGCGTGACATTTTGGATCGGCGAATCGTTCATGGGAATGAGCGGCCTGCTGATGCACCTCCCCGTCATTACGCTGCTGATATTTCGCGTTGCAGGACCTCGTCGCGTTGCTCAATCAGGATAACCCGGTGGCATTCAGACAGTAGACTTTGTATAGTCATGGCAGTCCGCCATGCGAACCAAATTGATCGTCTTCATCATCGTATTGGGCATACTGTCCCTTGGGACTCTCGGTGCTTTAGGATGGATGGGGTATCAATTGTTCACCACCGGCTTTAGTGCCAAGCCCGAGCCACATCCCCTAGAGATCGTCGTCGCGCGGCAAATCCGCCATCTGGCGATCCCACTTGAACAACGAAACGCACAGAACCCGATCCCATTGAACCCCGACGTGATGCAAGAGTCGTTGGCGCATTTTGCCGATCACTGCGCGACCTGTCATGCCAACGACGGTACCGGCCAGACCCCTATCGGCAAGAACGTGTACCCGAAGGTTCCCGACTTACGATTGGCCGAGACCCAATCGATGTCGGATGGTGAGATCTTCTGGATCATCCACAACGGTATCCGTTTTACCGCGATGCCGGCCTGGGGAAAGGGTGACCCCGCAGAGGACAAGGACAGTTGGAAGCTGGTCCACTTCATTCGCCATCTCCCACGGCTGACGCCGAAAGAACTCGAGCAGATGAAGACATTCAATCCCAAAACGAAGCACGAACGGGAAGAAGAAGCTGCCTTCGGACAGTTCCTACAGGGAGACGATGGGGCGGCGGCACGGACCGAGACCGGCCATCATCACTAATAGATCGACGGCAATAAAATAGGAGATAGGACTCACTATGTGGTTACGTCTGATTGTGACTGTCACCTGCCTGTTCATCTCGACATTAAGCTTTGCCCACGACGGCGACCAACATGTGCTCGGCACGATTATGGCCATTGACGCGACCCATATCGAAGTCAAAACATCCAAGGGCCAGTCGGTGAATCTGCGGGTCAACAAGAAGACCCTGTACAAGGACCAACGTAATCCGAAAGACGCCAATATACCGGAGGTGGGCGATCGTGTCGTCGTCAAGGCGATCAAAGACGGCAAAGTGTTGCTAGCCACCGAAGTCCATTTTTCCGCGGCCAAGCGCGTACCGGCCCCCATACCACCCACGCCGGTCAACTAGGGTGATCGATGTCGTCCCTTCGCGTCACAGAGAAATTCAACAATCATTTTGAGGTTATGGGATGCGTGCAGCGATCATTCGAATCGTAATCACAGGCATCGCGGTCTTTCTGGCGGTCATGATCGTGCCCGGCCTTCAGGTCGACTCGTTCCTCGCCGGAATCGCTGTAGTCCTGGTGCTCACAATTCTGAACCTCTTGGTCCGGCCCATTCTCCTGATGCTCACTCTTCCCCTGATCATCTTCTCCTTGGGGCTCTTTCTCATTGTGGTCAACGCGCTCCTTCTGGAATTGACCGCATATCTGGTCACGGGATTCTCGGTCACGGGATTCTGGCCGGCAGTCGGCGGCTCAATCGTGATCAGTCTGGTCACCATGATCCTCAACATATGGACCTCTGACCGCCCCCCGAGGGAACGTCCTTCGTTCCCTCAACGCCCGCCGAAGATCATCAATCCCGACGAATAATCAGGCTGCTGAAAAAGCCCGCCAGCTTCGTTCTCTCCTCGAAAGCATCCTCAACGTAGCCAAGAGGCTACGCCTCCGGTGCTTTCGTCGGCTGCGGCCTTGCTGGACGAGCTTTTTGAGCAGCCTGCAGGAGTACGTACCCCTGTTTCGCCACCGCCGTGTTCCTTTTCATTGAATTGCTCACCCTGCGTTGTTACAATGCCGCGCGTCTGCTACCCCCGCAACAATGAAATATCCGAGTTCAACTCACGAATGACAACCACGGCTCCACAGAGTAAACCCATTCCCGAGACGCATCTTCAGCGGACCTTGACCTCCGTGATCAACGAGCTGCCGGTCGACTCGGCGCTCGCCGCCGTGTTCCATCGTGACCAAGGCCCGCTGGTCGGCCATGTCGCACGAGGCTTCACACCTCGCGATATTCAAGCCATCCTCAGAACACTTTCGGCCCACGCCATTGCTGCATCAGCCCCCGCGAACGATCAGGACGGCGGGCGCACTATTCGCCTCCGCTTGATTACGCCGGGCACGAAGTCATTGATCGGGGTGCCCCTCCAGTATCGGAACCGGACATATGGCTTCCTCGTCATCGGACGAAAAGAGAGCGCCACGTTCGCGAAAAAAGAGAAGAGCTTGATGGAGCAGGCCAGCGACGAGGTCACGAAAGCGCTGGAGCGCGAAGGCCTGTTCGATATGAACGTCCTGCTCAGCCGCCCGTTTGTCGCGCATGAGCCGGTCCCTCCACCGCCTTCTCCGGCAGAAATGTTCACAGCTCCGGCATCGCAGCTCACACCGGAACTCCAAGATAAGGTTATTGCCGTTTTAGCGGATGCCAACCAATACGTCGCCTACGATCGCATCTGGACCTGCCGCTACGACCCTCTCGCAGGCAATGTCGAAGTCCTGGGACTGGCCGGTGATCTGAAGAGCGAGCAGAAGGACGGGAAGAAGGATCTCAAACCTGGCCATCGCCTCGCGCTCGACAGCTCAGCCTCCGGGTGGGCGGTTCGCCATCGTAAGCCACGCGTGGATCACGATCTCGCCTCCACACAGGGGCGATTCCTCGATCACAAGTATCTGTTCAAAGACCGGCTTCTCTCTTCGCTCGTCGTGCCGTTCTTCGTCCGGGGACAAGTGGGCGGGACCATCACCCTGGCCTCGAAAGAAGCCGGTCGCTACCAACAATCGGATGCCCGAACGCTTGAGCCGACGATTGTGAAAATCGCGGACATTCTCCAGGCCCCGATACCGGGATCAACCAACCAGGTTCCCGCTACTGGATCAGCGGGCGCCCCCGGAGCAGCAGTCGCTCCAGGTCCCTCGGAGCCCATCATCAGAAAACAGGAGCGGCAGGCCGCGATCGGTGAGTTCAGCATGTTCCTGGCCACAGAAGTGCGTGAGCCGCTCGCCTCGATCCGTGCCCAATTGGAGGAAGTCACGGGTGAAGGCATCCTCGACTTCGATCCGCAGACGCGCGTCGAGAACGCGATGCGCGATTTGATCAGGATCGAAGCCATCTTGAATGAGATTTTGGATTTTGCGAAACCGCTCGAGTTGACTCGCCGGCTCCTCCGCATTCCCGAAGTGATCGAGAGCGCGCTCACGGTCATCGCGACCGACCTCGAAGTGACCAGGATACAGGTGACCAAGGACTATGCGACGATGATCGCGCCGGTTCGCGGCGACGAAGCCAAGCTCCAGCAAGTCTTTCTCAGTATTTTCAAGAACGCAAGCGAAGCGATGAACCCCGGTGGGCATCTCCATATTCAAGTCACCCAGCATCGCGCGGGGCGCGGCGTGGAAGATCAGATCCTCATCAAGAACGACGGGGCTCCAATTCCGGCGGAAATCGTCGATAAGGTCTTTGAGCCATTTTTCACCACCAAGCGAGCCGGTATCGGTCTAGGCCTTGCCTCGGTCAAGAAGATCGTCGAAGAACATGGCGGCTCGATTGCCATCGGCAGCGCACCCGGCGAAGGGACCACCGTCACCATCCGCCTCCCCGGTATCAGCCATGGTCCGTCCTATCGAGGACGCGGACGCCGCCGTCCACCGTCACGCCGCTAGAGTTGATAGCCCGTTCCCTCCTCTTCCGGCACTCACAACACTCACTGGCATCTCATGAAAATAGCTCCCCCTCCATCGCGTTGAAACTCAAGCATTTCCTCTGGTGGCTTTGCCGTGCGACCAGCGGATTAGGTCAGGCTCATTCAGGCCAAGTCTAGCCAAGAGTGGGGGGAAGCCCAAGTCGAGTACCAAGGGCTCATCCTTCCGTGCCTGAGGTAAGGCTCAAGCGATCACTTCATTTGGCAGGGGGATAGTTTTTGAATGCCTTGGCGATTCCCTTGTCGGCCATTTCAAAATTCTTCTCCAAGTCATCTCCCAGCGTTTCTGTGATCACGGCCCGCCACACCACCTTCTTTTTCGACGATTCAGCCAGATTCACGATCAAGGTGGCTTCCTGATACTTATCGGCAAAGATATCATTCACGCCGAATGACAGGTGTACCAGCAGGTCTGGGCGGTCTTCCAAGCCGACTTGGCGGAGCCCCTTGGCAGCGATTTGCTTGTTGACCATATCCTTGATACGCATCCTCAATGGCGACTTGTTGTCAGACGCCCCGATCTCTACCCCTCTGTCCGTCATCCCTGAATAGGCAAAGGTGTGAAATGCGGAGAACTCGGCGGACGAATTGAAATCTGTAAGCACCTTGGTCTCATACGCCTTCGAGCAGCAAAGCTCATACGCTTTCGAACAACCTCCGGCAGCGAGCAACCCGAACGCCAGCCACAGGATCAGGAATCTGATGTTCATCGTGTGTCTCCCTTCCACTATAAGATCTTGCGCGGAAACCACAGGTCCAGAACATATACCAGGCCAACTTGTGGATACTAGTCACAGACCGCCAGAACGCCCGTGCGACAAATTGGACCCCGTCTTACTCTCTGCCTTAACTTAAGAAAGTTTTATTTTTGAACAGGCCGGAGGATAGTTCAAATCGTTCGGAAAATCGACCCGCAGCCCTTACAATTTCAGAGGGGGACTTTTTGAAGCAGGCAAGGTGAACGTTCCTTATAGACACCTCCAAGCTCGCTCAAGGGATGGGAACTGATTGATCTTCCACTATGCACGCACAAAAGATGATCGACCTTCATCCCTTCATTTTTTCTTCGAACAAGAAAGATGGTCCGGCTGCTCCCCTCCCATTCTTCCTTTGACAGAGATACCTCCTCCTGGCTATGATTTGGGCCACTTGATTTGATCTTGACATGAAGTAACTTGTCGTCTCCGCCACCATTATTCAAAGGAGTAGGCATATGAAGCTCGTATTCGGCGCTGTTGCGACCGTCTCCGGTGTCCTCTTCGCACTGTCGATGGCCTCCGCGAATCCATCGCTCCTGCCCAAACATGAAGGCTATCCGATGAAGAACAGCGGAAGCCCTGTCAACGGGCAAGCAACTGCCAATGACCCTGGGCAGACCAATGCAAGCGGTGAGAAAGCGGAGCTCAAGGCCGCCGCGTTCGACGATCGCCATGTCCAGCAGAATCTTACGAAGACGGACAATGCGCGCATTACCACAGGTCAGGGAGCGAATCAGCTCCCGACGGTGCAGGGACCACAGATCACAATCGCTCCGCCTGTCACTTCCGCCACGAAAATCAGCGGCGAGCGGAAGATCGAATAGGCGAGTCGTTTAGCGGGGTACAATAGAGGGGCGCCGGACAAGTCCGGCGCCCCTCTTTGATTTTGTGCGATTCGTCGGAGGCAATGTTGTCATTCGACGCAGGCGGAATCGCCAAAGTTTCTTAGCCCACTCACCTGAATAATCGACACCGATTCGGGGATAAGCCAATACCTCTCCTTTTTTCACAACTGCCCCTCGATCCTCGAACCACAGTAATTCACCGGTCGTGAGATCCGCACGGTTGAGGGTGCGATTGATCTGCATCGCGCGACAGAGCCGCCCCGGACCATCGATCAAGTCCCCATCGATTTCGATCGCTCTGATCAGTACGGCAGAGGGAAACTCTTCCCGTTCCGTCACCACATTCAAACAATGATACATGCCATAGATGAGATAGACGTACGCGACCCCGCCAGGACCAAACATCACCTCCGTTCGCTTCGTCCTTCCCTTTGACGCATGGCAAGCTTTATCGTCCGGCCCGACGTAGGCCTCGACCTCAATGATCTTACCGGCGAGTGTACGACCATCGATCGCTCGAACGAGATACTTGCCGATGAGAGATCGCGCAACTGTGATCGTTGGACGATTGAAATAGGTACGTGGCAATACGCGATGCGCTGACTTCATATGAGGCGACTATAGACCGCTTAAAGGGTGCAGAGAAGGGGGGCAGGACAAGTGGTCCTGCCCCCCTCGCTAGAAATACCAGGCCACGCCGCCCATAAAGGTGCGCGGGTTCCCTGGCACGAAGTGAATATCGGTAACCCCTGCCGCCTCGTTCCTCAGCCGCGATTCAAATGAAAAGATGGCCTGTTCCCAATGCGTATCGAAAATATTCTTGATGAACAAGAATGCTTCCATCCGTCCATACGGCAATTTGATCGGGATTCGATAGCGCTCTGTGATGTCGAACTCTACCCAGGAGGGCGATTTGACGCTCCGGTCCTCCACGAGTGGGCGGACCCCCAGATAGGTCGCTTGCACTTGCGAGGTCAGGCCTTCGGGCCAGCGCAGGATGACGGCGCCATATGCCAGCAATTCGGGGGCCAAGGGAATGGCATCGCCATTGCGAAACTCCGCCTTGGTATAAGTGAAACTCCCGTTGACATAGAGCGGCCCCACGACCTGTCCGCGTGCGGCCACCTCCACCCCCTGTCGCCTGCTCGCTCCTCGAATTTCCGTGGTCCCTTCGTCGCCCACAAACACCAGTTCTGATTGGAGATCCAAGCGCCAAATCGTAGCGGTGAATTCCATCCTTTCAGGCCCCCAGGGCCGTGACCGGACCCCGACTTCATAGTTGTTGGATCGCGCAAGGGGTGAGGATCCCGGCGTCACGGCGGAGCGGGCGTCATTGCTATGAAAGCCTTCGCCATAGTTCACGAAGAATTCGGTCCCGACCCAGGGCCCCAGAATGAGATTGACTTTTGGAAGGATCAGGCCGGAGCTCGCTTGGCCGGCGGATTGTTCCGCACACGTGGCGCAACGATTCTTCACATCGAACGTGAACGTTTCTGCGCGTAATCCTCCCGTGAGCCGCACCCACGAGAGCGGCTGCACCTCCGCTTTGACGAAGGGCGCATAGGAGGCCTCAAGAACATTGCTGTCCGTGGTCGTGCCGGTCGGCATTCTCGTCGTTTGCAGTCCAAGCCGGGCATGGATATCGTCAATTCGGGTTTGAAAGCCGATGGTCCCAATACTCGGGATACCCAACACTACGCCTTGGTGTTTGTAGCCGAGATCGCCTCCATACATCATGCGCCGATCGGCTTGTTGAATCCCGTCGCCATTGACCGGATCGTTGAGAAAGAACGTAAAATTGGTAAACAGATCCAGCCGATAGTACTGGGTATACGCGTTGGAAAAGAACTGGCCGCCAGAGGGGGTATCATAATGATAGTTCAAGCGGACCGTGCTCCGGAGCGTGTTGCCGCCTTCTGATGGATCAATCGCGCCGAACCGGCTAATCGTCCCATCGTTGACGGCACGAAGGGGAATCTCACCGGAGGCATGCCACTTCGAATATTGAAACGTGCCCGTGAGGCTGAATTCGTCCCGACTGGTAAAATTGGTCGTCATTTTGCCGAGCACGTTGGTCCGAAGATACGCATTGTCATGCTCATACGGCCCGTTCGTATAATACGCCTCACCGGCGAATAAGGTCCGCACTTTGTCCTTGGTCGGCGAGAACATCAGCAAATACCGTTGCGTATCGAACTGCCCGACGGCTGCCTGAGCGACGCCCTCATCCACTACTTGTCGCGTCTTGAAATTGACGGCTCCCGCCGTGGCAAAGTCGCCGTATTCCGGCAGGTACGCGCCTTTGGACACGTCGATCCCCTGGATCGTTTCCGGGATAATAAAATTCAGGTCCGTATAGCCTTGCCCATGGGCATGGGTGCGGAGATTGATCGGCATGCCGTCCGTGAAGAACGCGACATCGGTGCCGTGATCGGCATCGAAGCCACGCAGAAAATATTGATCGGCCTTGCCGGCCCCGCCGGAATGTTCGACAGCCAAGAAGCCGGGAATGAGTCGCAGCACTTGGGCGGGACGGCCCTGCGGTTGGAGCACAATTTCCTTGTCCGGAATGAATTGCTGGGACGAGGCGGCGACGGGTCGCTCGGCCGTGGTCTTGACTTCGGGAATTTTTAACGGGTCCTCAGGGTCGTGGGCCTGCCCCCGCTCTGTGTAAGTCAATCCCATGATTACGGCCAATAAGAATACGAGCAACTGTCTCATCCTCTCGTCCTTTCCTTTCAACCGCCATGGACGGATGAGACGCCCACGAGGATCATTCGACAGCCGACTCACCGGCTGGCGCAGACCCTCATGGTCCGGCGACAACTATGCGCTGGGAGAAACCTGATTATGCGGGCTGGACTGCACTGACCAAGGCACGGACTCGGGACAACGATTGGGTGATTAACGTTTCCAGTGTACATGGCTTCGCGCCGACAATTTCTACACGAGTCCGATTGAGTGGCAGCAAGACCTTCGTGGCCTTTGCGCCGAGAATGGCGCGTACAACTTCCGGTGTCACCTCACCGAGCAGCGCGCCTGGCAAGACCAGATTCAAGGAGGTCACAATCACGTCCATCGTCGGCAGGGCGTCGGCAATCGCGCGGGGCCCGACACCAACCTGTGTCGCGCCGGCACGTTTCATCGCCGCAGCCGCCACAGTATTAGTCCCCAATGCCACGATGTGATGGGACTGCCCAAGTTCCGAGCAGAGGCCTGCAACCAGCCGAGAGCCAAGCCCGCCGCCACGCCCGTCGATGACACATACTCGCACGGCCTACACCAGACCCTTACCGGTCGTCGTCATGGTGAGCTTGCCATGCTTCACACCTTTGACCGATACCAGAGCGTCCGCAACCTTTCGAATTTCCGACCCCTTGCCTTTGACCACCAAGACCTCAAGACAATGGTCATGGTCGAGATGGACATGCATGCCGGCCATGATGTGGCCTTGAAAGTCGTGCTGGATATGAGTCAACTTTCTTGTCAGGTCACGCACATGATGGTCGTACACAAACGTGATGGTCCCGACCGTCTGTTTGTTGTCGTCCCATTCCTGCCCGACCAGATTGTCACGGATCAGATCCCGTAACGCCTCAGACCGGTTGGTATACTTGCGCTTCTTGATGTGCAGATCGAAGTCATCAAGCAGATGATGGTCCAACGACACACCGAAGCGAATAAGTTTCTTCATAGTTGGATTGGGAGTAGCACGATTGTGAGAAACGTAGCATCAAGGCGGCGCGCAAATCAATACATACAATACATAATCACCACAATCACGCAGGGGACACACTCGGCAGGAATCTATGCTTTCAACCGGCGGGGATAAGGACTCACTCGAACTGCGGGAACCCATCGAGGAACTTCTGCGAGGTAATCGGTGTGTCTTGGCTCACCGGGGGTGGGCGGGTGAGAATAGTGGCGTTGCGCGAGCACGCGAGACACCCGCGCCCCCTGCCGTTCCTCTTCTCCTACTCGCCCTTCACGGGAATGTACATGACATTCCCCTGCCGATTAACTAGCAGAAGCGCCAGATCGGATGGCTTAATAGGATCAGCCAGTCGCTGGAATACGTCGAAGTTGGGAATGGGTTGACGATTGAGCTCCAGCACCACGTCACCTGGCTGGAGACCGGAGGATTCCGCCAGACTGCCTTCTTCGATGTCCGTCACCACCACCCCGCTGCTGACAGCCAATTCCATCTGCCGAGCCAGTGGCGCAGTCACATCGTCGAAGACGACGCCGGCAAGGGGATGAGCCGTGGCGGCTGAAGCCGATCCAGGTTGATTCTTCTTGGTCCGTTCACGCGGCGCCTCTTGCACAACCATTTCAGTCTGGTACGGCTTACTCTCCCGCATGAGATCCAACCGGTGTTTACTCCCGATCGCCGACGCGGCCACGAGGTTCCGAAGATGCCCGCTGTCCATCACGTCCCGCCCGTCGAATCGAACGATGACATCGCCGCGTTTGATTCCGGCTTTCTCGGCAGAGCCTTTTGCCTGCACATCGGTCACGATCGCGCCTTTCACATCAGGGAGACGAAAGATCTTGCCTAATAGGGGCGTGACATCCTGTGTCGAGGCGCCGAGGAATCCACGGACAACATGCCCGGTCTTGAGCAAGCTCTGCATGGCGGTCCGAGCCATATTACTCGGAATGGCAAAGCCCACACCGACGCTCCCGCCCGTGGGACTGGCAATGGCAGTATTGATCCCAACCAATTCTCCATTGAGGGTCACCAAGGCCCCTCCGGAATTGCCTGGGTTGATGGGGGCATCGGTTTGAATGAAATCTTCGAGGTCGGCGACACCGACATCGGCACGGCCGACGGCGCTGACAATGCCGAACGTCACACTGCGACTCAACCCAAGGGGATTCCCGATCGCGAGCACAAATTCGCCGACGGCGAGCGTGCTCGAATCCCCCCACGTCACCATCGGCAGATTGGTCGCCTGAATCTTCACAACAGCCACATCGGTCTTTGGGTCAGTGGCCACCACTCGTCCCTTATACTGTCGCCGGTCGGCGAGAATCACTTCCACATCGACCGCATCAGCAATGACATGGTTGTTCGTCATAATGTAACCGTCTGACGACACGATGACACCGGAGCCTTGGCCATATTGCCTTCGCGAGGGAGCATCCTTGAACAATCCGAACGGCAATGCTTCATCGCTGAACGCTTGATCGCGGACCATCACCGTAGAAGCAATGCTGACAACAGCAGGAATGACCTTGGTCGCGGCCGCCTTGATCTGTGCCTGAAGTTCACCACCGCTCGCCACAGGAATCACGCGATCCGCGGCCAGAGCTGTTCCGCTCGCGACCAAGACTCCCGTACAGAACCCGATCATCACTCGAAGAAGTTGATTGGGTCGAAACACACCGCGATCCTTTCTCGAAGGCTACTGAAAAAACAGCCGGTCTATCTTGTTCATTTGGTCTGTCTGGTCTATCTGGTAAATTTCATGCGCCCACACACACTAGACAGACCAGATGAACCAGAAAGACCAGATAGACCGAATAGAGCAGACAGACTGACGGTAAACGACTGTAGCCTAGCATGCGTGCGTCGGAGGTGCACTTACAATTCCACATGACGCAGGCGAAGGGCATTGGAGATGACGGACACAGAACTGAAGGTCATGGCAGCGCTGGCGATCATGGGGCTCAAGAGCATTCCCCAAACCGGATAGAGCACGCCGGCCGCGATCGGCACTCCGATCACGTTATACAGAAAGGCAAACAAGAGATTCTGCCGAATATTTCGCATCGTCGCTTGGCTCAGCCTTCGCGCCCGGAGCAGCCCGCGCAGATCTCCTTTCACCAGGGTGATCCCCGCGCTCGCAATGGCCGTGTCCGCTCCCGTTCCCATGGCGATCCCGACATCGGCCAACGCAAGGGCCGGGGCATCGTTCACACCGTCCCCGGCCATCGCGACCACTCGGCCTTCCGACTTGAGACGGGCGATGATCTGTCCCTTTTGGTCGGGCAGGACTTGAGCCAGGACTTCGTCAATGCCAAGTTGCCGGGCCACGGCTTCTGCCGTATCGCGATGATCTCCCGTCACCATAACGATGCGGATGCCTTCGCCCTTAAGCTCCTGCACCGCGTCACGCGTGGAGGCTTTGATCGGATCTGCCACGCCAAGTAGGCCCGCGATCTGTTCATCGATGGCGACAAACAGGATCGTCTGCCCTTCATGACGAAGCGAGGATGCTTTTTCGTCAAACGGCGTAAGGGTCTGGCCGGATACCCCAACCTCGTTTCGCAAGAACGCAGCCGTCCCAATGGCGACACGACGACCAGCAACCGTTCCAGTCACACCCTTCCCCGTCACTGAGCCAAACTGCTCGACCGGGTCGAACGCGATCCCTCGTCCCTCTGCCCCCGCCACAACCGCTGCAGCCAGCGGATGTTCGCTGCTCCGTTCAAGACTCGCGGCGAACCGCAACAGATCGACTTCTGACCACGGCGACACAGCCAGCATCGACAGCAATTTCGGTTTGCCCTCGGTGAGGGTCCCGGTCTTATCAACCACCAAGGTATTCACCTTGCCGAATACCTCCAGTGCTTCTGCCTTCTTCACCAAGACACCAGCCGTCGCCCCGCGACCAGTCCCGACCATGATCGACATCGGAGTGGCCAATCCCAACGCACAGGGACAAGCGATAATCAGCACTGCCACAGCGTTGACCAGTGCATAAGCCAACTTCGGCTCCGGGCCCCAGATCGCCCAGACTACCGCCGTGATCATCGCGGCAGCCACAACCAGCGGGACAAAATACGCCGCTGTCACATCGGCAAGACGTTGGATCGGAGCCCGGCTCCGTTGCGCTTCACTGACCATCTGCACAATCCGAGCGAGCATCGTGTCTCGCCCGACACGTTCCGCGACCATCACAATGCCGCCTGTGCCGTTGATGGTCCCTCCTGTTACCCGTGTCCCGACTGTTTTTTCGACCGGGATCGACTCCCCCGTAATCATGGATTCATCCACAGCGGTCGTACCTTCTTGGACCATCCCATCGACGGGCACTCGCTCTCCTGGCCTGACACGTAATCGATTGCTCACTTGAATGTGCTCCAGCGGCACATCTTCTTCCCGTCCATCCGGCTTGATCAGCCTGGCTGTCTTTGGCGCAAGTTTGAGTAAGGCGCGAATCGCGGAGCTTGTCTGACTTCGAGCCTTCAGCTCAAGAACTTGGCCGAGTATGACGAGAGCCGTAATCACGGCCGCCGCCTCGAAATAGACCGCGATCGAGCCATCATGCAGTCGGAATGAACTGGGAAGCAGCGTCGGCGCGGCGGTAGCCACAGCGCTATATCCATAGGCTGCTCCCGTCCCCATGGCGATGAGTGTGAACATGTTGGGAGCCCGGTTCACCACCGAATTCCAGCCTCGCTGAAAGAATGGCCAACCACCCCAGAGCACCACCGGCGTCGCCAGCAACCATTGCGCCCAATTCCTCGCCGAACCGGTGAGTACATCTGGAAGCGCCAAACCGGGAACCATTTCGGCCATGGCCAAGAGCATGACCAGGAGAGAGGGTCCGAGACAGATCCAAAACCGCCTGGTCATGTCCTCGAGTTCGGGATTCCGTTCATCTTCGAGCGAGACGACTTTGGGCTCCAATGCCATCCCACAAATCCGGCAGGCTCCTGGTTGTGTCTCAAGCACCTCTGGATCCATCGGACAGATGTACTCGACCACTCCACCGGACGGAACCGGCATGACGCGAGGAGCGCGTTGCTCAGCGGGAGTCAGATAGTAGATTGGATCGTTCCGAAACTTGGTGAGGCAACTCGTTGCACAGAAGTGATAGGTCTTCCCCTGATACTCATACGAACCGGCTGCCGTGGACGGCTGCACCGTCATTCCGCACACGGGATCGATCACCGCCGCCTCCGTTGCTGCTGGGGCAGACGGCATCATCGGAAGGGGCCTTCGTGTGGTCGGTTTAGCGGGAGTGACTGGCTGTGGCTGCAACGCCCGCTCCGGATCGGCTTTGAATCGTTCCAGGCAGGACAAGCCGCAAAAGTAGTACTGCTGGCCTCGATGCTCGTGACTTCCGGCTGCCGTAGCCGGATCGACCGTCATTCCGCAGATTGGATCGATTGCCATCTCTCCTCAAAGGGAGTGCTGAGTTGAAAGTGCTGAGTCTGAGGTTTCGGCCTTACCGTCACTCAGTACTCAGAACTTTCGAGTTTACTTCTTTGCATCGACATCGAGAATACTCCGAATGACCGTGATGACATTGTCAGGGGTCATGTTCGCGCCATCGACTTTGATATTGCCGTCCAACAAGATCGACGGAGTGGACGACACTTTAATTCGCTCGCCCCACCGCTTGCCGTCTTCAACAGCCCTGGCCGGTTTCCCGCTGGCCATCCCCTCCTCAAACGCTTTCGGATCGAGTCCAACTTCCCTAATCAGCACTTCCCGAATCGAGCGATCCAACACGCCGTCAATTTTGTCCTTGTGGATCGTGCGGAACAACACCCTTCTCATTTCATTGCCTTTACCCATCACCTTCGCCTGCTCGTACATATCGAATGCTGTCGGGAGCTTTCCACGAATGACGGGAAACCCAACCATCGTGATCTCCAGCTTGTTGCCGAACTCTTTCACGAGCATCGGTAATCCTGTCTCCTCGAAGTGGTGACAATGGGGGCAATAGAAGTCGGCGAACTCCATCAACTTCACCTTGCCGGGCATATGTGTAGACACCTCACCGGTCAGGATCTCGAACTTGCCATCCAAATTAAGCGGCACAGCAGTGGCAGGTGAGACCCATAGAACGGCAACCGTCCAGACAATCGCACA
>DATENE010000176.1:0-37240 GCA_035275205.1 Nitrospiraceae bacterium
AGTGTTCGGAATCGCCAACTTTTCACTGACCCGTGGGTTGCCGCTCGACCTGGCTCATCCGGACCTGGAAATGCTCAGCAAGGCGATCATCGAAGCGGTCAGATCGGAATCCTTTTCCACCTTTCGCGTGTCGGCAAAACGAGCTGACAAACGTTTGGCTCTGACCTCCATGGACGTTGCGCGGGACGTCGGCGCAGCCGTCTGTAAAGGCACCGGCAAAAAAGTTAGCCTGAAAAACCCCGACCTCACGATCTATCTTGAACTGCTCTCCAAAGAGGTCTATTACGCGACCAAAAAGATTCAGGGGTCTGGCGGAATGCCGGTGGGAGTCAGTGGAAAAGTCGCCTGCTTGATCTCCGGAGGAATCGATTCGCCGGTCGCAGCCTATCGCATGATGAAGCGCGGATGCCGAGCACTTTTCATCCACTTCTCCGGCCGACCGCTTGTGAGCCGTGCTTCGGAAGAGAAAGTGCGCGAACTCGTGCAAACCCTCACAGCCCATCAATACACGTCCACGCTCTACATCATCCCCTTCGGGGAGATTCAACGCGACATTGTGGCGAGCGCGCCGGCCCCGTTTCGCGTGGTGCTCTACCGGCGCGTCATGATCCGCATCGCGCAGGAATTAGCCAAACGCGAACACTGTTGGGGACTCGTTACTGGCGATAGCTTGGGGCAGGTCGCCTCGCAAACACCGGAGAACTTGACGGTCATTGAGGAGGCGGCAGAGTTGCCGCTCCTGCGACCGCTCATCGGCATGGACAAGGTGGAGATCACCGATCAGGCTGAGCGTATCGGCACCTTCACCATCTCGATCGAGCCTGATCAAGACTGCTGCTCACTTTTCACCCCGCCGCACCCCAGCACGAAAACCAGGCTCGACGACATTCAAAAGATCGAACGGATGTTCGACATTGGCGCGCTGGTGAAGCAGGGGATCGAGAAGGCTGAGCATTCCCAATTGACCTTTCCTCAGTAGCAGGATGCTGAAAAAGGCCGCCAGCGTCGTTCTCGCATCGTTCAGATCCTCAACGTACCCCAGTGGTACGCCTCCGGGTCTTCACTCGCTGTGGCCTTGCTGAACAGCCTTTTTGAGCATCCTGCGAGATTGTTCTCTTTGTGCCTCACTTATCGCCCCGGCTGCAACCCCTGCTGCGCGAGTGCCTTTTCCCTGATGATTCGAAAATGCGATTCCAGGTCTCGCCGCATCGCCACGGCGACCATCCAATCCGGCACAATCGTGTCGATCTCGACGAGCAGTTCAAACTCGGCCTTCGTCTGAACCCCGCCATCGACGGGAGCAAGTTTCCAGAACCGATGGTACTGCTTGAAGTCGCCCCCCTTCAATTCCGTCAGTATCCCGCCGGTCGGCAGGGTCCTCGTCTCACTCACCAGGCGCTGCTCCCCTGGCAGCAGGGCATGGTCGATTCGGATGTCCGTGAATACCTTACCGTCCTGCTCCCGGATCTCCGCCATCCGCATCCGTACGTCGAAGAGGTCAGGCCAATGGGCATAGTCGGTCAGTAATCCTTGAACGATCGCCGGTGCAACCGGAAAGAAAATCGTAGCCGTCGCCCGCACGCCGCCGCCGGGTTCCATCCGGACATCCAGAACGACCGGCTCGGCAGCGCGGCTCCACCCGGACCAGCCAAACAGCAGACAGCCCACGACGATCATCGCACGCCATAACATGGCGTGATTATATAGACCCGTCGAGAACCAGGCGAGGACAAACAGGATGCTGAAAAGCGCGAGACAGACGGGATGAGCGAAACGGGCCAGACGAGATGGACGCTCAATCTATTCACGTCGCGCCTTTCTCGCCTATCTCGCGCTTCACATGATTGACGCCTACAAATATCGCTGTGCTACGATGCGCCATGACCTCCCTATTATTCATGCTCATCGGCCTGTGGGGCCTTTTAGAAACAGCTCACGCGCAACCTATGGACGATTCACACGCTACGACAGAACAGACTTGCAGTTTCGGTATGGCGAAGGGAGAGGCTTCGCAGAGTTGTCACGTCCCATTCCCCATCGGCTGCCTCGTGGCCGATATCCCCGGAACTGACAAACCCTGGACGACCATCTCCAAGGGTGGAAAAACATTCTGCCGATTCGACGACAAAGCGACAGACTGGAAGACCAAGATCACCGGCTCCTGTGGCCGCTGCAAATCCGACCATTGTTCAGCCCAGTTTATTGTCCGCTTTGACTGTTCCCAACAATCGCACTAGCTATGTCTATTGCTGAAGCGATTAAGGCTGACGCCCGGGCTCTGGGTTTCGATGCCGTCGGCATAAGCCAAGTCCCCAGTAGCAGTCAGCCATTAGCTGAACGCCCTCCTTCCCTACCCCCAGACCCCGCTATCCCCTTACCCCGTCTCTTATTCAGCCGACTTGCGGAATGGCTCCAGCGAGGCTACCACGGCACGATGGCTTGGATGACTCGCGACCCGTCTCGTCGAAGCGATCCGCAACAGGTATTGCCCGGATGCCGATCGATGGTGTCAGTCGGGATGAACTACTACACAGACAATCGTGCGAACGAGCAGCCTGGAACGGGACGCATTGCCCGTTACGCCTGGGGGAAGGATTACCATACCGTGATGAGCCTGCGACTTTCGCAACTCGAAGCGAAAATCGCAGCCCTGGCGCCAGGCGTGACCACCAAATCTTACGTCGATACCGGCCCGATCATGGAAAAGGCCTGGGCGCAGCAGGCCGGCCTCGGCTGGATCGGGAAACATTCCAACCTCGTCTCGGCCGAATGCGGCTCTTGGCTTCTGCTCGGGGAAATCCTGACGACTCTGGATCTGGATCCGGATGAACCGGCCACAGATCTGTGCGGAAGCTGCACCCTCTGTATTCAGGCTTGTCCGACCGGCGCCATCGTCGAGCCCTATGTCGTCGATGCCCGACTTTGTATTTCCTACTTGACCATCGAACTTCGCGGAGGCCGCGAGGTCATCTCCGACGATCTCGCTGCTCAAATGGGCAATCGCATTTTCGGCTGCGACGATTGCCTGGACGTTTGTCCCTTTAATCTTCGATCAGACGCCACGAGTGAACGAGCCTTTGCCCCCACCCCCTTGACCCTCGCTCCCAACCTCCAGGCTCTGGCTCAAATCAGCACGGAAAGTTTTGCAAGCACGTTCAAGGAAAGCCCCCTCAAGCGAGCCAAACAGAGCGGTCTCCTTCGCAACGTTGCAATTGCACAGGACAATCACCAGCGACAGACAGGAGGCCGGACATCATAAGAACCCCCTGTTTTCTTGGCAGGAAGAGGAGTAGGCTATCCGCGGTACATGACAGGATGCTCAAAAAGGCCGTTCAGCAAGGCCGCAGCGAGCTAAGAGGCGAGGCGTACGCTTCGGTACGTTGAGCCTCTGAGCGAAGTGAGAACGAAGCTGGCGGACTTTTTCAGCATCCTGTTGGTGGTTCGCGGGGAGACCTGAACAAGGAATGCCCCCAATGCATCTTCCGATCTTGCTGCTCATCTCGACCGACCCCCAAGTCAAACCGTTGCTCGAAGAAGCCCTCGACCACCGCCGCGCCACCATCCTTCCTGTTGTAACGACCGAAGAGGGTCTGCGCATCCTGAAAGATCAAGCCGACCTAGCACTCGTCCTCTGCGATGAGAGTCAAGGACGGATTGCGAGCCAAGTGATCCTGTCCCAGACCAGGCGCACTGCTCAGGCCATTCCCGTGATCATTCTCGGAACAGACGGATCAGCAAAAGCTGCGGTCGAGGCGTTACACCATGGCGCCACCGACTATCTCGCACAACCGGTCACTGCGAAGGACCTCCAGACCGCTATCCACAAGACTCACATCTTCGAAGCCCCAGAGTCCCAAGCTCGGACAGAACGTCCCTCTGCATTCGATCAAATCGTCAGCCGCTCGCCTCAGATGGAACTGCTGAAACATCTGGCAACAGAAGTCGCCCAAACTAATGCGACGACCGTCCTCATCACCGGCGAAAGCGGCACCGGCAAAGAACTCTTTGCCCAAGGTATCCATGCTGCCGGCCCTCGCTCCAAAGGCCCCTTCGTGGCGCTCAATTGTGCCGGCATTCCCGAGCACCTTCTCGAATCGGAACTGTTCGGCTATCAGCGCGGCGCTTTTACCGACGCAAAGCAGACCAAACCTGGACGATTCCAACAAGCGGAGGGCGGGACGCTCTTTCTCGACGAAATCGGTGAGATGAGTCCATCAGCTCAGGTGAAACTCTTACGTGTTTTGGAGAATCACCAGGTCGATCCACTGGGCGATACGCGCAGCATCCGCGTCGACATTCGTGTAATCGCGGCGACGAACGAAGATTTGCCGGCTCAGATCAAAGCCGGGCGATTCCGCCTGGACCTCTACTATCGGCTGAACGTCTACCAACTGCGCATCCCGCCGCTCCGCGAGCGACCAGAAGATATCGAACCAATTCTGACATCATTTTTGGAGGTCGCCCGCCGGGACCATGGCTGTCGCATCAAAGGCATTAGCTCGGCCGCACTGACCATCTTGCAAGACCACGACTGGCCAGGCAACGTACGAGAACTGCACAACGTGGTCGAAGGGCTCACCATTACCTGTAAAGACGAGACAATCCAGCCGGACCACCTCCCTACCTCTGTTCAAAGTCCTGGATCGAACGGGGAGATCGAGAAGACCTCGCTCCTAGCCTTCGGCCTTTCGGCTCAGGAGATGGAAAAGAAACTGTTAAAAGAAGCGCTGCAGCGCACAGGCGGCAACATCTCCGAAGCCAGCCGGCTCCTCAAGATCACCCGTAATACGCTCCGATACCGCATGGCAAAATACCAACTCTAGTCGGATGCTGAAACAAGTCCCCAACTTCGTTCTCGTCTCAACAGAATCCTCAACGTAGCCATGAGGCTACGCCTCCGATTCTGTCTCCCCTGCGGCCTCGTTGGATGACTTGTTTGAGCATCCTCACCTGAGCACGAGTACAGAAGATCATCAACCTCTATCCCCTCCCCTGTTTCAGCGTGGTTGATCCGACCCCGGACTCACAATGATCGGCACATTAGACTTATCCGGCACGATGATCATCTTGGAGTTGGGACTCTCGTACAATTTATATTTGAGATAGTCCGGCGTGAGCGTTTTCGTAATGATCTCCTGTGCCTGGGACTGACCCTTGGCGCGGATGCGCAAGCTCTCCCCTTCGCCTTCGGCGCGAATTTGCAACGCATCTCCTTCGCCCTTGGCTTGAATCCTGGCGATCTCGGCGTTACGTTGTGCGATGACCATTTCGAATTCCTTTTGCTCTTTTTCCTGTTCCTTTGCTTGCTTCTGCTCAATGGCTTGCAGCACCATCTTGGAAAACTCGATTTCGGACAATGCCACGCTGTAGATATTGAGATGCCGTCCTTTGAGTGACTCGACCATCACCGCTTCGATCTTGTTCCCGATTTCGCTGCTTCGTTCCGGGAGCGTAACCATCGCGTATTGGGCGACAACGCCCCTCACCGCCGATAAAAATTGAGGCCTGACAAGCTGCTGGTACCAATTGTGCCCCACCTCCTGAGCGAGAAAATAGACTTCCTCAGGAATCGGGCTCATTGTGATCACCACACGCAAGCTCACTGAGAGATCGTCGGCAGTCAAGGCATCGATCTTCTCACTAAAGCTCTGATATCGGACGTCATATTCAAAGACATCGTTCCACGGCGCGCGCCAATAGAACCCATTCTTGAGCGGCTCGTTCACCAAGCCCACGGTCAATGGATACCACCGGAGACCTCGCATTCCCGGGTCGATAGTCCTCCCACACCCGTCCATCAATAACAGAATCGGTATCGCCAGCAGAATCGCGTGAGAAAGAGTGGGCCGCTTCATAGATCCTCCTAGTTATTGTAGTTGTCGGTCTTCTTCTTATTAATTCAGCCGCTCATCGGTCACCGACGCTGCTGTCCTCCCATTCGAGCGGCATCCGTATGGGCTGCAGCTCGACGTTCCAGATCCTGAGCCGCTACGGCATAGTACTCCGAGAGTTGCAGGGCTCCACTGACCCAGTCTGACTGAGGGCCGAAGAGATGCTCATATCGAACCGCGCTCTCGGCAACCGAGCCGGCCTTCTCTCTCAGAATCATGGCCTGGTCTCGGTAGTAGCCGGCAATGGCCATATGATCCTGCGATGGACCGAAATCGGTTGTGTCGATTTTCGCAGCAGGCTGCGTGCAGCCGGCAGCGGCGAGCGAACAGAGTAGGATCAGAACACCCCACCCAACATGATGCGAGAGTATCGCGCGCCATCGATTGTTCATTGTATCCTCCCTGCGCAGTTCAGCGCATGGCATCGATCCATGGGAAAGACCGGCTACATTCGACGTATCGCCGTGACAAACCTGCCGGATAACTACGGGTATGATCGAACTCGGACCCCACCGGACGCGTTTGGTCAACAGCTTCCGCGTACAGGCGATGCAGGGCACCTTCTTAGCTTTGCACACCCTACATAATTACTCATTGCCATTTTGACAGGTGGATTATATCGTGCCGCCACGACAGCGGCCAAGTAGAGGGTCCAGAGCCTTCGCACAACCACCCCGACCATCCGGGCTCCTGAGCGTTGATGGAGGCATTGCGAATGACGTTCCAAGGTGTAGGCGTACCGTCTCTGCTGAGCCTCACAGCGGGCTAGTGTTTTTGGCGTGGAAGGGGCGTATGATTTATTGTCTTTGATGCGATCGAACCGCCTCCGCCTCCTTCGGCGGAATGAGGCGCGCGAGCGGCGAAGCGACGGCCGGACGAGCCTCGCTTCTCCCGGTTTTGACGGAACCTGCCCCTATTCGGGAGAGGACATATGAAAACCACCCGTCAGAATGAAGCCAATCAACGATCAGCTATGCCCGAAGCCCTCTTTCCTACCAATAGTATAGACCGCAATCGGTCCGAGACATTGCTTGCCGGAGAGAATCGCCTGCTTGAGATGCTCGCCACCGGATGTACGCTCTCGGAGTTCCTTGATGCCTTGTGCCGCCTCATCGAAGATATCGCGAGCGGATCGCTGTGCGGAATCGTTCTGGTCGACCCTGTCAACAATCGGCTGAAACACGGTGCAGCACCCAGCCTTCCTCTCAGCTATAACGACTCGATCCATGGCAGACCCGTGAATATCTATTCGGGTCCATGTGCCATGGCGGCAAGTCTCAAAGAGCAAGTCATTGCCGCCGATGTCGCATCGGACACACGATGGGACACGTACGAATGGCGCACACTGGCCATGGCACATGGACTGCGGGCTTGTTGGTCCACTCCAATTTTGTCATCTGACGAAAAGGTATTAGGCACCTTCGCGATCTACTCGCGCGAACCCGGTAGCCCTACCGCGCAACACCAACACCTCATCGGGCAGATCACGCACTTGGCGACTGTCGCTATTGAGCATAAGCATAGGGAGGAGAAGCTCCGTCAAGACGAAAGGGAACTGCGGCGCATCACCGACGCCATCGATCAACGCATCGCCGTGCACGGACCCGATGGAAAAATTCTCTATGTGAATCGAGCCATGCGCGAATATAGCGGTCTGGGCGTAGAGGACGTCTTGGCTGATGACTTTCGCGCACGGCTCGTTCATCCCGATGATTTGGAGCGGTCACGGGCCGAGCGCCAGCTCGCGCTAGAACGCGAAACCCCGTTTGAACTTGAGTTGCGGGCTCGCCGCAAAGATGGGCAGTACCGGTGGTTTCTGATCCGCTATAACCCGTTGCGGGACGAAGAGGGGCGGATCATTCGCTGGTACTCAACGGGAACCGACATCGACGATCGCAAACGCGATGAAGAGAGAATTCAAAAAGAAAACTTGGCTTTGCGCGAAGAGATCGATCACTCGTCGATGTTTGAAGAAATCATCGGTTCGTCGGAAGCCATTCGAAAAGTATTGACCCAAGTCACCAAAGTGGCGCCGTCGGATTCCACGGTGCTCGTGCTGGGAGAGACCGGGACCGGCAAGGAGCTGATCGCTCGGGCCATTCACCAGCGCTCGAAGCGGGCGTCCCGGCTGCTGATCCGTGTCAATTGCGCGGCGATCCCTCCCTCGCTCATCGCTTCGGAGCTCTTCGGACACGAGAAAGGCGCCTTCACCGGCGCGCTGCAACGGCGTCTGGGGCGGTTTGAGCTAGCCGATGGCGGGACGATCTTCCTTGACGAGATCGGGGACCTGCCGGCCGAGACCCAAATCGCTCTCTTGAGGGTCCTTCAAGAAAAAGAAATTGAACGGGTCGGGGGCAGTCAACCGATCCCCGTAGACGTGCGGGTGCTGGCCGCAACGAACCGAGACCTGAAGGCGGCCATGGCGGCAGGCACATTTCGCCAGGATCTCTTCTACCGGCTGAATGTCTTTCCAATCCAGATACCCTCGCTACGCGAACGGGTGGACGATATTCCGTTACTCGTCACCTACATGGTTGAGCGGTATGCGAAGAAGGCCGGGAAAAAGATTAGGAATATCCAGAAAGAGACGCTGAGGCTGTTTCAAGGCTATGACTGGCCCGGCAACATTCGCGAGCTGCAGAACGTCATCGAGCGGGCTGTCGTGCTTTGCGATAGTGAAACATTTGCTGTGGACGAGACCTGGCTGAAACCGGAAGGACACAGGCTGTCGGGGTCGGTGGTTCCCTTAGGCGCCACACTGGCCGAGCATGAAAAGGAGATTATTGAAGCCGCGTTGGCAGATTGCGGGGGACGGGTCAGTGGCCCTACCGGTGCCGCTGCCAAGCTCGGACTCCCGAGGCAGACGCTGGAGTCAAAAATCACGGCTCTTGGAATTAACAAAAATCGATTCAAGTCTCAGCAAGCCGACTACGCGCGTTAAGGAGGCCGAAAACTGTTTGGACACCTACCGCACAAGCCAGTCTCTCACACATCGTTGTTTCCAGATTAGCCTGCTCTTCTGACTTCACCCCTTTTCACCTCTTCCACGCAATCGGTTCCGGGAAGTAGACCTTCACCGAATCCTTCTGCCTTTTTTGCTGATCATTCAGCATATGCTGATATTTCGGCAGTAATTCACACACGAAGTACAGGCATATCAATGGTTTCCACCTGGTCTTTTCATTGCACTACTTATTGCCATCGAGATTGCCAGGAGTCGCACATGACGATACGGATTGAAAAAGAAACGGACAGACTCAAGACGATGATTCGGGTGAGCGGTCGGCTGCAATCGAAGCATCTGGATGAATTGAAGACGCAACTTGAAGGCACTCAGTCACGGATTGTACTGGATCTCAACGGAGTGACGCTCGTGGACGTCGAGATCGTTCGATTTCTGAACGCCTGCGAGAAAGGAGGTATCGAGCTCCTCAATAGCTGGCCGTACATTCAAGAGTGGATGATCCGTGAAAAAAACAGAAAGGGATAAGGCGCGTCGATTCTGGCAACCACAACCGACCCACGCGCAAGAAGGGGGAATTCCAATGGCCAATACAACGACCCAAAAGATCGATCACACGATGAAGCACATTATTTTCATCATTCTTGGCGCGTTGACTGTCATGTGCCTGGCACTTGGCACTGGCTATTTCCAGCCTTAGCCTGAGGAAAACGTGGAACGTGACAGAGGCGAGGTCCCGTTAGGAAAGGAGGCAGGCCGATGAGGTGCGCACGCTGTGAAGGATTAATGGTGCGTGAGAAGTTTGAAGACCTTGGAGCACTCGGACCGAATAACTATGAGTATGTCGGATGGCGTTGTATCAACTGTGGGGAAATTGTCGATCCCGTGATTGCGGCACATCGACGCCTCACGTCGCAGGCAACAGCATCGAGTCCGGCACTAACAATGGTGTGAGGACGCTTCGTCCATGCGCACGTATATCTGGAGAATTGGTGGCGCCTCGACTCTGCCTGGCGTCCCCCGCTGAGGTAGATAGGCTCCTCTCTACACCCCGGAGGGGCCTGTCTCCTCGGTGAGTCGCAGAAACTGATGACCAGAGCGAAAGAGGAACCGTTGGCCATGATGAAGCAAATAACACGAGCACACTCTATGGCGCTCCTTCTTGTAGCCGCACTGTACCCCGGCACAGCCGCTGCGCATGGCGGAGCGGATTTGGAAGTAGACCCTTGCGTGCGCTGGGTCGGTGAGAGCGCAGTGCATTTCAGCACCTACCAGCCGCAATACGAGCTGAAAGCTCAATACTGCACGGACATTCCCAAGACAGGCGAGACCTTCCTTGTCGTAGACCTCGTGGACCCGGCACTGCGTAACGTGCCGGTAGGGCTGCGGATCCTCAAGGGGAGCGGGAGTAATGAGGCAGAAGCTCAGACAGTGGCAGATTGGCGTCCGAGCCACCATCCGACCGGAGTCGTCAGTGGCGAAACCATGCTGGACGAGGGTCTGTATAGGGTCATTATCACGGCTGAGGGGCGGAATCCTTCGCGCTACCAGTATCTCTTGCGTGTACAGATGATCGATTATCAGAAATTAGTGAATTCCGTGGTGGTACCACTGCTCGGTGTGCTGTTATGCGCCTGGGCCGGGTACAAGCTTGTGCGATCGAAGCGGCTGCAGAATTGGTGGGCGGCCCTCCGTTCCTAGGGCAGGCCGGCTAGCGAGCCTTTTGACATCACTAGAACCTAGCGAGGTGCTCACATGACATTGCATACCGGCGCGGCAATGAACAAAAAAGGTAAGATGCCTTGGTATGTCTACTGTATCGGAGCAGCGATCTATACCGCTCTTGCCGGTTGGATGTTCGCAGAATCGTCTCCTCTGGCATGGATTTGCGTCATCAGTGCGCCGTTGGGCTTTTACTATGCATGGGGAGCGTGGAAACAAGAGAAGCGAAACAGAGGTGACTCCTAACGCTGTGCTATAGCGAGGCCGGCCCTCGCACTATCGCCGACTCAACCTACTGAGTTTCAATCCAACCTCCGCGTCAGTTATTTACTGCCCTAAAAAAATCAACGATCGCCGTATTTTTCCCAGGCCATTCGGAGTGTCTCCCCGTGCCTTCGCAATAACGTGTTGCGACATTGTTCATACAACCCTTGTACACGAGGCAGCCGTCCGCGTCTTTTTCAGAGCTCGCAGTATCGCAACCATTGCAGGCAGCCCACCATTGTATCGCCTCTTTACCATAGCCGGGGAAAAGACTGTCCTGGCTACTGTGCATGACCATAACGGGAAGCGGGTTAGGGCAATGATATTCTTTCAAGTCCTCACCCCTAATGCCCACCGCACTGGGGGCAATCGCAGCTGGAATATGTTTGGTGCCATTGAGAAACGCGATGCCCGTGGCAACAGTCCCGCCATCGGAATGGCCGGTGAGAAATATCCGTTTCTTGTCGATACACCATTTCTGCTCGATAAATCCCGGTATTTCAGCAAGCTCTTCAATGGTTTTAGTACTCATTTGTCGGTGATCGGCATACGCGACAATAAACCCTGCTGCCGTGGCCTCATGCGTGAGGTACATAGATTCTTCCGACTCATATCGATTTCTTCCCCCTGGCGCGTAGACCATAAGCAAAGGATGGGCAATGCCGGATTTGTAGTTGATCGGCGTTTTCACCATATAGCGAATTCCTACAGGTGTCTTTTCATCATTGCTGGCGCCTGCACCACCGGGTTTTGCTCCTGGTTCACAGCGTCGCGTACTATCGGTGACTGCATACACAGCCTCACCGAGTAGTTTGCCACGATTCACGGCTTCAGCATCATTCCCCCCAGCATCTTGAACCGCGCCGGTGCCAATAAAACCGATCAGCAAGAGGCCTATTGCTACAGTAACGATCGTTGTACGGCCTGGCTGTACTTGGCGAAAACGTAACCACTCCGGCTTAAAGATACCGACAGCCAACAGGGTGACCGAAAGGAACATCATGGCTCTGAAAACATTGACGAATAGCGTGCTCACCGATCTTACCTTAATAGCGTTAACTGCAAAAGCGTTTGAGGTCGAGCATGGGTATCTGTTTTTGCTTCTCCAAAAGAGTCGCCTGACCGGCCTTCACTGCGCGTCCAACGAGGGCCTTCTGCGGCCGCGCGTTGCGCGAGCATAGGAGGTCATCTAGCCGGCCCTCTCACACTTTCTTCTTAGCGTAGCGTGGCGATCGTCACGCCATCTCCGCCTTCTGTCCGATCTCCCACACGAAACTCAGTCACATAGGGCGAGTCTTTCAAGTAGCTTCGCAACGACGCTTTGAGTTTCCCCGTGCCATGGCCATGAATGATGCGCAGAAACGGCGCACCAGCCAACATCGCCCGATCCAGCGCCACAACCACGTCATCTAACGCCTCATCCGCCGCCTTCCCTCGAACATCCACGACCGTCTGTTCATCGAGCCCCAGTCCTCCGCCGGACGAGACCCGGCGAGGACTCGATGATACTGGCGGCTGTGCTTCCTCCCCACGAGCGAGTCCGACAAGATTCGCCACTGTAGCAAGCACTTCCCCCTGCCCCACCTTCACCTTCACTCGTTTCTTCCCTTGCGGCGTTTCGAGGAGTGTGCCGGTCACGCCGAGCCCGCTGATCTCGACCTGATCCCCCACTCTCAACTGCTCAAGCGAAATCAGCGTGCCGGTCGGAGCCAGTGCGGCTCTCGTCTGCGCCTCAAGCTCGGACAATCGCTGCTTCGCCGCTTTGGCTTTCATCAACTTCTGCTCGCCCTTGACAGCATCGACTGTGGCTTGCACTTCAGCCCGTGCGCGACTGAACTGCTCACTGAGTTTTCGCTTGAGGCCCTTCTGCGCTTCCCGTTCAGTGTCTTCCAGGTGAGTCAACTGTGCCTTCGCGCGTTGCTCAGCCTGCTCCGCTTCACGTCTGGCCTCGACAGCCCTGGCAAGATCGTCAGTCAACTGCCGCTGCGTGGCTTGCAGATCGTGCAGCATCGTTTCCATGATCCGCTCGTCCTTATGGAGCTTCTGCCTCGCCTCATCGAGCAAAGCCCGGTCCATCCCTAACCTGCCGGCTATTTCAAGGGCAGACGACCCACCAGGCACCCCCATGAAGAGCCGATAGGTCGGCGAGAGCGTCGCCACGTCAAACTCGACCGCGGCGTTTGCGAAGCCTGGCATCGTGTGGGCTAAGGCCTTCAGCGCTCCATAGTGCGTGGTTGCGATAACTTTCATCCCCAGCGTGGCCAGCCGACTGAGTAGCGCTTCGGCAAGGGCTGCTCCTTCTGTCGGATCGGTCGATGTCACTGGTTCATCGAGAAGGACTAACCATTGCCTCGGGACGGCATTTGTGTCGCTTCTGCGTTGACGGTCTGTTTCATCGAGCAGCTGAATCATCTGGGTCATGTGCGCGGAAAAGCTGGACAGGTCACGCGCCAGGTCTTGCGCGTCGCCGATATCGGCATAGACGTCGGGAAAGACTGCCATCTCAGACTCCGTGTCACAAGGCAGGTGTAATCCCGCCCGGACCATTAGGGCAAAAAGCCCGACAATCTTGAGGGTTACGGTCTTCCCGCCCGTATTGGGACCGGAGATAACAAGCACGTGAATCGATTCATCCAGGAAAATATCGTTGGCAACTACCTCCTCTTTCGACAACACGAGCAGGGGATGCCTGGCACTCAGCAGCCGTACGCGCCCTTCTGTGTTGAGCTTGACTGGATGCGCCTTCAGTTGACGACTAAATAATGCCCGCGCCGAAATACCGTCAAGTACGGCCAGCGCATCAAGCCCCGCCAGAACGACCTCGGATTGTGCGGCGACGAGGGCGGATAACTCACGGAGAATCCGGCGCACTTCCCGTTCAATCTCAAGATCCGCCACTTTGATCGAATTGTTCAGTTCGACCAGCTCGCGCGGCTCGAGAAACACCGTGGCCCCGCTGGCCGAGACGTCATGGACGATCCCTGGAACTTTTCCACGCATGTCGGCCTTCACCGGGATGACATAGCGACCCTCTCGCTCAGCGAAATACTGCTCTTGCAGGATGTCTTCATAGCGACGCGAGTGCAGCATCTGATCTATCTCACGCCGTATCTGCTGTTTGAGCACCTGTGCCTGATGGGTCAAGCGCCGCAACTCCGGCGTCGCCGACTCCTTGATCGAGCCGTCGGGGTGGATCGCCGCATTCAGCGCAGTTTTCACGGGTTTCAGTTCCCTGACCGATTGCACGGGCTGCGCGACGGATAACAGCGCGGGAGCGTCATACTGATGCCGCTCTACAAAACGGCCGCTTTCCTCCAACAGCTCCAAGACCATCGCGCAATCCCGGAGATCGTGGACCTCCAACGCCGCCCCTTTCCTCGCCCGGGCGAGCGGGTCTCGAATATCCGGAAATGACAAGGTCGGCAGGGCCTCGCCGGATGCTTGTAGTTGTCCCATCTCCGTCGTTTCTTGTTGGCGCCGCTGCGAATCGTGGAGGCTGGTCGCTAATTCGAGGGCGCGACAACGCGCCGCCCCCATCGTCGATCGGGCATGCCCGGCCAGCGCCTCAAGTAGTCTGGGCCACTCCAATACCTGTGTGGTCTGTTCGAAAAGATTCACCGATACCTCAAAGAAGAACATCTCACGCCGGGGTCGACGAACTCTAACGAACCAAACGACAGAGACGCAAGGCAGAGGTCTATGGACCTTGGACTAGTCCTATCGACATCCGGTGCGGACAAATGAGGAAACTCCTGTGATCCGGCGCGGGATTACCGCCTTGGTATGGCTTGACAAGCCCCAGGAGCGTGGATACTATCGGCGTCATTCTGGCCGGTGGATTCAACCGGCCAATTTTTCTTGAGGGACCACTCGTCATGGCTATTCGGATCGGTATCAACGGATTTGGGCGGATCGGGCGGAACGTCCTGCGGGCATCACTCGGTGATCCAGACCTCCACGTTGTCGCAGTAAACGACCTTACAGATGCGAAGACACTCGCCTATCTCTTGAAATACGACTCAGTACACGGAACCTTACAAGGAAGCGTCGAGGCCAAAGACGACGAGATACTCGTCGACGGCAAGCCCATTAAGGTGCTCGCGGTAAAGGATCCAAAAGAGCTTCCCTGGAAGGAACTGGGGGTCGACATCGTCATCGAATCGACCGGGCGCTTTACCGATCGTGAAGGCGCGGGGAAACACATCTCTGCCGGAGCCAAGCACGTCGTTATTTCCGCTCCGGCAAAGGACCCGGATGTCACCATCGTCCTGGGTGTCAACGACGCAGCCTACGATCCAAACATGCACCATATTATCTCCAACGCCTCTTGTACGACCAATTGTCTGGCCCCCGTGGCAAAAATTCTGTTGGACAATTTCGGCATCAAGCACGGCGTCATGACCACGATCCACTCCTACACCAACGACCAGCAGTTGCTCGATCTCCCCCACAAAGACCTGCGGCGCGGGCGCGCAGCAGGCATGTCGATGATCCCAACCAGCACCGGAGCAGCCAAGGCATTGCACTTGGTGTTGCCACAACTCAAGGGCAAAATCGACGGCCTCGCCATCCGAGTCCCCACACCGAATGTCTCGTTAGTAGATTTGACCGTCGAAACCGAAAAAGACTGTGACGTTGCCTCCGTCAACGCCGCTTTCCGGAAAGCGGCGAACGGTCCAATGAAAGACATCCTGCTCTACTCCGAAGATCCGATCGTCTCGATCGACCAAAAGGGCGACTCTCATTCGGCTACATTCGATGCCCCGCTCACCATGGCCATCGACAAGCGGCTTGTCAAAGTGACGGCCTGGTACGACAACGAGTGGGGGTATTCATGCCGGGTTCGAGACCTGGTCAAAGTCATCGCGGCAAGAGCGAAAGAACGCTGAACACCGCGGGTCGATGCCTGACACAGCCCTATTCGATTTCACGCTGACTCTCCTTGCTGGAAGGACTGCTCTGACGGAGCCGCCATGAAATTGCGCAAACAAACGCTCGACGACGTCGTGCTGCGAGACAAGCGCGTCATCATCCGGGCTGACTTCAACGTACCGTTGGACGACTCGCACCAAATCACCGACGATACCCGCATTCGTTCGACCCTGCCGACCATCAACCGAGCCATCGACGACGGCGCCAGAGTGATCCTCTGTTCGCACCTCGGCCGACCGAATGGAAAATTCGATTCCAGATACAGTCTGGCCCCAGTAGCCAAACGCCTGGGACGGCTTATGGGCAAAGACATTTTGTTTGCACCCGATTGCATCGGCCCAGCGGTGGAAGCGCTTGTCGCTAAGATGACGCCTGGCGACGTTCTGCTCCTTGAGAATCTCCGATTCCATCAGGGTGAAGAGGAGAACGACGACAGCTTCTCGAAAGCCCTGGCGGCTCTTGGCGATGTCTATATCAACGATGCGTTCGGTGCCGCACACCGGGCCCATGCTTCCACTGTCGGCATCGCTAAATTCATTCCCGCATCGGCTGCCGGCTTCCTCCTCAAGAAAGAAATCGAATATCTCGAAGGCGCCGTCGAAAACCCCGTTCGGCCTTTTGTTGCCGTTCTCGGCGGAGCGAAAGTGTCGGGAAAGATCGGCGTCATCGAGAACCTGGGCAAACGCGTCGACAAAGTCATTATCGGCGGCGGCATGGCCTTTACCTTCTTAAAGGCAAAGGGGATGGAAATCGGCAACTCCCTCGTCGAAAACGACATGCTGGACTTCGCCAAAGGCATTGAGGAGCACGCCCTTTCCCGCGGCGTAAAATTCTACCTGCCGGTCGATTGTGTCGTCGCGGCCAGCCGCGAACCTGGGGCAGAATCGAAGATCGTCCCGGTTCAGGAGATTCCGAATGGGTGGTACGCCCTCGACATCGGGCCAGCCTCCGTAAAACTCTTCAACGAAGCAGTCCAGAACGCAAAGACGATTCTGTGGAATGGACCGATGGGTGTCTTCGAAATCGATGCCTACGCCCGTGGCACTCTCGCGATGGCTCACGCGATTGCCGATGCATATGCGCTGACGATCGTCGGTGGAGGCGAAACGGCTTTGGCCGTGCATCGAGCCGGTGAATCGGAGAACATGTCATTCATCTCGACCGGCGGCGGCGCCGCGCTGGAATTATTGGAAGGCAAACGACTTCCGGGCCTGACCGCCCTCTCAGATCGAATCATGTAGTCGCCTCGTCGCTGAGTACATACCTTCTACCACCATCGAGCATCGAGACACCTGTGCGCAGACACCTCATCGTCGGCAACTGGAAGATGAACAAGACGGCCTCGGAGGCTGCGGCCTTCATTCGCGACCTCCGCGAACGCGTGCCTGCATCGCCTCACGCCGACGTGGTCCTTGCGCCGCCCTTTACGGCCCTCGAATCGGCCCGTAACGCTTTGGGCACCTCCTCTTATTTCAGTCTCGGTGCACAAAATGTGCATTGGGAAACCCGCGGGGCCTTCACTGGGGAAGTGTCCGCTCCGATGTTGCGCGATCTTGGCTGCCGCTATGTGATCGTCGGCCATTCTGAACGCCGCACTCTTTTCGGCGAACGAGATGAACAGATTCAGATGAAAGTCCTGGCAGCGCTGAGACACGGGCTTTCTCCGATCCTGTGCGTGGGAGAATCACTGGTGCACCGCGAGGCAGGCCGAACAGAATCGATCGTCACGGCTCAACTGAGCGGCGGCCTGGGCGGGTTGACCACACAGGATCTTGCAACCGTTACGATCGCTTACGAACCAGTCTGGGCTATCGGCACGGGACGAGCCGCCACCACAGAGCAGGCCGTGACCGTACATCGCTCGATCCGCTTATTCATAGAGACCGGCTGGGATAGCAATACAGCCTCGGCCATCAGAATTCTATATGGTGGAAGCGTCACGCCCCAGAACATCGAGTCGCTCCTCGCCTCGGACGCAATCGACGGGGCGCTGGTAGGTGGGGCTTGTCTCGATCCTGATTCGTTTGCTAGAATCATTAAGTTTGCTCAGACAGCACGTGCCTAATTGATCGGGGTGCCATGTATATCTTCCTCATCGTCGTTCACGTCATGGTCTGTATTCTCATGGTCGGCGCGATCCTCTTGCAATCCGGGAAGGGCGCGGAAATCGGCGCGTCATTCGGAGGCTCCAGCCAGACGGTCTTCGGCAGCCGTGGCCCTGCGAACTTTTTGAGTAAATTCACGGTCGCCGTAGCGGCTGTCTTCATGCTGACCTCACTCGGCCTGGCTATTCTCGCGAAAGAGAGAACGTTTTCTTCCACGGTCATCGATCTCAATAAGAAAGAGGCTCCTCAGAGCGCCCCTGAAGCTCCCGCGACTGCGCCGGCAGCCCCGGCTACTGAAAGCCACACTCCTGGCGATTCTTCGTCAAAAGGACACTAGCAGGATGATGAAAGTGTCCGCGCTCGTCGTTGATGGTTTGCCTAATTTAACCAGTTAGCTTGGCTCAACCAAAGAAGCGAAACGAGCTAAACAAACCAGCCCAACCAGCCAGCCTCCACAATCCACGAGTGTCAACACTGTCTTGCAAAGAATGAGACGGTGAGAACGAACCTATGCAGCGGTTTGCTAGATTCGGGTGAGCCACGCCTCGTGGGTTGGGTCCTCCCCACGAACGATAGAAAAGAAACTCTTCTGCAGAGATTGGGTAATCGGACCTGGCGCACCGGTTCCAATGCGGCGGTTGTCGATCTCCCGCACCGGCGTCAACTCGGCAGCGGTCCCGGTCACAAACACTTCATCGGCGATATACATATCATCACGTGTGAAACGCTCCTCCACCACAGGGATACGCTGCTCACGCGCCAGATCGATGACGGAACTCCTGGTGATGCCGTCGAGGATCGAGGTGAGCGGTGTGGTTTTAATCTGTCCTTTTCGCACAATGAAGATATTTTCCCCCGTCCCCTCGGACACGTACCCCTCAGTATCGAGCAAAATGGCTTCATCGTACCCGTCCGCCTTCGCCTCCCGCTTCGCAAGAATCGAATTCACGTAGTAGCCGGAAATCTTCCCTCTCGTCATCGAGACATTGACGTGGTGGCGAGTGTAGGACGACACGCGAGCTCGCATCCCATTCGCCAGGGCGTCGTCTCCGAGATAGGCGCCCCAGGTCCAGGCCGCTATGGCTAGCTTAATCGGATTGTCGCCGGGATAGACCCCCATCGCTCCGTGCCCGATATAGACGAGCGGACGGATATAGCAAGCCTCCAGCCTATTCACCCTGACTGTCTCCACGATGGCCTCTGCAACTTGCTTCTTGTCGAAGGGCATCTGCATCATGCCGATATGGGCGGAATCGAACAGCCGGTCAACATGTTCCTGCAGCCGAAATATCGCGGAACCGGACTTCCCCTTGTAACAGCGAATCCCCTCGAACACAGCCAGTCCATAATGGAGCGAATGGGTCATCACGTGGACATGCGCGTCCGCCCAATCGACGAACGACCCGTCCATCCAAATTTTTCCTTGTGGCTCAAGCATGGGCAATAAAGACGAGCACGTGAACCTTCATGCGCCAAAATTGGAATATAGCAGCGGGCTGGAAGAAGCGTCAAGCAAACGGGCGTGGTATGGCCCGCAGCAAGAATGAACAAGGAAGACGCTCAGGTAGGCGACTGCGGAGCACGAATCTGCTGGCTCAATGCATCAGTGATGTGCTTCGCAGCGAATGGACTGACGAGGACAAGATCCAACCCAAAATCATACCCATCCACCCACTGGACCGTCGCTCGTTCAATCTCTATCGGCGGGCAATCATCCGCGAACGTGACGCGCAGGGCCAAATCGAGGCCAGGCTCAACTGCATGATCACCTTGAACACGCATCCCTGATTGAGACAGATTGGTCACGATCCCTTTCCCAACACAGTCCCCACTGAGATAATAGAGCTTGAGCCAGGTCGGTATGCGACGATAGGGGCGGAGCACAAATCGAGTGGCCCTCGACTTGGAGGGACTAGCCTTCGGTCCTACGGCCATCATTATCTCCGATCCATGAAATGGCTCAGCAATAGACCGACAGCATACGCCCAGGAGCCAGTGCAGGATAGCCCACGAATAGGTTAACCCGAAGGAGGGGGCAAGGTTTGCGGGTGGAATCCAACACAATCGCCTACCCCTTTACCTTGACAGGCTTCAAATCCCTATGTTACACAGTCATCTTCTGTAATGGAGACAGTGGCTTATGTACGCAATCATTGAGACAGGCGGCAAGCAGTATCGGGTAGAAACTGGGTCATTGGTCCTAGTGGAGTCTCTTCCCGGCGAGGTCGGGGGGACGATCGAACTCGGCCAGGTACGTCTTGTTCACGGCGAGAAGGGTCTAGCGATAGGGCAACCATTGGTCAAAGGGGCCAGCGTCAAAGCCGAGATCATCGGCCAAGGCCGAACCCGCTCGATTACCATCTTCAAGAAGCAACGGCGCAAGAACTATCGGCGAACCAATGGCCATCGCCAGGGATTCACGAAATTGCGCATTACCGGCATCGAAACGGCCTAACGGGGACGAGCAATGGCAACAAATAAAGGCGGCGGATCGACTAGAAATGGGCGCGATAGTAATCCGCAATATCTTGGGGTCAAGGCCTACGGTGGAGAGACCGTGAAGGCAGGATCGATTTTGATCCGTCAACGCGGGACAAAGTTCTTCCCCGGTTTTAACGTGGGACTCGGCAAAGACCACACCCTCTTCGCCCGCATCACAGGAATCGTGAAGTTTGAACGCGGCCGCGGACGGCAGAAGATCAGCGTCTACTCCGTGCCCTCGATTTCATAGTACATTCTTTTCCTCTTTTCTCGTCACACGGTCATGATCGCGAGGATTCCCGGCATGCGCAGGGTGCAACGGGATGTTCCTCGTATGTCATGTCCATACAGTCGCCCTGCTGAAACGGTGTGCCAATGTTTGTCGATGAAGTCCGTATCCATATCACAGCCGGCCGAGGCGGCGACGGCGCATGCAGTTTTCGGCGCGAAAAGTTCGTGCCCCGCGGCGGGCCTGACGGCGGCGACGGTGGCCACGGCGGCAATGTCGTATTTGAAGCGTCACCTCGCATGACCACGCTCCTCGACCTCCGGTACCAAAAACACTACGAAGCAGAAGTCGGTCGCCAGGGAAGCGCTGCCAATTGCTCCGGAAGAAGCGGCGAGGATGTCGTGGTAGCCCTTCCTGTCGGCACCGTCATCTTCGATGATCAGACCGGTGAGGTGCTGGCCGATCTGGTTACCGCTGGACAGCAGTTTGTGGGAGCTCGCGGAGGCCGGGGGGGGCGAGGGAATAACCATTTCGCGACCTCGACCAACCGCACCCCTACGAACTTTGAAACCGGTACCGAAGGCGAAGAACGGTCGCTCAAACTCGAACTGAAACTGTTGGCCGATGTCGGACTTGTGGGTTTTCCCAACGCCGGAAAATCGACGCTCATATCCGCAATCTCGGCAGCACGACCGAAGATCGCCGACTATCCTTTCACCACCCTGACCCCGAATCTGGCAATCGTTCGCTGGGGAGAAAAGGGAAGTTTCGCCGTTGCAGACATTCCCGGAATCATCGAAGGCGCCCATGAAGGCAAGGGGCTGGGACTCCGATTCCTTCGGCATATCGAACGCACGTCGTTTTTGCTGTACATGATCGACGTGTCAGAATGGGCTCCCGAGGAACCGGTCAAGAGTTTCGAGGTCATGCGTCAAGAGTTGGCCGCCTACGATGAGCCGATCATCACACGCCCCTTCGCGGTGGTCGCCACAAAGATCGATGTGGTTGGAGACGGCTCGCGCCTGCGCGAGCTACAGAAATATTGTACGCATCATCGTTATACGTGCCTCCCAATCTCTGCCGCCACGAGAGACGGGTTGACGGAACTCGTCAACTATGTGGGACAACAGGTTGCGCAACTTCGAGCCACACCATGCGAGATCAACTCCTAAAGCAAGCCTCCCGCATCGTCATCAAAATCGGGAGCAGTCTCGTCGCGTCCCGAGACATAGGACTGCGCCCGGAACAGATCGATCGGCTCGCGGATGAGATTGCGGCCCTACGGTCGAGCGGACGTGAAGTCTTGATCGTCTCCTCCGGCGCGATTGTCTCCGGCATCAAGAAGTTAGGTCTGAAGGAGTACCCCAAGAGCCTCCCCGTGAAGCAAGCGGCCGCGGCGGTCGGCCAGAGCCGGCTCATGTGGGCATACGAAAAATCGTTTGAGCGACTCGACGTCAAGGTCGCGCAAATCCTACTCACTCACCATGACCTCGCTGACCGGCGGCGGTTTCTCAATGCACGTCACACCCTCAGCGCGCTGATCGGATTCGGCGTGATCCCCATCATCAACGAAAACGATACGGTGGCCGTGGATGAAATACGTGTGGGAGACAACGATACCCTGGCAGCCGAGGTTGCCCATCTGGTCGATGCGGAACTATTGATTATCCTATCCGATATCGACGGCCTCTTTACCGAGGACCCGCGCAAGAGCCCTGCAGCCACGCTGATTCCGTTGATCCCTGACATTACCCAGGAAATTGAACAGCGGGCCGGCGTCTCCAGCTCGTTCGAAGGTACCGGGGGCATGGCCACGAAAGTCCAGGCGGCTAAGAAAGTCAGTAAGTACGGAGTGTCCACCTTGATCTTGAACGGGCAAGAAGCCGGCCTCCTTCCACGCGTATTAGCCGGCGGATCAGGCGGCAGCCTCTTCCTCGCGAAGGAACGTCGCTTCACCAGCCGTAAACATTGGATTGCCTTCACTCTCAGACCACGCGGGACACTGACACTCGACCTCGGAGCTGTCGAGGCGCTGGCCCGACGGGGCAAGAGCCTGTTGGCTTCAGGTATTCTGGAGGTCAGCGGGCCATTCGATACGGGAGATGCGGTCAGTTGCCTCGACCAAGATGGCAAAGAGTTCGCCAAAGGACTCGTGAACTTCTCTTCCGACACCTTGGCACAGATCAAAGGGCTCAAAACGATCGAGATCCAGCAGCGACTCGGCCCGCAGGAATACGAGGAAGTTATCCACAGGGACAACCTAGTCATCCTCTGAAAATAATTTTCAATGCTTAGTTTTCAATGCTGACTGATCGGACGAGAGCCGAGTAAGACGCGGTCTTTTCTAAACATTCAACCTTGAGCATTCATCATTTCACGTATGCGTCTTGGACTATTGGGCGGCAGTTTCAACCCTGTGCACAATGGTCACCTGGCCATTGCATGCCAGACACGTGAGGCCCTTGGGCTCGACCAAATCCTCTTCATCCCCACGAGTCACCCTCCCCATAAGCCAAACGATAGTCTGGCGCCGGCCCAAGACCGCTATGAGATGGTCCGCCTTGCCATCGCCTCAGACCCCTCTCTCGCTATCTCGAACGTGGAAATCCGTCGGCCAGGCAAGTCCTACTCTATCGACACCATTCGTCTTCTGCAGCAAGAGTATGGCGCACAGACCCAACTCTTTTTTTTGATCGGGCTCGATGCCTTCCTGGATTTTCCATCCTGGCGCGACCCCCTGACATTGCTGACACTCTGCCAGTTCGTCGTCCTCTCCCGGCCAGGCCTGTCGTTTCGTTCCCTCTCAACTGTGGCACTGCTTCCGCCGATCCCGTCCCCCTCGCTAGCGGACCTCGATGCGGGACGAATTTCCCAAATTGAGGCGCCAATCGGAACGCAACGCTTGATCTGTCTCAAACTACCACCCTGTGCGGTCTCCGCATCGGACATTCGCACTCGAATCCGCCAAGGGCTCCCGGCAGCAAATCTGTTGCCGCCCTTAGTGGAATCTTATATACTTGAGCATCACCTCTACCAAGAGGACCCTAATCGCACGAACAGCTAGGTCTACGGCCCTCGCCATTGCCCGGGCCATGCTCGATAAGAAGGCCACCGACGTTCTCATTCTCCAGGTAGCGCCGCTGACCTCCGTTGCCGACTACCTGGTCATAGGTTCTGCGGATTCGGATCGCCAAGCGAGTGCCATCGCCGATCATGCAGACGGTATCCTCTCTCGCTCCGGCTCCAAACCGCTGAGCGTCGAAGGCACGCGGTCCTCCCAGTGGGTTCTGATGGACTATGGCGATGTCATCGCCCATATTTTCAGACAGGATGTCCGAAAGCATTACGCACTCGAGCGGTTGTGGGCCGACGCAAAACGCATCGCCATCCCAGGCCAATCGGCGGCCACACAACCGGCCGTCACCCCACAGCCCGTGAAGCGAAAAAAGGCGCCCGCGAAAATAAGGGCCTAGATCGATGCTCCGACTGCTCACCACTATCTTCCTCGTCAGCGCCGGAATCTTCCTCTACAGCTATGCCCGTGAGTTGAACCCTGGGACGGTCGCAGTTCGAACCAGTCCCTCCTTCCAATTCGAACTAAGTCCCGTCACACTCGTCGTCTTTTCCATGGCTGTCGGCGCCGTGCTCGTGGCCTTGGCCGTCGGCATGCGGCAAACCGCCCATGTCATCGGCAACTGGCGCAGCACACGGTTGTTGAAACGCAAAGAAAAGATCGATGCGCTCCACCGTGAAGGCACCCATGCCATCATGTCGAAACGCACCGTCGAAGCCATCAGTTTGTTCGAACGAGCGCTGGCCATGGACCCGAATCGTGTCGATTCGCTGCTCTGGCTAGGAAACATTTACCGCGTGGAAAACAACTTCGCTGAAGCCATCCGCCTTCATCAACGGGCAAATCGCGTCGACGATCGCAACATCGAAATTCTGCTGGAATTGGCCAACGACTTGGAGGGCGCCAAACGCTATGAGGACGCCTTGCAGACCCTGCACAAAATGCTCAAGGTTGAACCGGATAACCTCACTGCGCTCATTCGCAAGCGCGATCTGTTGATCAGGCTCGAAAAATGGAGCGAGGCGCTCGAAATCCAACATCGTCTCCTGAAAGCCAACTTGCCTGAGCCCGAACGCCTGGCCGAGGCCCAACTCCTCACCGGTTGCACCTACGAAGTCGGACGCCAATTTCTGGAGCGAGGCCACCCCGATAAGGCACGACGCTACTTCCGTGGAGCCATTAAGAAAGACCGGACATTCTTGCCGGCCTACGTCGGTATTGGAGAAATCTTGATCCGGGAAGGCAAAACCAAGCAGGCCGTAGAAATTCTCAAGAAGGTCTATGCCAAGACTCGAAGCAACATCATCCTGCACCGCCTGGAAGAACTCTTTCTCGAACAGGGCGAGCCCAGCGAAATTATCCGTGTCTATCAGGAGGCCCTCCGGCAAGACCCGAACAACCCCGCCCTGCAGTTCTATTTAGGCAAGCTCTACTATCGACTCGAAATGGTCGACGAAGCCTTCGACATCCTCTCGACCGTCGAAGGAGTACAGGACCAATTGGCGGATTACCATAAGATCATGGCTAATCTCTATTTGCGCAAGCAGCAGATGGAGGAGGCCGTCGTGGAACTCAAGAAAGCCCTGCATTTCAAGAAACGTGTCGTCGTCCCCTATATCTGCACCGCCTGCCGGCAAGAATCGACCGAATGGTCGGGGCGTTGCCGACGCTGTGGAACTTGGAATACTTTGGTCGCATTGCCCTTGCCGGATGCCGGTCAAGCGGTCCCCGGCCAAGAGAGCAGCCCCCAGCCAGTCTCAACAGTTCCCTACCAGGGCATTGCTTCTCCCTTCGAAACCGTGTAGGTTTTCGGCCAGTTTGGCTGCCTGACGTACACGCAGCCATCCACTCACAGTCAGTGCAACATCTCTGCAGACGATGGAGTGTCCGATGATCGACTATCAGGATTTCGCTGCCAAAGCCTTGCGCGACGAGACGCTGACCAGAAGCGAATGCCAGGCCGTGCTCGACACTCCAGATGAGCAGTTGCTGGGGCTCCTCCAAGCCGCCTTTACCGTCCGATCCCACTATTTCGGCAAAACCGTTCGGCTCCAGATGTTACAGAACGCCAAAAGTGGGGCCTGCCAGGAAGACTGTCACTACTGCTCTCAATCTGCGATCTCAACCGCCCCCATTGAGCGCTATAACCTTGTGCCCCAACAGCAGATGATCAACGGCGCCCGACAAGCGGCAGCCTCGAAGGCCCAACGCTATTGCATTGTCATCAGCGGTCGGAGTCCCTTGGATCGAGAAATCGACGAAATCGCAGGAGCCGTCCGTTCGATCAAGCAGGAGATTCCGATTCAGATTTGCTGTTCATTAGGCCTCATGAGTGAACAACAGGCCAAGCGTCTGAAAGCGGCGGGAGTCGATCGAGTGAACCACAACTTGAATACGAGCGAAGCCTTTCACGCCTCCATCTGCACTACGCACACCTTTCAAGATAGGCTCAGCACGATCCGGAATGCTCGAGCGGCAGGATTGGAAATCTGCTCTGGTGGGATCGTCGGAATGGGAGAGAAGGATGAAGATCTTATCGACCTGGCAATGGCCTTGATCGAGGTGAAGCCGGACTCGATTCCACTGAATACACTCCATCCAGCAACAGGCACGCCGCTAGAGAACTGCGATCATCTGACCCCGCAACGCTGCCTAAAAGTACTCTGCCTCTTCCGGTTCCTACACCCCCGCACCGAACTCCGCGTGGCAGGAGGCCGCGAACACAATCTGCGAAGCCTTCAACCTCTGGCCCTCTATCCAGCCGACTCTATCTTCGTAAACGGCTACCTCACGACACCAGGCCAGCCGGCCCCGGAAGTCTGGGGGATGATCGAAGATCTGGGATTCAAGATCGAAGTGGACTACCAGCAACCAGTTAGCATTTAACTCACGCTTCAACTTCTCACATCATTCGTCAGCCCCCCTCCGCTACAAGGCGCCTTGTGCTAGCGCATAGGCCGGTAGCAAATCATCCGTGCCGCTGCAAGCGCGAACATGATTGCCCGTTGATGGCCTTAAAGAAACCTTCGTCTTTCAAAGTGGTTACGCGCCCTTCGCGTTGACACCTACCCGTTTCTTGCTACAGTTTGAACACGATGGTCACCATGAAATGTCCCGATTGTCTGGAGGACCTTATTGAGGTTCCGACAAGCCATGGTCCGGGGCTCGATGTCTGTTCCTCCGGACACGGACTCTGGCTCGATGTAGGAGAGGTGAATTTTTTCGTGGAGGATTACACGTCACTGAATCGGGATATGGGGAATGCCGGAGGCATTGCAGTCAAGACGGAGACCCTCTGTCCTCGATGCGGGAATCATATGGAAGCTGAGACGGTCTCTCACACGTCCTTTCTGAGCTGCGATTCCTGTCGGGGGTGGTGGCTGTCTCATGGAAGCCTGACTCGCCTGAATGAGACCTACAGAGGCGCGGCGGTTCCAATCAACATCAATGAAACCGACCTCTATACACAAGCGGCGGCGAGACATCGCGCACGCAACGACAGCATTCGGAACCGACCCACGTTCAATAAGCACCGCATCAACCGACAGAGGATATGGTTTTGGGCCTTGTTTTTCGGACTCGCCCTCGTCATCGGAGGAATCGTCTTCGTCGCCGGGATCGGTAAAACCATGGGAACGACTCGGTGGAGCCGGCCGCCGGATCAACTCTTTTTCTATTTGGCGGCTGGCGGCCTGGGAGGGCTCGGCCTCTACGTCTACGGATGGATCCTTCGCCAACGGAAACGTTTGATCGAAAGTATTCCGACCTCCATGATTCGTTCACTGGCGCTTGGATTGGTGGAGATCGAGGGGCTGACACAGCCGAAGGAAGGACTCCTCTCCTCACCCTTCAGCGGAGTTCCCTGTGTGTTCTATTCGTATGCTGTACAAGAACATGTCGGTTCCGGGAAACATGCGCGATGGGAGACCGTTGCAAACGGCACTTCAGAGCAGCCCTTCTTCGTACGCGATACATCCGGGCGAGTCCTCGTCGTACCCCTCGGCGCCGAACTGATCTTGCCGGACGAGCGCACCTTTCGGAATGATTGGCTCGGAGAATTGCCCCCCACTGCACTCGCCGGATTGAATCGGCTGGGGGTTTCGACCACCCGCTGGATTGGGAACAAGACACTACGATGCCGGGAAACGTTCATTCAGCCGGAAGAGTGGGTCTATGTTCTTGGAACGGCTCAGGAGCAGCCCGGCGCAAAAGAACTCGCCGAAAACTCCGCGCGCCTGTACATCGGGAGCAGCCGAGACCATGAGTTCATCATCTCGGATCGAAGCGAAAAGGATTTATTGTCCCGGTTGAGGTGGCAAGTGCTAGCCTATGAAATAGGAGGGCTGGCGCTTGCTGCATCTTGTTCGATCGTCATCTACACATATTATCTGACGGCCGTGTCGTAACCGTTACATCCAAAGGAGCGCACCCATGAATACCACGTTACTGATCGGAAGCCTGCTGCTCAGTGGAATGATTGTGCTGGTCGCCTATGTGGTCGGCATCTACAACACACTAGTCCGACTGGCCAATAACATCGGCAAGGCCTGGTCGAATATTGACGTCATCTTGAAGCAGCGGCATGATGAGCTTCCCAAGCTGGTTGAAGTCTGTAACAGCTACATGATTCATGAGCGGGAAACACTGGAATCCGTCACCAGAGCCCGCGCTGCCTATAGCGAAGGCCTGAATATCAACGACAAGGCACAGGCGGAAAATCAGATTGTCGGCGCCTTAGGAAAGCTCTTTGCCGTGGCCGAACAGTATCCGGACCTGAAAGCCAATCAAGAATTCTTAGCTGTTCAGCAGCGCATTTCTGCGCTTGAAAACACCATTGCCGATCGGCGGGAGTTCTATAACGACTCGGTCAACCTGTACAATATCGCGATCGAGCAAATCCCGATCCTCTGGGTGGCCCAAGGGGTTGGATACACGGCACGGCCGTTACTGACAGTGGCCCCATCCGATCGCAAAGACGTGCCGCTCGCCTTTGCCAATCGCACCCGTATGGCCGCGTAGGCACACCATCGACTGGTCGTGGGTGTCCGGTAAAACGACTGGGAAGAGCAGACGACGTCTTCCCTCTCTCTACTCTTCTCGCAGCCCCTCCACGACCGGCTGTCTTGCTGCCCAGCGCGCAGGCCAATAGCCTGCTACCAAAGCAGCCGTGAGTGCGAGTCCTACGGCTTGCAAAATCACCCCGACCGGGACCGTCATCTGAATCGTCCAGCCAAAGGATTGTTTATTGATCACGTGGATGAGCAGCAGGGCAAGCAGCAAGCCTCCCACGACGCCCAACAAGGCCCCGATCAACCCGAGATAGGCCGCTTCCCACAGCACTAATCGCTCCACTTGCCTTGTACTGGCGCCGATAGCCCGCAACGCGGCAAATTCACGTCGTCGCTCCAACACGGCCGTCACCAGTGTATTCACGATGCCAAGCACGGCCACCAGCACGGCAATGGCTTCAAGGACATAGGTCAAGACAAAGGAACGGTCGAAGATATCGAGAATCTCTTGCCGTAACTCATGATTTCGAATGACCAAGGGTGGGAGCGTCATTCCATCCAGCCCGGTGAGATGCGTCACAATCGACTGCCTTACATGCTCTGCATCTGCCCCGGCAGCTAGGTAGACGGAAAACACGGTCACCCGGTCGTCGTACCATTGTCGCTGATACCATGTTCGATCCATTACCAGCTTCCCGCCGTCCGTCGAGTAATCGTAAAAAATTCCCACGACTGGCACCACAGCGGGTCCCGCCGGCGTTGTGATAGAGACCGTATCTCCTTCGTGAAGCCCTAGCCGAGTCGCCAACACTTCCGACAGGAGGGCGCCGCCTGTCTCAGCGGCTCGCCGCAAGGCGGCGCTTGAATCTCCATGAACCATCAGATACCGGCTGCGTTGCGCATGGAGCCGAAGATCTCGTGACACCAACGCCACCGGCTTATCCGCGACGTCTACGTACACATCGCGATAAGTATCAACCGCGGCAATGCCGTCAATCGCCGATAGGGTCGAACGCCAACTCCCCGGCAGAGCCCGCGAGGACTGTCCGGACTGCTTCCCCTGGAGCCAGGAATGCGGAGCCACGATGAGATCGGCCATCACAGTCTCGTCCACCCAGAATTCAACTGTGTCACGAAAACTGCGTACCATCACGACCACACCGATCATGATTGACAATCCCACCATCAAGGCCGATACCGTCACCGCATTCCGGCCTGGATGACGCGCCGCCTGGTCCGCCGCGATAAGCCGGAGGCTCCCTCCGAGCACCATTGTTTTGCTTTCTCGGCGAAGATGTCGCCAGCCCAATGCCTTGATGCAGATCGGCGCAAGACAGGAAAGTGCCCCCAAGAGACACATTGTTGCAAGATAGCCAAAGAGCGGCAGGTCTCCAACCGGGCCTATCAGCGAGCAGAGGCCTGCCAACACTAACAGCCCAAGGCTGATCCATCCCCACAGCCCTGCCCTCAGTTGATGCGTCGATTCATAGTCTCCCGGCGCCAATGCACGAACCGTCACGGTCCTGCCGGCTTCCACGCTGGGACCCAAGGCTCCCACCATCGAGACCACTGTCCCGAGCAACACTCCTTTCATCACCGATGTCAATGTCAGCATGTCCATCGACAGGATCAACCCGCCAGACGCAACCGGCGCATAGAGGTCTGAGACCGTCCGGCTGACGAGCGACACCAAACCACTAGCCAGCCACACCCCACCAAGACCGCCCAGTAGCCCTCCAAGAAGACCGAGCAGCCCTGCCTCCACAAGAAACAAACCTGCGACCCGCCGTTCCGTCATGCCGAGCGCGCGATAGATGCCGATCTCGCGCCTTCGTTGCGCCACAGCAAAGGCGATCGTGTTGTAGATCAAGAACATGCCGACAAGCAGCCCCACCCAGCTCATGACTGACAGATTGAGTTGGAACGCCCAAACCATGTTTTCGATTTGCTTCGTCCGTTGCGCAGGCCGTTGCACGAGAAGATGGGGAGGAAGCACCGCGCGCAAGGAAGCCGCGATGTCGTCGATCGGTCGATCAGGCGTTGTCACCAAATCGATCCGATCCAATCGCCCGATTGATTGAAACAACAATTGCGCCGCAGCAATATCCATGACGGCAAGGCGATCCCAGAGAGACGAGCGCGCCGCCTCGTTATGAATCAGCCCTGCAACTCGCAACCGTACGACGCGCCCCCCTACCGTCACCTCGATGAAACTACCGATTCCCAGATTCCAGTCGGCAGCAACCTGACGACCAAGGTATAGCGAGTCCGGAGCCAGGAGCGCCTCCAATTCCACGCCGGTGTCAGCTTCGGATATCCGGAAGCCGCGCCCCCCAGTCTCTGCGAGTAGATCCAGTCCCAAAATCTGAAGCGCCTGGCCTCGCAACTCCCCTTGGGTCAATACTACTGACTCCTCAATGATTGGAGATGCGCTCACGACCCCCGTGACTGCACGGATCGCTGTGATTGTCGATTCTTCCACTCCGAGATCGTGGCCCGCAATTTCCAATGTGGCACGACCGGCTACTGTCGTGACGGCTTGGTCAAAGGATTGCAGGACATGAACGTTCGCCGTCCCGATGGCGACGGATGCCAGCACTCCCAATGCCACTCCGGCGATGCTGAGCAGGGTGCGAAATGGCCGCTGGAACGCATGGGCCCGGATCAGGGCAATATTCAATTTGAGTGGTATAGTCATTAAGGACAGGACTCGGTATGAGCAGAAGGCATCATAGTGGATACGGGAACGGGGATGAATCACATCCTTCGGGCGGGCACCGGAACCCTGCACAAATCGGTAGTTTCGTTTACAGCGATACCCACCTTTGTTAGACTCGCGTGAGTCAATGATGAGAGGTTATTGATGGGCGCTCAAACTGCTCTGAACCGAAAATTCCAGCCGCTACAAGAAAAGCTCGATGCCGAGCTTCTCACACCTCGGCAGCGTGACATCCTTCGCCTGGTGTCGATCGGACACACAAACCGTGAGATTGCGGAGGTGCTGGAGATCAGCGTGCGCACGGTCGAAGTGCACCGATTCAACTTGATGCGACGGTTGAATGTGAGAAACGTGGCGCAACTACTCCGGCGGGCCCTGCAACTCGGTCTTCTTGCCAAAACGTTCGGGGCCAAATAGGGCTACAATTCTTTTAGTTTCCCTCGGCAATCCTCCAACCTCGTATACCTCTTCTTGCTGAGTTGGGCCGCTAGTTCCGTTTCCAGTCGGCCAAATACGTCGACCCCCTCCTCGACCAACACCGTCCCGATCTGAACAGCCGACGCGCCGCAGAGCACATGTTCGAAGGCATCCACACCATTGACGACGCCGCCGGTCCCGATAATCGGCATGCGTCCTTCGAAGATCTTCCAAAAAGCCCGCACGTTGGCCAGCGCGACAGGTTTGATGATCGTGCCACCCAGCCCGCCGAACCCGCCCTTGGGCTTGATGACGACCACTTCGCGCTCCGGATCGACGACGAGTCCGTTGCCGACCGAGTTAATGAGGTTGAGAAAGTCGACCCCGCAACAACTGATCACCTCGCCCATCACTGCGTGATGGGCCGGATCGAAGTACGGAGGCAGCTTGACCCCCATCGGAACCGTGATCACCTTGCGAACCCGCTTCAGCAGTCGCTCGGATGCTTCGGCGTCATATCCGATCTGAGGTTTGCCTGGAATGTTGGGACAAGAGAGATTGACTTCGATCAAGTCGGGCTTCGCCGCATTGATTATGGCTGCAATCGTCGGGAAATCATCTTCGCAGAGACCCGCCACACTGGCGATGACCGGCTTTCCGAGTGTCTTCAATTCAGGAATGAGCGCCGCGTACGCCTTGTACCCAAGATTCGGCAAACCCATGGAGTTGATGGACCCGCCTGGAAATCCATAGTACCGGGGCGTCGGATTGCCGTCGCGAGGCTCAACCGTCATCGACTTGGTCACGATGGCCCCGGCACGAGATCGGCCAAGGGCCAGCAGTTCTTCGCGCGTGACACAGAGAGCCCCAGAGGCATTCATGAAGCAACTGGGGAACCGTACGCCGGCGATGGTCGTCGATAGATCCATCATGCGACGACTGTGACAGGCTGATGCTGCGTTCTCGTCACGAGCTGCCCATCCTTCATGGTCCAAACATAATCGGCAGCCTCAGCGGCCGCGGTACTGTGGGTGACCAACAGTACGGTGATGCGGAAGCGCTGAACCAGCGACCGAAGGAGCACAATGATCTCGGCCCCGTGCTGGGAATCCAAATTCCCGGTCGGCTCGTCGGCGAGAATGATCTGAGGCTGATGCACGATCGCTCGCGCGATCGCCACACGCTGCTGCTCACCGCCCGAGAGTTCACTGGGACGATGGTCTCGTCGCACCGTCATCGAGACCAACTCAAGCACCTCCTCGACGCGGGCTTGGACCGATGCCCCCCGCTCTCCGCGCAGCAACAAAGGAAACGCGACATTCTCCGCTGCCGTCAACCCGGGAATCAAATGGAACGCTTGGAAGACAATCCCGACTGTTTCCCGCCTGACCCTTGTCCATTCGTCGCTCGTGAATCGGCTGGTTGAGCGCCCTCCAAGGAGGATCTCCCCCGAGGTGGGCTCATCCAATCCGCCAACCAGGTTCAGCAACGTGCTTTTCCCGCAACCGCTGGGACCAATGAACGCGCAGAAGTCTCCCTTCGCCACATCGACAGAGACCCGATCGAGCCCGGTAATGGTGTCGCCACCTCGTTCATAAATTTTCGACACCTGGTCAAATCTCACCATACTGAATTGCTTCTCCATCCATACCCTAAGAGGATTGCCGCACGAGATCGGTTCAACCTCCTGCTGCCTTCGTATATCACAACCATTTACAGAGCAACAACCTTGACAGGCGCGGCACATTCCCATAGAAGAAGCGCACACATACGTCGATTGGAGCGCTTCGCTGCCATGTTACATGAAGACACACAGGATCGGCTTATCGGATGGTGCCGCCAAGCCCTCCGGTTTGTGTTGCCGGTAGAATGCCTCACTTGCGGCAACGCACTCAGCACCGACCCGGTGCCCTTTTTCTGTCGCGCGTGCTGGCACAGCATCCGCCCGCTTCAGCAACCAGCTTGCGTCCGTTGCGATCAGCCGTTTGTCTCACCGGCAGCCACGACCTATACACCGAACCATCAATGCCAAAATTGTCAGGAACGGCCACCGGATTTTCAGCGGACCTGGACCCTCTTCCCCTATCTCCCACCACTGCGGGAAGCCATCTGCTCGTTCAAGTATCGAAGCAAACACACCCTGGCACGGCCGCTTGCACGCCTTATGATCAGTGCCTTGCCAAGAGGAATTGATGCCGACGTGATTATCCCGGTGCCCTTACACCCAGCCCGTTTACGAGCGCGTGAGTTCAATCAATCCTTGCTGCTGGCCGATCAGCTCAGCCATCACATGGGTCGCCCGGTTTCAGCCACAAACCTCGTCAGGATCGCCGCCACCGATCCTCAAACAACATTATCGCGACAGGCACGATTACGAAATTTACGGAACGCGTTTGAAATCCGCAAGCCACAGGACCTCGTGGAGAAACGCATTCTCCTCGTGGATGATGTCTTCACCACCGGTACGACGCTGAACGAATGCGCGAAGATCCTACACAAAGCCGGCGCCGGACCCATCTTTGGGCTGACGCTGGCCAGAACGGTCGATACGGGGCTAGTGCCTGATCGCATCGCTGCCGAACCGCGTGCACAGGCCCTGAGGACCATGGGAATCTGATCGATGCCGTTGTACGAATATCACTGCCTCGACTGTAAGAAACGCAGCACGGTCCTGGTATTGAGCCTGGCCAATCAGGCGCCGGCAGCCTGTTCCCATTGTACAAGCGTTCGAGTTGAACGAATTCTGTCTCGATTCGCCTCGCCGAAATCCGAAGAGGCTCGCCTTGATGCTTCTTTGGATCTCAATAAGTTGGCTGGACTCAATGAACTCGATCCATAGAACATGACGCGATTCATGACAACAATGGGCGAGGAAATGAGTGAGGATCTCGGTGACAATCTCTCAGAAGCCATGGAGTCAGATGAGAATGGCCCATGGAATCGGTTGGTAATGACAGGCTGTGGCAGGCATTGTCATGTATTTTCACTTGACAGATTGTTCCAGTTTCCCTACTCTGGCAACAGTATCCGAAGCCTCGTGAGGCATATGGGTCTCTATCCAACCAGGTTCTTCAATGGCCAAGGAGCCCAAGAGCGAGCTGATGACGGCGGAAGAGACCTGCCGCTATCTCAAGATTACCCCACGCACGCTCTATCGATACCTACAGAGTCGCCAGATTCCCGCCTTCAAGCTTGGAAAAGAATGGCGCTTCGTACGTTCGGATCTGGAGCAGTGGATTCGCGATCGCACCAGAACCACGCTGGTGTCGTAAAGGACAGGTTACATTGATGTTCGCCGGTGAGTACTTGTGCAAAGTGGATGAGAAGGGGCGGTTTATCGTTCCCTCGCCGATCCGCGAGCAAATCGAGTCGGAGGGGCAAGCCGTCGTCTTCCTCAAAGGCCCTGAGGAATCGACCCTCATTTACTCCATGAAAGAATGGGAGAAGGTCCTCGAACGGACAAAAGCCACCCTCGATGAAGACCAGAGTCGGCTGTTCATGCACTTCGTCGTGTCGGAAGCCGGCACATCGGAGATCGACAAAGCCGGACGCATTCTGATTCCGAGTCGGCTCAGAAAAATTATTCCGTTGGATGAGGACCAGGAAATTATTCTAGTCGGCCTGTACCATCGCATGGAAATCTGGAATCCGAGCACATGGCGTCGGTACATCGGCCAATCTGAAGAGCGCTACGAACAGAACATGTCCAAGATTCTCAATCTTCTCTAAAGCCAGACTCTCATGCCCACGTTTCGGCGCCCGCCTCGGATTCCCTCCTCTCCACGGGCCGTTCGTATGACCTCCTACCGGACCCCTGACAAGAAGGTCGCGGTGCCACGTATCGCACAGAGAACGGCTCCGAAACCCCTCATGCCTGTATCCTCCTCATTACCGTTTCTACCGAAAGAGAATCATGTGGTCGCCTTGACTCTCCCTGTACCTCCCAGCGTGAACCATCAATATGCCACAGTAAATGGCCGGCGGTTGATCTCTTCAGCTGGTCGTGCTTATAAAGCCCAGGTGGGGCAACTCGTATGGCTGAAGCTGGCACAGTCCACTCATCGAGCTGCCCTACTTGCGCAACTCCAGTCGGAGTGGCTCGCCCTATCTATCCGGTTCTATTTTACCTCGGCCCTGCGACGAGACGTCGACGGCGGACTCAAGATTGCGCAGGATGCCCTCTGCGAGGGACTCGGCATCAACGATAACCGAATCGTCGAAACTCACCTCTACAAACACATCGATAAAAACAACCCTCGCATCGAAGTGCGTTTGACGCCTGCAGCTACTTCCTAGCAGGATGTTCACGCCACAAGTAAGACATGAGTCATCGGATCTCCACGCTAACCCGGACTATTCGTACCGGAGCGCTTCGATAGGATTGAGACGAGCGGCCTTGTTGGCGGGGTACAATCCGAAGAACAGGCCGACCACGAGGGAGAAGAAAAACGCGAGTATAATGACGTTACCGGAGATGATCGTCGGCCAGCCGGCAATCAGGGTCGTCAACTTCGCCCCCGTAATCCCCACTGCGATACCCAACACACCTCCCACCAAACTCAGTGTCATGGCCTCGATCAGGAACTGCATTACGATATGCCGGCGCTTCGCTCCCACCGCCATGCGGACCCCGATCTCCCTCGTCCGCTCGGTCACGGACACGAGCAAGATATTCATGATCCCGATCCCGCCAACCAGCAGCGACACGGAAGCAATAGCAAACAACATCATTGTCAAGGTCTCACTGGTGCCTTCTTGGATCTTCCCGATATCGACCTGCGTCCGGATCGTAAAATCGTCGTCCTGTTCCGCCTGAAGACGATGCCGCCCCCGCAAGACCTCTCGAATCTGCTCAGCAGCCACCGGCAAATCCTCAACCTGATCGGTCGAGCCAAACAAGGCTCCGACGGACCCGCTAAATGACGTCCCGAACACTTTCCGTTCCGCCGTGCTGAAAGGGATGAAAATCACATCGTCCTGGTCGGACCCTTGCGCAGACTGGCCTTTAGGCGCAAGGACTCCGATGACACGGAACGGCACATTCTTGATGCGAATGACTGTTCCCACCGGCTCCTCGCCCGGCTCAAATAGATTCCCCACGATCGTTTGACCGATGAGCGCGACTCGGGCCGCGCTCTCTAAATCCGTCTGAGTGAAGGGACCTCCACTCGTAAAGGACCAATCCCGAATAGTGAGATAACTCGGCGAGATGCCGTTAATCGGTCCGTTCCAGTTTCGGTTCCCATAGACGATCTGCATGACATCGCGCCTATTCCATCCGGTGTCAACCAACAACGGGATTCGCTTCTTCAGGTCTAACGCGTCCGATACGGTGAGCGTCACGGCACTCCCCTGACTTCCTCGTACGCCGCTCGCAGAAGTCACCCCGGGAAAGATGATGATGACATTTGTGCCCATCGTCGCGATCTGCGCCTG
>DATENE010000177.1:0-10008 GCA_035275205.1 Nitrospiraceae bacterium
GCGTTTCGACCCCTTGATGTAAGACAATCCCCGCTCGCTTTGTAGTTCTGTTGATTTTGTCGGGGCGTAGCGCAGCCCGGTAGCGCACTGCGTTCGGGACGCAGGGGTCGGAGGTTCGAATCCTCTCGCCCCGACCATACCAAGCTTGCTTGTGCCGCCCGCTCATTTTCGTAGTATCGAATCTGCTGCGGGCGGATAAACCCCTCGAAGTCTATCTCTTCCAATACCAAACCAAGCTGGCTCGACCCGGCGCCTATTTTTCGCTGTATCGAATTGCGGCACCGGATATACACCACCAGTAGACCTAGTCCCAGAGCTTGCTCGTGCCGCCCGCTCATTTTCGTTTTATCCAATCTGCTGCGGGCGGAAAACCCCCTCAAGTTTCTTTTGTTTCAATACCATACAGAGATTGCTCGACCCAGAGCCTATTCTTCAATTGAGGCGACGGGATAAACCCCTCGAAGTCTTCTCTTCCAATACCACACAGAACTTGCTCAAACCGGAACCTTTTCTTCATAGCTCCGCCGGCTGGCGCGCATCGAAACTCCTCCAGCATTTTCTTTTTCCGTTTCAGAACCGATGAACGAAACCTACCCGCGCGGAATCGCAAAACGCGTGACGCTTCTGCGGAGGTATGAGAGTATCCCTTCGATGACCGAACCTCTTGAATCGGCAGCTCTCCGCGCGAGACTTTTTGTGAAGGGAAAGGTCCAAGGAGTCGGGTATCGAGCGTTTGCGGCTCGCGTCGCATCACAACGAGGACTCTGCGGTGGCGTCAGGAACCTCGATGATGGCCGAGTCGAACTTGAAGTTGAAGGCCCCAAAGACCAGATTCTCATCCTGATCGAAGACGTAAAGACCGGGCCACCGGCGGCGCGAGTGGCAGCCGTAGAAGTGGAGTGGAGTCCGGCGACAGGGCGATTTTCAGATTTTCGAGTGTGGTACTGAGGAAACTAGTTTGCAGGATGCTCAAAAAGTCCGTCCAGCAAGGCCGCAGACGAATCGAGACCGGAGGAGGTACCGGCCGCACTTTGTGGGGCCGTTCGCCCGTACAATGGATCTTGGCGAACGGAAAAACTCCTCTAGCACTTCCGATTTCTGAAAATCTCATCGGTACGTTGAGGATTTCGATGAGTAGAGAACGAAGCTGGCGGCCTTTTTCAGCATCCTGCTAGGAGCGAAGGAACGTATGGCGCGAGAGGGCGAGGAGTTACACGAACTGGGCGAAGCGCGCCGACACGCCGTCGACCATGACGACGAGGACACTGCCGCGTCGTCAGGTGTGGCCGAGTCATCCATCGGCGAGGAAAAGTCGAGTAACCGCTCCGAAGGATTAGATACCCTCAAATGCTATTTGCGCGAGATCCGTCGCTCGACCTTGCTGACGTTCAAGCAAGAACAGCAGCTGGGCAAGCGGGTCATGGCAGGGGATGAGCAGGCTCGCCAGGAAATGATCGAATCGAATCTCCGTCTGGTCATCAGTATCGGCAAGCGCTATATGCATCGCGGGTTCCCCTTCTCCGATGTCATTGAAGAAGGCAATCTTGGGCTGATCAAGGCCGTTGAAAAATTCAACTATAAGCGCGGGTTTCGCTTCAGCACGTATGCGTCCTGGTGGATCCGGCAGTACATCGAACGAGCCATCATCAATCAGGCAAAGCTCGTGCGGTTGCCGGTACATGTGGTGGAGCGGCTGAATCGTTATCTCGCCAAGACGGAGCAGCTCGTTCAGGAACTGGGACGAGAACCGACTGCGTCGGAAGTCGCGGCACGGATGAAGACGACGGACGAAACGGTGTTGGATCTCAGACAAGTGGTCCGTACAACCTGTTCGTTGGACAGTCCTATCAGTGAGGGCGGGGATACATTCTTACGTGATGTGATTGAGGATCCCTCGTGTGTCTCGCCTGCCGATACCGCCGAGGGGGTGATGCGTCGAGCGGAGATGATGGAGTGGGTGCAGGAGTTGCCCGAGAAGGAGCAAACTGTTATTATGTCGCGCTTTGGGCTTGATGGGAGCGAGGCCAAGACGTTGGAAGAAATCGGCCGGCAAATGGGGTTGACCCGTGAGCGAGTCCGGCAGATTGAAATGGCCGCGTTGGCGCGTTTGCGCCATACCATTGAGCGCAGAACCATGACACAAGCAGACTTGCTCTGATCTATGCCCCCCGTCAACTATCGTGCCCTCATTCGCGAAGTCCCCGATTTCCCAAAGCCCGGTATTCTCTTCTACGATATCACCACCCTGCTCAAAGACCCCCAAGCCCTGGCATCGATTACCGATGAATTGACCTCGTACTATGAGCGGCAACAGGTCGCTAAAGTCATCGGCATCGAGTCGCGTGGGTTCATTTTCGGCGGTATACTGGCGAACCGGTTACACGCCGGGTTCGTTCCAGTCCGGAAGCCCGGCAAGCTGCCCGCCGACAACTTTGAGGTCAAGTACAGCCTCGAGTACGGTTCAAACTCCCTTGCCATCCACCGCGACGCGATTGACGTCGGAGAACGGGTCTTAATCGTGGACGACTTGCTGGCCACAGGAGGCACGGCGGCCGCGACGGTGTCTCTCGTTCGGCAATTGGGAGGGGAGATCGTCGGGCTCGATTTCCTCGTAGAGCTCCAGAGTCTTAAGGGCCGAGAGAAACTGGTCGGCCACCCGATCCATTCGACAATCCTCTATCCTTAGGTCCCCCATAACCTCTTGTAATAGACGGAAGCGCCGTGCTATGAATGCCGAACTTTTTCGGCTATTTAACGTTCACCACAGGAGTAAGGCCCGCCATGGCAACAAAAGCCCCCGCCAAGAAGAAACCGGCACCGAAGGCCAAGGTGCGGGCGAAGCTGGAGAAACCAGCGAGCAAACCAAAGCGCACTCCTGTTGTGGTCCCTGAAAAACCCATCAGCATGACCGTCTCTCCCCTGGCTGCCAAACCAAAAGAAACGGCGAAAGAACGCGAAGACCGGGAACGCCGACGCCAAGTCCTCCATCAGATGCTGATGCGGAAGCGTCAGGAAATTATCAAAGAGATTGAAGAGAGTCTGGGCCAATCCCTCATCGAAGATAAACAGCGGCGGCTTGAATCTGCGCGCGACGTCGGCGATCAAGCCCTCATGGATCTCGATCGCGAGCTGGGCATTTCCTTGATGGAAATGCGCAATCGACGCCGGCAGGCTATCGATGAAGCGTTGACGAGGCTCAACGAAGGCACCTATGGTATCTGCGCGGAGTGTGGCGTAGAGATCAGTGAGCGGAGATTGGAAGCCGTCCCGTTCGCGAAGCTCTGCGTCGAGTGTCAGTCAAAAGAAGAGCTGCTGGAAAAAATCGAGCGAGAAGAAGATCGCGACTAGCATGTTTCTCCAAACATGCGATTGCTCTAGTTCCTCCCTCAAATAGTCCGCATCCTGACAACTATGCCTGACTCTTCCCATATCAGGCGAGGCTCGTGTTCTGTGACCACGCTTGATATTCTATGCCACATGCGGGAGTGGGATCGATGACGCCGACAGGGAATCGAGCAGTCGTCTTGGCCAGTGGAGGGCTGGATTCCACGGTCACGGCAGCGATTGCCAAGCAAGAAGGTCACGATCTCTTCTTCCTCACCATAGCCTACGGACAACGGCATGCAGTGGAGGTCGAACGGGCTCGGCAGGTCGCAGCCGCCTTAGGCGTGGCGAATCATTTGGTGATGAATCTGGATCTGCGCGCCATCGGCGGGTCGGCGCTCACCGGCTCAGCGGCAGTGCCCAAGGATCGAAAGGGCAACGAGCGTAGCCGGACCATTCCCGTCACCTATGTGCCAGGGCGCAATCTCATCTTTCTTTCGATTGCGGCCGCGCATGCGGAGGTCGTGGGGGCGTCTCTCATCTATTTTGGTGCGAACGTACTCGACTATTCCGGCTATCCGGACTGCCGGCCTGAGTTCATTCGCGCATTTGAGACGGCAGTGAAGGAAGGCACGAAGGTCGGCACAGAAGGGACCTCCCTCCACGTCAAAGCCCCATTGCTGATGCTGACGAAAGCGGAGATCATCCGGCAAGGAGTCGAACTACACGTCCCGTTTCATTTAACCCACAGCTGTTACGATCCGGTGGGAGACAAGGCTTGTGGGCGATGCGATAGTTGCGTGATCCGACGGGAAGGATTTGCTAGGGCTGGGGTTGTGGATCCCATCCCATATGCGATAACCTCAGGATGTTGAAACAGGCGTCCAGCGTCGTTCTCACTCACTCAGACCCTCAACGTACAGAAAAAGTACGCCTCGGGTCCTCATTCGCTGCGGCCTTGCTGGCCATCCTGTTTGAACATCCTGAAGGGACATTCAATCGAGTATCTCCCAATCAAAGGTCCTAATCACATGAAAATCTCGATGAAGAAAAAAATTCAGTTTGGAGTGTGTTTGCTAGGCCTGGGCCTCCTCGCGGCCTGCGACTCCACACAACCTACACAGCCCACGCAAACGGCCGTGAGCAGCGCTGTGCCGGCTGAGTTTCAAACAGGCGAAACCACATTCAATGCGAACTGTGCGATCTGCCATGGGAAGCAAGCGGTAGGAACCGACCACGGACCTCCGTTAGTGCATAAGGTCTACGAGCCGAACCATCACGGAGACCAGGCCTTCCAACGAGCGGCGGCGAACGGTGTCCAAGCCCACCATTGGCAATTCGGCAATATGCCGAAAATCGACGCCGTCACGCCGGCGGATGTCGATCAGATCGTGAAGTATGTGCGGTGGCTACAACGCCAGGCAGGCATCCAATAGCGGCAGGCTGCTGAAAAAAGCCGCCAGCTTCGTTCTCACCTTGAAAGCATCCTCAACGTAGCCCAGAGGCTACGCCTCCGGTGCTTTCATCGGCTGCGGCCTTGCTGGACAGCCTTTTTGAGCAGCCTGCTAAGTCTAGCCCCTCCCTTTCTCTCGATAGTCTCTCAATGGCATTCGATACGAGCCTCGGACTGATCATCCGCCCACAGAGATTGGTGAGAACCTACAATATCCCCGTTTTCCGACTCCTTTCCTCAAGCGGCAATCAGAAGAATCGCCGTCTATCATAGACCTGAGTGTCCGAATTACAGCCAGGTTTGAAGCAAAGAAAGAGTAGCGTATAAACAGCCCAGTGGGGTAGAGAAGAGGTTGCGATCAAGCACTTGGACAAGCGAAATGCGTGAGGGAGGAGACTATGGCAACCGAAAAATCCAAAGAGGCAATAAAGACCGGACCTTCGCGGCGTGAAATTCTGGTTCGTGGAAGCCAGGTCGTGGCGGGCATGGGCGTTGCCGCCTTGCTCGGTAACTTAGAAGCTTCTCTCAGCAAATCGTATGGAATGAACAAAGTAGCAACGAACCTGCTCGGTTCTCTAACACCCGCTCGGACAGCTTTACTAGTTATCGACATGCAGCGTGACTTCCTTTCACCGGAAGGGTATGCCGCGCAAGCAGGGTTAGACATTACACCCTTGGTCGCCGCCATCGCTCCAATCCAAAAATTGCTAGCCGTAGCACGCCCAGCCGGATTGCTCATCGTGCACACCCGCGAAGGTCATGTGCCTGACCTGTCCGATTGTCCGCCCTACAAACTGGAGCGTAGCCGAAAGGCCGGTGTGGAAATCGGCTCAAAAGGTCCGCTCGGTCGTCTGTTGGTGCGGGGTGAAAAAGGACATGATTTCGTCGATACCTTGCGTCCGCTTGAGAAGGAAATCGTCATCGACAAGCCAGGCTATAGCGCATTTCCTCACACCACATTGCAACAGGTTCTTACCAAGAACCGGATTGAAACGCTGATCCTGACTGGTGTCACCACGGAAGTCTGTGTGAGTTCGACACTACGCAGTGCCGTTGACCTTGGCTACCGTTGCGTCACGGTGAGTGATGCCTCGGCGTCTGGAGACCCGAGCTTGCACAAAGCAGCACTAGCAATGATCGGTGTGGAAGGAGGTATCTTTGGAGAAGTGGCCACCACTTCTGAGGTCGTCAAACGACTTGCATGATGTCGCGAGCCTACGGAAGTATAGAAGCGGCCCCAAAAGGCTCTTGAGTTCCATAATGCTATCCCTTTGCTTTAGTTGAGGGCCGAGACTGCATCTAAATAAGGTCCGAAACAACTGTTTTTGGCACGCTACTTTTTCTCGTAGGGGCCTCGCGAAAACCGATCCGTCCGGTTACTCTACTTCCGCTTCGGCAGCAACCCCTTCTTCTCTAGGTTCTGAATCCGCTCCTCGATCAGAAGGGTTTCGCCCTGTACGCACCTGGCTCGGTCTCGTCATTGCTCCTGTTTCGCATTGCTCGTTCGGCCTCCACACGGCGCCGCTCTGCCGTGATCATTCGGTCGAGTTCTGCAATATGCTTCTCGGCGAACGCTTTGACCGCCTGCCGTTCGTCTGTCAGCCAGTGCCTCAACGATTCCTTCTTGACCCGCCGTGCGTCCGCAAGCCCCAATTCACCAGAGACCACGCCGGTGCTGTCGATGCTGATCCGGACTCCATTCATCTTGCGATCGTCATGTGGAAATCGCGACACAATCTCTTTCAAGACCACGTCGGTGGATGTCTCTTCAGGATAGTTCTGGAGAACCGCCAGGGAGAAATCGGCCTCCGTATCGCCACCAGCTTCTACCAACTTGGCGAGCGCGGCAGCGAACTCCGGGGTGCAATTGGGAAACGCTCTGCTGAGCAAACTCCCTCCTCGAAACCGGAATTGCTCCCGGTCTTGAGCGAACCACGATAGCCCCTTGCTGATGGCGAGTTGCGGGTCTTTCGAGAGTATCTTCTCAAGCTCTTGAGACTCAAACGGCTCCGCTTCGAACTGCTCTTCGTCGCCGTCCCCGGACTTCCTGGCGAGCAGAGTGGTAAGCACTTCGTCGAGTCGCTGCTGCTCAGTCTCTCTGATTCGAACAAAAGCCAGCCCGGCGGTTTGCTCACTCACCCACTGCACATCAGCCCCATCAATCATCAGCGGCCACTCCAAGCCGGGCACATAAATGCGCAGTTCTAACGAGAGGCCTGGCGAAAAGAGGAACGGGCTTTCCAGTCGGCACCCGCCCCTTGAAAGATCGAGCATGAGGCCTGTTCCCTCGGGCTGGGTAGGGCCTGACACCGTGGTGCGAAATTGCACCCGGATGCGAGGCGTAGCGCGCCGATCCTCCATCTTCATGTCCATGACCGATCGACCCCCCACCTTGTGCTTCTCACGCAACCTCCTGCTTTGTTTTTGGAGCAGGCAGTAGGATACGTCAAAACCTTGGAAAAATCGACTTCTCTGCTTTCGATCATGAGAAGGTGTTTGAACCGTGCGCGCAGAACAACTAGGCAGATGAGCGCAGCGAAAGATCGTTGTGAAAACTCTGTCAATGTGCTGAGTCTAGCCGGATTTGAGCGAGAAATAGTTGTGGTGTAAGGCAGTCAGCCAAAGACACATACTACTGTTCTTGTATTCATTTCACGTGGTCGATGCCGGCGCCGACCAAAGCCGGACTGGCTTGCTTCTCTAGTTCTTCCATCGGGGACAGAGTAGAGGGGCGAGTGGTCCTGAACTGGACAAGATCCTTCGAAAAGAGCAAATCGAGAGTCCAATCCAAGGCTACGAGGACTTTCTTTTCAAATCGAGGCAGTTTCAGCAAGTAAATCGTCCGCCACAACCACCAGGCAATGAAGCCTGAAAAGTTCACGCCTAGTATGTTGGCCACGCCGGTCCGTTTCCCGATGGGAGCCAGTAGTCCGATTGTCGAGTACAGGAACGGCTTCATCTCGTCGCCTCGAACGGTGGCCAGTATATTCCGGGCCGCCAGCTTCCCTTCGCGTAACGCGTGTTGCGCGGTCGGGGGGTGGGATTCCCCGGTTCTGCGGTCCGGCACGAGCGCACAGTCACCAAAGGCCCAGACGCCAGGCCACTCAGGAACTTCCAGGTACTCGTTGACAAGGACCCGGCCCCGCGATTTCGTGCAGGGCAGTGTATCCATGAGGGAGTTCGGACAGATTCCGGCGGTCCAGACCAGCGTATTCGTCGTGACCGTTATCCCATTGCTGAGCGTGACATCGCGGTCAGTCACGGCGGTGACTTTACAGTTCGAATGGATTTCTACCTGTTGCTCCATGAGCTTTCGCTGCGCGTAGGTGCCCAGCTTCCCCCCGAGTTCCGGCAAAATGATCTTCCCCGAATTGACCAGGATGATCCGCAGCATGTCTTCCCGTAGATGTGGGAAGAACCGGACCGCCTCCCGCAGAAAGTCATTCATGGCGGCGATGGTTTCGACCCCGGCAAACCCTCCGCCGGCCACGACAAAATTCAGTAAGGGCGCGCGGAGGTGCGCAGAACATTCAAAGTCCGCCTCTTCCAGATTGGCAATCAAGCGGTTGCGCAGAAAAATCGCGTCATCCAGCGATTTCATCGTGAGCGCGCGGTCGGCCAGGCCGGGGATGTTGAAAAAGTTCGTGGTTGACCCCAGGGCGAGGACTAGATAGTCGTACGGCAGCGAATGGCAATGTTCCTCGTGCCCATGCGACAAGCCGACACGATGATGCACGAGATCGATGGATTCGATGTCTCCGTGGAAAAACGTCACGCGACGCAACAGCTTGCGGATCGGGCTGACGATATTGGTGATATCGAGGTCGCTCGCGGCGACTTCATGCAGCATCGGGGTGAAGAGGAAATAGTTGTCGCGGTTGACGAGGGTGACATCTATCTCGGCCCCCTGCGCAAGGGCTCGTTCGAATTCCAGCGCGGCATACATGCCGCCAAACCCCCCGCCCAGAATCAAAATTCGTGGCTTCCCATTAGACATTGCAAGTCTTTCCGATTCGCTCTCAAACCCTTGTAAAATGGTCGGGGTTAACACAAATCTAGCACAGGGGCAGGTGGTGCCTGAGTCAGGTGCTGCAACCTATTGAAAAATTGAGGGTCCGATACGGATTGGCCGTAGGGCAAACTGTGTTGGAAACTGTTCCCGCTACTCTCCTCTACCTTCCAAACACCACTACTTTTGGAACTTCAATAAGATCAATCTTCATTCCGATGGCCATGAACAATTCATTGTCCGGGAAATGATTGCATCTTGAGCAATCTCAACTCGGGAATCTGACCAGTGCGCGGAATGAACGCCATGTCACCAACGGCCATTTCGCCACTTTCACTTGTCGCTACGATCTTCACATCATATTTGTCCACAGGAATATGGCGATCCATATCCGCTGGCAGCGAAGCGACTCGAAGGAATGAATCTCCCGTCGGACCGACAAAGAGACTGAATACATCAACAAACAGGGCATCCATGCATTGCGGATCTTTGGTGGGATACACGTTGCAGTTCGTTGCTCCGGTCCGATCATTTCTCAGTTTAAGACAACTGCCGATGGCATGGAAATTTTCCGGCTTCTTCTCCAAGGAATTCAGCTTCACTTCTACATTCCTAATAGTCGAATCATCGCTGTTGACCAATGCTATCCGGTAGGTGTGCTGCGATCCGCTGATGGGGACCGCCTGCGACCGATCGATGAGCGGACTCACCTCCACCCAGGGCTCTTCATCGCGAATCACAATGGACAGTTTTCCATGTCTGACATTTGTTCGTACATATAAGTGAACGGCCCATGCACAGAAACCCGCAAACGCCATCCAAAATATCCATGTGTCCGTGGACTTATCCGCTAACCATGGCGGTACATCCTCAATGCCGAAATAGATGAACCAGGCTTCCACATTGGAACGGGCTTGCCGTGGGGTGACGGTCGAAAGCAACATGAGCACACCCAGCACCAAGCTCGGGACTGATTTAATAACCCATTTCCAATGGAGTCGCATTCGGCAGCTCGTGGACTTAAGGAACAGCCCTGTTGGTTTTACCGATGTATCCGGTTACTCCAGCTCAACCAAATAGACTAGATAAGCCAGTCGAATTAAAGAAACCAGAACGGCCAAAACAAGTTGGTTACAGTCGGAGCGATTTCCTCACGTCTTTGATTGGGATCTCGCGCCAAGCGCCGGACGGGAGATCCTCCAGTTTGAAGGGACCGTATTGA
>DATENE010000178.1:0-14049 GCA_035275205.1 Nitrospiraceae bacterium
GGCACAAGGGTATCGCCAGGGCCTTGGTCATGCGGGCTCTGGAGATGGGGCTAGCACAAGCGGCGATACGTGCCGTGCTTGAAGTGCGGGCTTCAAACCATGCCGCGCATGCGCTCTACCGAGGTCTTGGGTTTCGCGACGTGACGACTCGGCCCACGTACTACACCAATCCCATAGAAGATGCATTGCTGATGGAGCTGGACCCGATTGTGTCGGAGTCTGGTCGATTGACACAAGAAGTTGGTCGCGAGGGAGGACGTATCAGGCCGCTGCAGTAATCTCATAGCCAGGAGGTGCGACATGCTGACAGACAGTATGATTGCGGTGCGACTGCGCGAATCCAGCGACGAATTCCGTATACTGGAAGAAGCGCACCACCGTCTGGACCTGGAGTTGATCCAATTGCAGAAGCGTCACGTGCTGACTCCTGCCGAAGAGCTGACCATGAAAGATTTGCACAAAGCGAAGTTGGTGAAGAAAGACAAGATGGCCGAGCTGATTCGTGTCTGGCGAGACCACGAGCTGCAGACCTCTCCGCCGTGATCAGCTTCGTTGTGGGGCCGACGTCAACCTGCACCCGGGACCGGAGTCATGGCACAGATTCTCAATCCCCTTGCCTTACATATCCGGACCGTCAAGAAGCGTCTGATCATCATCGGGGCCACGATGCTGGTGGCTCTGATGGTGGCCTTTACCTTTTCCGGCGATATGGTTGCGTGGCTGAATCGTCCGTTTTCCAACCAGCTGGTGTTCTACGGACCAACGGAGGCGTTATTCGCTTCGATCAAAGTGTCCCTGCTTGCGGCGATTCTGGCGAGTCTGCCGGTCATCTTCTATCAGTGTTGGAAGCTCATTGCCCCAGCGTTGCTCCCTAAGGAGCAACGCTGGGGCGTTCCGCTGTTTATGCTGGCGGGGGCGCTCTTTGTCTCCGGGTTGATCTTTTGCAATCTCGTCATTCTCCCGTTGGTCATCGACTTCTTTGTCAGCTTCGGCATGGATCACGATGTCACCCCGGAATTGAGCGTCGGCACCTACATCGACTTCAACGTCAAATTTCTCCTGATATTCGGCTGCGCATTTGAATTGCCCCTGGTACTCACCATCCTGGCGAGGGTTGGTGTGGTCTCGGCCCAGGTGTTGGCCAAGTATCGAAAACACGCAATTCTAACCGCATTGATCGTATCGGCCATCGTCACGCCGGATGCGACCCTTTTTACCATGCTCTTGATGGCCGTGCCCTTGATGGTGTTGTATGAGATCGGAATTCTTGGCGCACGTATCTTTGGACGAGGAGGCCCACCCGAAGTCAACTTGCCGCTCGATCCGGATTTGCCGATTGGACCGGCCGGACACCGTGTCCGATAGTAGATAGTAGAACGCTGAAAAAGGTCTCCAGCGGCGTTCTCGACTCGAAGGTGTCCTCAACGGGGACCCAGCCGCCTCACCACTCGGCGGCGCGCACAGACGTGGTGCTCCTTATTCGTCGCACCGTGCGCCCCAGAGGGTACGCCTCCGGTTTCGATTCGTCTGCAGGCCTTGCCTGCGGAACGGCGCGTCTTGGCGCGCCGGGGTCGGGTGGGTGAGAACCGTGGCCTTTTTGAGCATTCTACGGGAGTAACTGGAGAGATGATGATGCGGGGAATCATATCGACAGTCCTTGCGTTGAGTATATGGGGCGCAGGCGGAATCTTGCAGGCTGCCACTCAAGCGCCTTCGCCGGTTCCACCATCTCCGCAGCCAGCTCCCGGCCATGGAGAGAGCCAACCGCGCTACGATTCCTTCAATCAGCAAACGACGAGTATTCAGGCACTCACGTCTGTCGGGAACGACCTGATCTATGCCGGCTCGTTCGGCCTTGGCCTCTTTCGCAGTGAGGATCGTGGGGTCAGCTGGACGAAGTCGGGTCAGGGCGTGACCGATCCGTTTATTCTGACGCTTACCACGGGGAAAGATGGCGCGATCTATGCCGGAACTTTCCGTGGCGGGGTGTTTCGTTCGCGCGACCAAGGGAAGAGCTGGCAGGCGATCAATAACGGGCTCAAGCGCCTGGAAATCAAAGCCCTCCTTGCCGTGAGTGACGGAGTGTACGCGGGCACGAGCGACGGGGTCTATCGACTCGCTGCCGAACGCTGGTCGGTGGTCACGACCGGTCTCGACGACATCCTGGTCCATGCGTTGGCCCTCTCGTCTGATGGGACGCTGTTTGCCGGAACCTCAGGAAAAGGCATCGTGCGATTTAAGGCTCAATCGACAGGTTGGGTGCGCCAGCCACATGGACTCAAAGATCATGAAGGGATGACAGAGAACTTTATTCGTGTGTTGACGATCGATTCTGAAGGCGGCATCTATGCAGGCACGTTCGATGGCGGCGTCTTTTGCAGTGTCGATGGAGGTGTAACCTGGCGGCCCATCAGCCGGGCGCTCCCGAACGATTCGATTCGTGGGATTCTCTTCAACAGCCGAGGGCTTTTTGTGGCGACGGGGCACGGTATTTTCAAAACGACCGACAAGGGGCGTCAGTGGGTGCCGCTCAATAAGGGGTTGACGAGTATGGCCATCCAAGTCTTGATCGAGTCCGGAGCCGGAGTGTTCTATGCCGGTACGAGCGACGGGGCATTTCGAAGCGACGACGACGGACGGACGTGGAACCCCATCAATCAGGGTCTTGAGGGAGGGGAGGCTCCGGCCCCCTTCCGTTTTCGCTAACCAAGAAAGGGCAGAGGACGATGTCAGAACCGACTGAAAAAACACGAGCCACCATCTCCGTCAGCAGCAAGGGGACGCCGTTGGGCGAGATTGTGTTGCGATTGTTTCATGATGTGGCGCCGGGGCATGTGAAGAATTTTACGAAGTTAGCTCGGGAAGGCTTCTATAACGGCACGACGTTTCATCGGGTCATTCCTGGTTTCATGATCCAGGGCGGCGATCCCAACAGCAAGAATCCTGACCGTGCATCGCACGGCATGGGGGGGCCGGGTCATCGGGTCAAAGCTGAATTTAACAGCAAGCCGCACAAGCGTGGGGTGCTCTCTATGGCGCGTTCGAACGACCCGGACAGTGCCGGCTCACAGTTTTTTATCTGTGTCGCGGATGCGAACTTTCTCGATTGGCAGTACACGGCATTCGGCGAAGTGGTCAGCGGGATGGATGTGGCGGATAAGGTGGTCGGTATGAAGCGTGACGGCCGGGACAATCCCCTCGAACGAGTCGAGATGACGGTCACGATCACCGAATAGCGTGAAACGGGAAAAGTAAAACCTAAAAAGGTAGGGGGAAAGAGAGCCGTTACCCGGATGGTCGTTTCACATTTCACGTGTCACATTCTACGGGGCGCATTCTTGTGCGCCCTGTTCGTCGGCTGCGCGATTCCTATCGTGCCGTATCGCGCGGTCTATGAAGATCCTGTGAACTATGTTCGACTGGAGGTGGATGATTCCGTTTTGCCGGAGTGGCCTCCCAGCCAGCATCTGCATCCGAAGGTCATGCGTGTCGAGGATGTTTCTCGCATCCTTGGCGGTATCTCGGTCAAAGAGCACCGGATCTGGCTACAGAGATGGTTACAGGGCGAGGCGCCGTTGGTGCCGGCATTTCGCCCTGAGGAACTGGCGCTCTTGTCCCAGCAGATCGCAGAGGCCCTTGCCGAAGCCCGACAGGACGAGCGCGTGACGTTTTATCTCAGTCAGCCGCAAACGTCCGTCAAGCGCGTCATCACCACGGGAGGACTGTATGTCCATGACACTGAGCTGCATTTCATTTTGGGCAATTGGCAGGTCCTCTACGGTATTCCAACGTATGGGATGATCTACGATCGGCGTTATCCCATGCGACCGACGGCCGCCAAAGGATTTGACTTGTTCTTTGATCCAGGTGAGGCGACCATCGTACGACAGCATAGCCTCTGGGATACGCTGCTGGCCAACACAGATGACGAACTCGTGATCGATCTAACGAAAGTAAGCTCCGGCCCTATCGCGTCGTTGGAAGGACGCTGAAATAATCCGCCAGCGTAAGAAGACCGTTAGGTGATTTGTCTTGTTTATTTGCTTGAACCAGACTAATCATCAGATAAACCAAATCGATTAAACAAACCAGTTTGAGCATCCCGCCAGTCTCGCTTATCCCGTCTTTACCCTTGCGCGGGCACGGGCCTCATCCTGCTGAATGTTGAATAGGAGAAGCGGAAAATTCCCTGTGAAGACACTGACTTCGTAGATTTCATGTGAGTGATTCGGTAAGATGACGTACTCGCAGAACTGATGCGGTTTACCTGCCGAGAATAATCAACCCAGGGAGCAGGAGTGGTTCGAACTCGTGTCGCTGTCGCGCTGATTGCCATTCTGCTGATCGGCGGGGGCGCGGTCTTTATCTTTTCCACCTACCTGACTGGGGGTGACTACGTCAAAGATTTTTTCCTCCAACAACTGGAGCAGAGCATCGGGCGCAAGATCGACGTCCACCGCATCAAGCTGGTCTTATTCCCTCGCATCCGATTGGAACTGACGCAGGTCGCGATTCACGATCGGAATTCCGATGACGTCCTGTTATCGGCCAAAAAGCTGGAATTGGTCTTGCGGTTTCTCCCGCTGTTGCGCAAGCAGGTCGTGGGGAAGCGGTTGCTCATCGAAGAACCGACCTTGATGATCCGGCGTGATCATACCGGCCATTGGAATCTCCTCGATCAGGTTTTTCATGGGGGGGAAGCCGATCAGGACGCCGTCCAGACGCTCAGCCGGATTTTCCGCATCCGTGAAGCGACGCTGGTGAACGGAAAGGTGCTCATCATCGATGAGGCACGTCAAGATGGCACGCGATCGATGACGTTAGAGTCGGTGGAGGCATCGCTGGTCGTGAGAGCAGAGCGTGGACAGGCGGATCTGCGTGTCTCTGCGGGTCATGCAGGCGACAAAGGCCTCTCCTCCATGTCTCTGGGCGGGACCATTAGCGCCGCTCAACGGCAGACGGTTGCGATCGACGACTCGTCTGGTTTACCGGTCACCCTCCAATTCGATGGGACACTTGAGGCGGCCACTCTTAATCTTCGGGAGTTGGCAGATTTTTTCGGGCCTCGCCCGGTTCCGGATCAGTTGCAGGGCACCGTCAATGTACACAGTCATGTTCGGGCTGTGCCCGGTGTCGCGGGCTACGATGTGGTCTTATCCGACTTGTCCGCGAATCTCCAGCAGTTGAAGCTCACAGGCCAAGCGAGTCTCTCCGGGCTGCTGACGCCTCAGCCCACGTTTGCAGCCACCTTTGCATCATCCCCGATCCAATTGAACCAGTTGCTCACGACCGTGCCGGCTGAGTGGATACATTCGCAGCTGCCGGCCATCATTCAGGACCGCGAGATCGATGGGATATTGGAGGTGGTCTCTGCAACTGTCACGGGATCGTCGACGGCTGGGTCGCAGCTATCGTTGACGGGGGAGTTTCACGTGAAACAAGGGCGAGCCCTGATCGGACAAAACCATGTCCCTGCCAAGGATTTGACGGCAGTGGTATCGGTCGAAGCCGGACGCCTCAAGGTGTCAAATCTGAGCGGGCTCTATGGCACGATTCATATGAATGAGAGCAAGGCGCTCGTTTCATTTTTGGAGACAGGGCCCTGGATCGAGTGGGAGATTATCGGGACCATGACTGCCGCAGACCTGGTGCAACATCTCGCGAAGACCGTCAAGTCAGAACAGCTGTCGCGTCTGTTGGCCGCATCGCGTGACGTCGAAGGTGATGCCGCGCCCACGTTTCGCATGGTCGGGCCGCTTAACCAACAGGGTGGTGTCACCTTTGCCGGGGGAGAGATTACCGTTCAGCATGTCAGTCTGACCAATCCGTTATTGCCCGAGCGGCTGACGGGGCTGCAGGGCCGATTTGTGCTGTCGGAAGGCGGGACCATGTTCGATGGAGTGACGGGGCGCTTGGGAGATTTGGACTTGCAGATCAGTGGGGGCATCACGGGGGGCAGTGACAGTGCGTTTCAGGATTTCCTGATTCGAGTCAAGGGCGATGCAGGCCAGCTGGCCAAGTTGGTGCCCTCGGGCGCCATTCCAACTGGAGCGATGGAAGGGTTGGTCAATGGCGCTGTGGTCTTAACCGGACCGACCCTCTCGCCGCATGTGCGGGGTGAAGTTGTCCTGACCGAATCGATCGTGTCGTTTCCCGGCCTGGTCGAAAAACCGGTCGGCGCCGAAGCGTCGGTGGAATTTTATGGCACGATCCCTCAGGGATCCGGGGTCTTACTCGACAGGATTGAGCTCATCGTGCCGCCGCTCCGTTTGCCGGTGAAAGGTAAGATCCAATTAGGTGAACGATTCTCCATTGATGCGGCGCTTTCGACCGGCACATTGTCATTGTCTCGCGTGCCGGAATGGATTGCGAAGGGAGGGTTCGAGGCGGGGAATATCGAATTGTCGCTCGATATGAAGGGCAAGGGTCCCGATTGGAAAGCTTGGAAGACCACCGGGTGGCTCGCGCTGACCAACGGCCTGATGAACGTCAAGGGTTCCGAGGGACCGATCGAGGATTTATATCTGCGGGTCCACTTCGTGAAGAACGGCGCGGAGATCAAGCGGTTGTCTTTTCGCCTGCTTGACAGTGACCTCTCGCTGGAAGGGACGATCCGCAACTGGGCAGCGAAACCTACGATTACCGCGAAGATCGAGTCCAATCAGATGGATCTCGATCTCCTCGTCCCAAAAGGCGCACGGTCGCCGATCCGAGAATTTCTTGAAACCCTCGCAGCCACCAGCAAGGTTCAGGCAACCGCGACGATGGCGCGCGGCCGGTACAAACATCTCAAATTTGGGAGTCTCTCCGCCCGCATCACGATTCAAGACGGCATGCTCGATTTGGATCGTGTGTCCGGCCAATCGACCAATGGAGAAGTCGCCGGGCGCATCGTGGTGCAACTGCCGCCCAAGCAGCCGGCCGATGCGGAACTCTCGGTTCGGGCGACGGGTTTGTTGGTGGAAGATGTCTTGAAATTCTTTGGCCCGAAAGCGGGAGTGTTCACCGGTGAAGCGCGCGTGACGGGAACGATTCGCGGTAATGGGAGGAACCCGCATGGGCTGTATCCTACGTTGGACGGCAAAATGGAGGTCCTGCTTGAGAATGGACGCATCTTCAAATCCGAGGAACGGGCGGTCTGGAAAATCATCAGCATCCTGAATCTGCCGGCGGTGCTGCAGGGGAAGGTGGATTTAGAGAAAGATGGCTTACCCTACAACAAAATTTCAGCGACAGTCGTCGTGCGGAAAGGGCTCTTCGAAACCGAGAATCTGATCATCGATAGCCCGATCGTCAAGATCACCGCTGCGGGTAACTATGATCTGCCGACGGATCAAATCGATATGGTATGGGCCGTCAGTCCGTTCGGGTCGTACGCGCAATTCCTGAAAACGATTCCACTCTTTGGGCGGTTCTTTGCCGGCGATCGCAAAGGCTTTGCCACTGCATTGTTCTCTGTGAAAGGGTCAATCGGGGATCCGGAGGTGACGTACCTGCCGATGAAGTCGTTCGCCACCGGCATGACGGGTCTGGCGCAGCTGGCCTTCGATATTTTGAAGAATACGGTCATGCTGCCGATCGATATGATGACGCCTGATGAGGAGAAAGGTTCCGTCAAGGACACCGTTTCCACGCCTGAGCCGGCTCCCACCGTCCCTTGACCGACCTCCCCCCCCGTGCTAGATTCCGACCAGCATTCACTATGGCGTCATCCACTCAGCACACTCAACGTGCCACCGTCTTCATCGCTGCCAGCGAGACTGATTCCAATCTCTACTACGCCACGAAGTTTATAGCGCCGGACCCCTTTATCTATTTGGAAATTAAGGGTGAACGAATTCTGGTCATGAGCGATCTGGAAATGGATCGGGCGAAGAGCCAATCGTCCGTCGATCGGGTGCTCTCGTATTCGGAGGTAGAGGGTCGTGCCAAGACGCAAGGCATTGCTGAGCCGGGCACAGTCGAAGTAATCCATATTCTTTTGAGAGAAGCCGGCATTACGCAGATCCTCGTCCCGGCAAACTTTCCGTTCGGCCATGCCCTGAAGTTTCAGTCATTGGGGTATCAGCTCTATCCGAAAAAGGACCCGTTCTACGAGCAGCGTGTGGTGAAGACCGCCGAGGAAGTCCGCTATATCGAAGCCGCCCAGCGTGCGACTGAACGAGCGGTTGCGGACGCCCATGACATGCTGCGTCAGGCCTCGATCGATAAGGATCAACTGTGGTTTGAAGGGATCCCGTTGACGTCGGAGCGAGTCAAGAAGCGGATCAATGTGGCATTGATGGAGAGCGATTGTGTTGCCCAGCATACCATTGTCGCCGGGGGAGAGCAGGCTTGCGACCCCCACAACGAAGGCAGCGGACCATTGCCGGCCCATCGCAGCATTATCTTCGACGTGTTTCCTCGTTCGGCCACCAACCGGTATTTCGCCGACATGTCCAGAACCGTGGTGCGGGGGACTCCGAGCCCCGAGCTGAAGCGGCTCTACCAGACGGTCTTGGCCGCGCAGGAAGAGGCCATTACAAAAGTCAAAGATGGGGCGGACGGAAAGAGGATTCATCAAGGGATCTTGGCCAGATTTGAAAAAGCAGGGTACCGGACGGGTCTGGTGAATGGGCGTATGCAGGGCTACTTTCACGGCACCGGCCATGGGGTTGGACTCGATATACATGAAATGCCGCGCATCAGCCGTACCGGGTCGTTGCTCCAAGAAGGCCACGTCGTCACGGTCGAGCCCGGTCTCTACTATCCTGGTCTCGGCGCCGTGCGCATCGAGGACATGGTGCTCGTCACGAAAGACGGGTGTCGCAATCTGACGAACTCTCCCAAGACCTTCGAGTTGGACTGACATGAGCCATCAGCTCTCAGCGATCAGCTTTCAGCTCGCTGATGGCTGACTGCTGAAGGCTACACGTGGCCCATGCGTCTTACGTTCACCATTCAACGATTCAATCCCGAAGTCGATTCCACACCTCATCCTCAAGAGATCCGGCTCGATGTCGGCCGTGGGATGACCGTCCTCGACGCCCTCATTCGTATCAAGCAAGAGTGCGATGGGAGCCTGGCACTTCGCTATTCCTGCCGCTCTGCAATTTGTGGCTCCTGCGCGATGACGATCAACGGCAGCGAGAAACTGGCCTGCCGCACCTCCCTCCGCAAAGAACTTGAACGGCACGGGCATATCACGGTTGCGCCGCTCCGTCACTTGCCGGTGATCAAGGACTTGGTTGTGGATATGGCGTCGTTCTGGGAGAAGATCGGCGACGTGCATCCCTGGCTGGTATCGACGGCTCGGCCTGCGCGTGCAGGCGCGCCTGCTCAGGCGCAAGCGCGAGACCATGGCAATCCACGGTTCCACAATGTGGATGCCTGCATCATGTGCGGCGCCTGCGTCGCCGCTTGTACCGTGCATGAAGTTTCGAAGGGATTTGCCGGCCCAGCAGCCTTGGCGAAGGCCGATCGTTTCCTCTCCGACCCGCGAGAATCCCCTTCGGCAACGCGAGCGAGACTTTCGGCGCTCCAACATGAGCATGGAATCTGGGATTGCACACGCTGTAACTTCTGCGTGGAGGTCTGTCCGAAAGACGTCAAGCCGATGGAAGCGATCATCCGGTTGCGGCGGGCATCGCTCGATTATGGCTTAACAACGACCGGCGGCGCGCGTCACATTCTCGGCTTTACTGATTTAGTCGAACAGCAAGGGCGGTTGAATGAGGCGATCATGCCGCTGAAAGTAGTCGGGCTTGCGCCGCACGGCCTCTTGCGCATCCTGCCTCTGGGTATCAAGATGTTCCTCAGAGGAAAAATTCCCAACCCCTTCGGACATGCGCTTCCCGGGCTCAGCCAACTCCAGGCCTTTATCCGGCGAGTGCGACGCGCCATCCCATCGGGCTGATGCTATGGCCTGGACCTTTCGATTTCTTGAAGATATCGCCATGGCCGATATCGGGTTCGAAGCCGAAGGGGAGTCGGTGGAGGACGTCTTTCATGGCGCGACGCAAGCTCTTATTGAAAGCATGGCGAACCCTTTAACGGTGTCGGGTGGATGGGAGCGCGCGATTGAACAGAACGATGTGGATCCAGAGGCGCTGTTGTTTGAGTGGTTGTCGGAGGTGGTCTACTGGAAAGACGCCGCAGGGGTGGTCTTCCGGGAGGCTCCGCTCACGCTGAGGCGGGATGGCGAGGTCTGGTTGTTGCGCGCATGTCTGATCGGCGCGCCGGTGAATCATCTGACGCAAGAACTCCATGCCGATGTAAAAGGGGTCACGAAACATCTCTACGACCTCAATCAGACAGGCGGTTGCTGGAAGGTACGCGTGGTCCTCGACGTCTGACTCTGCGAGACATGCGGGACTAGCGAGAGATGCGCGATGAGCCTAAGATATGGCAGCAGTATTATACCGTCGCGCGTGTCTCGCAATTCCCGCTAGTTCCGCATGTCTCGCCCACTTGGCATGAAGCTCAATACCGACATGACGGTCAATCGGATCACGGATGAGATCTGGGAAATTCCCATCTCTGAAAAGCCCGGCATGCTGGTACCGGCCAGAATATACGCCACGAGGGAGATACTTCAGGCCATGGATTCTGGGGTCTTCGATCAGGTGACGAATGTCGCCTGTCTGCCCGGCATTCGTCGGCATGCGCTCTGTATGCCTGATGGACATTGGGGCTATGGATTTCCGATCGGGGGTGTCGCGGCGTTCGACGTGCAGGACGGGATTATTTCTCCAGGCGGTGTGGGCTACGATATCAACTGCGGCATGCGGTTGATTCGAACAGATCTGACGCTGGCAGACGTGCAGCCGCATCTGGAGAAACTCATGACCGAACTCTTTCGGAAGGTGCCGGCCGGCGTTGGGACAAGTGGATGTGTTCGGCTCTCGCGGGAGGAGTTTCGTCGCGTGATGACACATGGGGCCAGGTGGTGTGTGGAGCAGGGGTACGGGTGGCATCGGGATCTCGGCCGTATGGAAGAAAATGGCTGCATCGTGGGGGCCGATTCGTCGATCGTGACCGACCATGCGATCCAACGAGGCATCAACCAGCTTGGGACCTTGGGATCGGGCAATCACTATCTTGAAGTCCAGGTGGTCTCGAACGAGCGGATATTCGATCCAGTTACGGCTGCGGCGCTCGGTATCACCGGTCATGAGCAGATCGTCGTGATGGTCCATTGCGGTTCGCGCGGCTTCGGCCATCAAGTGGCGAGCGACTATCTCAACGTATTTGAAAAAGCCATGCGTCGTTATGGCATCACCGTGAAGGATCAGCAGTTGGCCTGTGCGCCGTTTCGATCTCCCGAGGGGCAGGACTATTTTTCTGCCATGAACTGCGCCGCGAACACGGCTTTTGCCAATCGCCAGGTCATCACGCATCAGATTCGCGAAGCCTTCGCGACGGTTTTCGGTCAGTCCGCCGAGGCGTTGGGGATGGAGTTGGTGTATGACGTGGCGCATAACATCGCCAAGGTGGAACGGTATGCAGAAGGGGAGTTGATCGTGCATCGCAAAGGAGCGACCAGAGCGTTTGGGCCTGGGAGCCTGGAGCTGCCGGACGCGTTTCGGCAGACAGGCCAGCCGGTCATCTGTGGCGGCTCGATGGAGACAGGCTCGTATCTGCTCGTGGGGACAGATCGGGCGGTGCGCGACACGTTCGGGTCGACGATGCATGGGTCTGGAAGAACGATGTCCCGGGCGCAAGCGAAGCGAACGGTTCGCGGCGAACAGCTGCAGCAGCAGATGAAACAGCGCGGTATTCTGGTCAAGGCGATGTCGATGTCGGGCCTCGCGGAGGAGGCCGGCTTGGCGTACAAGGATATAGCTGAAGTTGTGGAATCGGTCGATCGCGCGGGAATTGCGAAAAAGGTGTTGGAATTACGCCCGATCGGGAATATAAAGGGGTAGTAACAAATCGATCTGCGAGGCGCGGCGATGGAGCAACGGAAGAACATCCGGTTACCCGTCCAATTTCGTAGTTCATTTTCATCTATCGCCATGGTTGGCGGAGAGGGCAGCCTCATCGATCTTTCCCTCAGAGGGTGTCGAATCGAAAGTCCCGCCAACGTTCAACCAGGAGCCTCCCTGGAGCTCCGAATTGTGGCGATAGAGCAAGAGCATCCCATTCAAATTCAGGCAGCGATTGTCCGGTGGAGCCGGGGGCAGCAATTCGGCCTTGAGTTTGAGGTGATTGCTTCGACAGAATGGGCGCACCTCCAGGACATCGTGAAGCAGATTGAGATGGAGCCCTACCAGCGAGATCAACGAGAAAAAGAAGCCGACACTTAGCGGGATGCTGAAGAAATCCGAGACTGCCATGGATTTTTGCGCGAGACGCGTCAGGCCTGCGCGACAGGCGCACGTCAGCTTTTGCCACGATTCGGCGGGATGAGACGATGTTGATGAAGAATCATGTGGGGCGGTCATGGAGTATCGTGGGAATAGGGTTACTCTCCATACTCGTGGTCGCGGCGGCTGGAGCGTCAGAAAAGCCGGTGACGGGTGACAAGATTGTTCGGGAAACACAGGAGGCGCTGAAGGCCACCAAGGATTATACGATTCAACAAAAGGATGCGTTCCAGCGAAGGATTCAAACAGAACTGGATGAAATGCAAGTGCATATCTCGCAGCTACGCGCGCAAGTGAAGCATGAGTCGGGGAAAACCAGATCGGATATACAGAAGGCGATCGAGGAATTAGAAAAGAAATCGGACTTGGCCAATAAAAAGTTGCAGGACATCCATTCCGCAACAACCTCTTCCTGGGAGCAGGCGAAGTCGAAAACAGCAGCTGCGATGGACGATCTTCGAGATTCACTCAACCGGACCCTGTCCCAACTTCCATAACGGTATATCAATGAAATATGCCCTTTACCCCGGCTGTGCGGCGCAAGGGGCGACACCGGAGTTGTATCAATCGACGAGAGCGATCATCGGCCGATTGGGGATCGAAGTTGTTGAACTCACAGCCGCGGCTTGTTGTGGCGCCGGGGTTGTGACAGAGGTTGACCCTGATATGGCGCTGGCGCTGAATGCCAGGACGTTTGCGCAAGCGGAGGCGCTCGGACTGGATGTCATGACGATCTGCGGTACCTGCCAGGGGGTGATGAGCGCAGCCAACCGACGATTGAAGACGGAGACAAGGACCCTGGATCGCATCAATGCTCTCCTAGCGCCGGAAGGTCTGGCCTACCATGGTCATGTTCAGATCAAGCATTTATTGTGGATCGTGGTGCGAGACATTGGGCTGGCTCGCCTAGGCGCCTTGGCCTCTATACCGATGCGAGACTTTCGCATCGCTCCATTTTACGGCTGTTACATCCTGCGTCCGTCGTGGGATCTGGGGTTTGACGATCCTGAGAATCCCCAATCTCTTGAGCGCGTCATCAAAGCCGTCGGTGGCGAACCGGTGGCCTATGCCGGGAGAACCAAGTGCTGTGGGTTTCCCATCATCCTCGAAAAGGAAGCCATTGCCGTGGCCATGGCAGGGATGCATATGAATGAAGCCAAGGAACAGGGGGCCGATTTCATGGTGACGCCTTGTCCCCTGTGTCATATGAGTCTGGATATTTATCAGGATCGGGCTGGTCGCGCGGTGAGCGCCAAACTCGACTTACCGATTTTGCATGTGCCGCAGCTCCTTGGTTTGGCGATGGGGCTTTCAGCCCAAGACCTGGGGCTCTCACATCACGTGATCTCGGTCGATTCCATTCTGGCGACGCTGGAGCGTCGCCGAGCCCAGCCACAACATTCTTGATGGAGCTGCAAATGAATGTATTGAAAATCTCAGACTATCAGCAGTTTAGTAAGGATAAGATGAAGAAAAACAGTATATTTCAAACGTCACGATTCTTTTGCGACATCTACTGTTTCGAGCCAGGGCAAGAACAGAAGGGTCATATCCACGGAGAACAGGATAAGGTCTATCTCGTGCTTGAGGGGCAAGGTACGTTTCAGGTTGGTTCAGAGAAACAAGTGCTAGGTCCAGGGCAGGCGACCATGGCGCCGGCCGAAGAAGAGCACGGCGTGAAGAATCATACAGACCAGCGCCT
>DATENE010000179.1:0-27857 GCA_035275205.1 Nitrospiraceae bacterium
ACTGGTTGGGTGCCATCGAGTGGCGGGATAAACACAAGTCACTGTCACGCAAGGAGAATGTGTGTGGAAAGGACATCTTGTCCGTCGGGAACAAGATGTCTCGACTCAACATGATCGTGCAGAATCAAAGAAGGCATCGGGTCCGATTATTTCGTAACGACAATCTCGATGCACCCTTCTCGCCGCAGTATGTTGATACCGACATCCTTTTCATGACGTTCAATCGAGAGGTCAACTTTGGCCTCTCCAATCCTGAGATTCTTGATCTGAATGTGCTCCAGGAGCGGCGGCAAGACAGGTTGTGAGAACGACAGCCGGGCTCGCGGGGCATCAATTCTCAAACCGAGACAGGCTTGGAGCAGCAGGAACACCGCAACCGATGACCACGTCTGAGGACTACAGGCCACCGGGTACAGTGTCGGGCCTTCACCGGCCCGGCGCGAGAATCCGCACATCAATTCAGGCAAGCGATGCAGATCGAGAAACAGGCTCGCGTCGAACAGACCGCAAAGAATCTTCAACGCGCCTTGTTTGAACCCGTAGGCGGCCATACCGGCCGCGATAAGGGCATTATCGTGCGGCCAAACGGATCCGTTGTGGTACGCCATGGGATTGAAGCGGGCCTCAGTGGCGGCGACGGTTCGAACCCCCCATCCGTTAAAAAACTCATCGCCAATAAGGCTCGTGGCCGTTCTCATGCCGTGCTTTTGGTCCGCAATACCAGCCCAGAGACAGTGGCCGGCATTCGAGGTCTTGACTCGACAGGGCTGTTTGAACCCGTCCAAGGCTAACGCGTAGGACGAGAGGTCGTTGCACCAGAAATTTCGCTCGAACTGAGTCTGTAGCGTGTCCGCCTCCTTCAGGAGCTGCCTGGCCTGCGTCGTACGTCCCAACATCAGGGCCAATCGGGCTGCGCGCCGCTTCGCGGCAAATACATAACCCTGCACTTCACAGAGCGCGATGGGTCCCTCCGCCGGGCGACCATCTGCATGAAAAACAGCATCGTGCGAATCTTTCCATCCTTGATGGATAAGCCCGCCTTTCGACCGGCGGCTGTATTCCACGAAACCATCGCTGTCGAGATCGCCTGTCTCATCAATCCACTGCAACGCCAGCTCGATATTCGACCAGATGCGCGTGATGAAGGCCTGGTCGCCCGTCCGTTCGTAATAGGCTCCGGCCAACATGATGAACAGCGGCGTCGCATCGATGCTGCCGTAATAGCGACCGTATGGAATTTCGTTGAGCGCCGCCATCTCGCCCTTTCGAGTTTCGTGCAAAATTTTGCCAACCTCTGCGTCCTGCTCCGGGATAACCTCCTTCGCCTGGGTCGCCGCTAGATAAGCCAACACACCCCGGGCGATGTTCGGATTAACCCACAGAAATTCGAATGCGGTGATGAGGCCGTCGCGCCCGAATGGGGTGCTGAACCATGGAACCCCGGCGTAGGGGTATGGGCCGTCAGGAGTGTCTGAGACCATCATGTGGAGGTCGGCCAGCGAGCGGTTCAGCCACATATTGAATTGCGCATTTGATGTCACGATGTGACAGTCGTCAGCCCTAGCGGAATGGAGCGCTCGCTCCACTTCGACGAGTGCATGCTCATATGAATGATCACACCTGATTCGCTGGGTGACTTCACAGGAGATCGTCAGATCCCACTGGACAACTTCTCCCGCCGCCAAGAACGTGTCGAAGCGAATCTCCTCGGGATAGACTGCCGTCGGAGCCGGTGCACAACGGACAGTGACCCACCGCTCCACACGATCCAGCCCCTCATACCCAAGTGAAATGCCGTCCTTGGAGGTAACAGCCTCCAACCGTCGGCCTCGCCGGCTTCGTATCGTCCCACGGACTTCGAACAGATCGGCAAAATCAGCATCCACCGAAAAGGAGAGCCGTATCGGAATGGGACGGAGACTGTAGTTGTGCACTCGAAGCCGTTCGAAGCAGCGGCCATGCCACAGAAACCGGGATCGAGAGAGGTGCAGCGCTCCACGCGGAATCTCTACCTGTTCCTCATGCATCAGGTCTGGATTCGTCAGGTCGATGTTGAGCAGAACGTTGTTTTCCTTGATCGTCGAACTGAGTAGCAACGGTCGCTCCCCGTTGAGAGTCAACTCGAATCGGGATAAAAACCGGGTTCCTTCATGATAGAGGCCTTGCGAGCCGGTTCTCAGAGAATTGATGTCACCGTAGCGATCGAATAGACCGAAGGTATCACCCTGCTTCAGAACCTCGATATGGTCATCGGTCAGTGAGGAGCAGGCGACAATGTGGCATTGATCATGTCCACGATCGAGGTGTTCCATATGTCCCTCATTGATGTCGCATAGACCAGGTTAACCAGCTTCCAAGAGAAGCAGTGAGAAGAAACATTGCGCCGATGCCTGCTATGCCCATTGATTCGCCAAATCGTTCTGTGACCCAACCGAATATGCTGATCCCGCTGATGGCGGCCGTCATGGCACCCATGCTATAGAGGCCTAGGACTCGGCCCACCATCATTTGAGGCGTCAGCTCCTGTACAATACCCCATGCGATCGGAGTGAAGGCTCCCATCCCTCCTCCTATCACGATCATGAGGAGACTGACCAGATAGAGGTCTTTCGTCCAAACGAGCACCCCGATCGCCAATGCGCAGGCTACGCTCGCTCCCGCGATGATTCTGGTGCGATCCGATAGGCTCCACTCGGTGAATCGCAACAGTGCCAGAGACATGAACAGTAGTCCCACTCCCAGGGCGGACCAGAGGTAGCCCACCTCGACCGGCCCCAGCCCCAACAGCTTATTCGCAAAGACCGGAAACAACGTCGTGAGGGCGCTGGCGCCGAATCCGTAACATCCAGCCGTGAAAACCAGCAGCAGGATGACGCGTTGTTTAATCGCGACGAAGGCCAGTCCCTCGCTGAAATCTTGGAGTGCTGAACCACGGGTCACTTGTGATTCTACAGATGGCTGACCTGTTCCCAGTCTCACTAGCCCGAGGCAAAGTGCTGCCACGAAATATGTGACCGCGTTCAGACAGAGCACTTCCTGCGAACCGAACAAGGCGATTCCTATTCCGCTCAACGCCGGACCGAAAATGATGCCCAAGCTGGTCGTGCTCTGAATAAGCGCATTCGCAGCCGTGAATTGCGCCCTTGGGACAATCAGCGGTACCGACGACGTCAGTGCCGGGCTGAACGTCGCCATCGCTACCGCGTCGAGAAAGACAAGGACATACAAGAGAGTGACTGTGAAGGTGTCGGTTGACATTGCGCAGGGAATGATACCGATCAGCACCGCCCGCAATACGTTCGATCCGATGAGGAAGAATTTTTTCGGTAATCGGTCCACATAGACGCCGATAACGGGACCGAGCACGATGGGAGGAATCGTATGAAGGAGTCCGATAATGGTGGTTTTCACCGGCGAGCCGGTAATGGAATACACGAACCAGAGGAGGGCAAGGTTCGAGATTCCGTCGCCAACTTGGGACACCAGCTGACTGAGCCAAATCAATCCAAAATCTCGCGTGAACAGCAGACGCCAAGGACGCACCGCGCGCGCCTCTGTTTGTGTCGAGCCATCGCGCCTTGCAGAGACTCGGTTGATTGTCAGAGCCTGCCAAGACCTCATCCCTCATTCTCAATCCTGACCTTGTTCGTCCTTACGGCTTTCACTCCCGGGACCTGTCTGGCTGCTTCGGCCGCTTCCAGCACAATCACTTGGAATCGGACGGAGCCGCTGAGCGACACCACTCCCTGCTCCGTCTTCACATCGAAGTTGGCGGCGCTCACGGTCGCACTTTGGGCAAATCGTTCTTTGACATAGCGGGTAATGATGTCGTCCTGTTTGTGCGTGATGACGTCCGGAAGATCTTTGACCACCTCTAGTTTGTTTGACACAGATTTCACGGTCGGCACGGTGCTCGCGATTTTTCCTGCGGTGGCCTTCTCCGTCTCGGTGGACACCTTCCCCGCAAGCGTGACCTCATCCAATCCGGTCTCCACCTCGATCTCGTACGGAAACAGGCGGGGATCTTCCAGCAAAGCGAGTTTGACCGTCAGAATCAGCGAGGATACGCCTTTCTTGCTTGTACCCTCTTTTTCTTTCTCTGCCCCCTCTTCTCTCACGTCTTTTTTCGTTTTCGATTCCTCGCCCTTGAATGTCTCTGCCTTCAGCTGAGCTGATTTCGATTCCTGAGCGAATGACTGAGCGGGTAGCAGGTCTTTCTGTGGCTTGGCAGAAAGCTTGGGAGCCACCACTTTGCCCTGATCGGCGGGGGGCTGACCTGACGCGATCGAATGCTCCTCGCTCTGAGCGAGCATCGGACTATTAAGCTGATCCGTAAACAGGGCACACAGACAAAGCACCAGGAGCAGGTGACCCAACCCGGCATTGCCGCACCAGAGAAGGAGCCGTTTCACATCCCTTGCATCCTTGTCTATCGGGATCAGCCTCGGCACGATCATGATGGATTCGTCGGACTTACGCGGCCAATAGTTCGTGAGCCGTCTTGTCCAGCTGTCGTCGACTGAAAAGAGCCGCGACGACCGCGGTGCCCAACAACAGCACCCCGATACCTACCAGGCTCATTGCGGGTCCGATGACATCCGCCACCCAGCCAAACCCTGCCATCCCGGCCATGGCGGCGGCCATCGCACCGGTGCTGAAGGTGGTAAAGACACGGCCTAAGAGGGGTTCGGGCGTCAATTCTTGTAACATCGCCCACACAATCGGCGTGAACACGGCGGTGCTACCACCAAATACGATGATGAGGGCTGCGGCCATCACCGGCGCCTGGAGCATGCCAAGCGTGCACACCGCGACGGCGCCAACGGCCAGGGCAGCGGAAATCAACCGCAACCGGTTTTGAAAATCTCCCTGATTGATCCGAGCCAGCCAGACAGATGCAGCCAGCATGCCGATCCCGAGCGATGACCACAGCCACCCGAGTTCGACTGCGTTCGCATCCAGATGCTGCGTCGCAAATACAGGCAGTAAGAACACGAAGGCGCTCGCCCCCAAACTATAGAGGGTGGCGGTGAGCATGAGGAGGAGCACGGTTCGATGCTGGATGAAAACAAATCGAAATCCGACCACAAGGTCTTTGAGGATCGTGGCTCTGTCGGCCATTTGCACACGCGCTTGCAGGGTCTCATGCAGGCGGATCGGCATGAGGCATATCGCAGACACCATGAATGTGGCCGCATCAAGATACAGGACATTGTGGGCTCCGATCATGGCGATCCCGACACCGCAGACCGCTGGTCCGATCAGGAGGCCGATATTGGTCGTGCTTTGGATCAGGGCATTGGCGGCGGTCAGTTGAGCGCGAGGCACGAGAAGCGGAACGGCCGACGCCAAGGCCGGACCAAATACCGTAGAGACGATCGACGTCGCGAACACGAGTACATAGAGCCATTCGAGCGTCAGGGCGTCCATCGCATATAGCAAAGGAATGAGCATGACCAACCCTGTACGGATGAGGTCCACCCAGACCATCACCGGCTTTTTCTTCATCCGATCGAGATAGACACCGATGAGCGGACCGAAGACCAGCGGCGGAATTGTCTGGAGCAATCCGATCACCGCCATCTTGAAGGCTGACCCCGTCAGCTCATATACGAACCACAGCAGAGCTACCTTGTTCATGCTGTCGCCGATTTGTGAAACGGCTTGGCCGGAAAACAGAAGGCCAAAGCTTCGCGTCCCCAGCAACTCCCATCCTGACCTTGCCCGTACTTCCATCGCTTTGTCGTTGTAAACCACGGCGAGCCCCCCTACACATTCACTCAGTTGCCGCCGGGAGATCTGGTTCCAATATCCTGATCCTGTGATTCTGCTCGCTGAGCATCGGTCCCTCGATGCACTGTCCGAAGAACCCGGGCGAATACTTTCCGGCTTGCTACCACCTCGGGATGCGTCGGTCCAAGGGTTTTCTCGCTGATCTCGAGCGAACGACGAATGAACGGCTCGGCTTCTCCATAGTGCCCCTGGACGGCCTGAAACACGGCGATCGTTCTCATCGTCCCCGCTGCGATCGGATGGTCTTGCCCCAAGGCCCGCTTTGTCAGCAAAAGCGATTGCTTCAATAGAAGATCCGCTTCAACGTAGTTTTTCTGGGAAGCCTTCAATATCCCAAAGTTTTTCAGGATGACAGCCACGTCAGGATGATCCGACCCTAAGACGGCGACACACACTCCCAGTGAACGTTGGAACATAGGCTCCGCTTGCGCATACTTGTGCTGTTTGGCGTATAGAATTCCCAATTCGTTCAAGCTGCAAGCAAGATGTGGATTGAGCGATCCAATCCGTTCAGCCTGTTCAATCTCAGCATGAAGGAGATTCTCCACCTCGCCGTAATGTCTTTGCTCAACGATGCTATTCCCCTCAGCCTCATAGTTCTCCCAAAGCACGCCGCGCTTGTCACACCATCCTCCGAGCTTTAACCCCAAAGCGGAACTGTGCGTATCGGGGGTGAGGGGCCGGTCTCGTGCCGGTTGGACTGACGGCTCGGGTGGCGTATTTGTGTGAATGGGCATAATCGTACTCTCCTTAGGGGCCTAGTGAATCATGGTTCGAGTCTCGTGACCGAGAGGGTGTGTCCTTTGGGCGAGATCTTCGCTTCGATTTTATCCCCCGGATTAACCCGTTTCTGAACTTTGGTATTGTCGTCGAGTGCAAGGCGCATCTCCTCACCGGCTTGACTGGTGATGATATAAAGCTTGTCCTCGATATCGAGTGTGAGTTCGCCTTGTGGATTCTTGGCCATATGAAACCTCCCTTCGACCTGAGCGACTTCGCCCGTCACGATCTTCGAAGGTGAGGATCCCGAAGGCGACCCTGCTTCCGCTCGAGTTTCCAGAACCGCCGCAAGCGCCACACTGACAATCGCCATGGCAAGACGGTTCGACTCCAGAGATTTCATTTGACCTCCTCCGAGGCTGATGAAAGCCCTTTTCCTGTCCATCTCAACGCTGAAACCCAAGGACATTTACGCACTGGTTAAGAAAGAAGGCCAGGAAACAAAACTCGTGGCCTCTACTTCCCTTTCACACGTGTTACCGAGCGTCTGCTCGTATACCCTGAGATAGTCTTGCGCCATTCTTTCCACGGTGAAGCGCTGTTCGAAGGTCCGGCGGCAGTGTCGGCGATCGATTTCAGGAATCCCCTTGATGGCCGCCGTCATTTCGTCGAGCCCTTCACAGACAAATCCAGTGGATAGGTCATCAATGATTTCAGGGATAGATCCGCGCCGATAGGCCAGCACGGGAGTTCCAGATGCGAGTGCTTCTATCAGGACGAGACCGAATGGTTCCGGCCAGTCGTAGGGACAGACGAGCGCCATTGCGTGACCAAGGAAATCGTGCTTTTCGGCGTCCGTGATCTCTCCGACATAGTCGATTAATGGATGGGAGAGAAGCGGCTTGATTGTGGTATTAAAGTATTCTTGATCCGTCGGATCGACCTTCGCAGCAATCCGCAAAGGAATCCCCACTCGCTTGGCGATTTCAATCGCATGATCCGGTCGCTTCTCGGGAGCAATTCGTCCCAAGAATGCCAGATAGTCTCCGGGATTCGGATGCAAGCCGTATAGATTCCTTGGCAACCCGTGATAAACGGTGGCCTGCCAATTTGCCCAGGCGACAGGCTTCCGCTGAGAATTCGAAATCGACACCAACGACATCTCCGCATACTCGCGAAACACCGGCTCCAGTTCCGGAAGATCGAGACGGCCATGGAACGTGGTCACCGTCGGGGTTGGATTCCGCCGCGCGAGAGGGAAACCCATGAAATCGAGATGGGAATGAATGATGTCGAAATCGCCGGTTTTTCCCAGCGCTTGCTCCATGAGCATGGTCATAGGCGCATCGCGGTTGAAGATCCCTGTATTCAAACGTAGCGCCTGCGCGCAGATCGCTTCGAGGCGAGCGGTAGTGACCGAATCTCCGCTCGCGAACAAGGTCACGTCGTGACCGAGCCGAACCAGTTCTTCGGTGAGATACGACACGATCCGTTCCGTTCCTCCATAAAGTTTCGGCGGAACGCTCTCCCACAAGGGTGCAACCTGGGCAATTCTCATCGGACTGCTCCTTTCATCATGGGCTTATTTAGCCGGCCGAAGTGCGACGACTCTCTCACCGATAATCACATCTGCTTCGATTCTCTCCCCCGGGACCAATAGGCGCTCACGCTTCGTATTTTTATCGACGTAGAGATATACAAGCCTTCCGAAGATGTCTTTGATCACCCACACGTCACCTTTGATGGATAAGAGATCGCCCTTGATCGTGAGTGGAGCTGTCACAACGTCAGCCATGGCGCTGGGAACAACGAAGCTCAGACTACACAACAGCACAATCATGCACCCCAATTCTTTGGACATGGCGCCACCTCCTTTGACACACAGAGAGGTTGACCTAGTCGTCCTTTTATCAATGACTCGATTGCTACTCATGGCCGACGCCGTTGTGTTTGGGGCACGACTTTTTGCCGGCCAGTTTCTCTGCGTCCCCCAACAGTTCGGATAAGAGGAATCGCGCCTGTTTGCCGGGATAAACCGATCGCGCCGCAATTGACACACCGCCATCCACCATAGGCCCAGCCTCCGATTGACGCCCCGCTTCCAATAAAGTGGTCCGCCACCACCAGTCCTGTACACCGCTTGCATCTCATGATTTCCAACTTTGTGTCCGGCCATCGTGCGTTTTCACCACGTCCTCTGGCTTATGTTTCGGCCTTTTGTCCCTGAACACTGCTTTCTTGAGCCTGTTGAAGGGCATCGAGCAATTCTTCAATTCGAAACGGCTTTTGCAGCAGGGTCAGAATGTTGGTCTGTCGACGCTCAAGATTCACGCGCAGACGATGATTCACTTCTTGTGATACCTGCAAACCCAGCAAGATGATCGGCAGCGACTCGTCGGATGGTTGAAACTCGTCGAGCCAAGCCAGTTCTTTTCCAACGGAAGTTGTGTCGATATCGAGAATCACGGCGCGGGCAGAACGAATGTTCCTTCTTTCGTCTTTCAACGTGCGCACAATGACCACCTCATGCCCACTTTGTCCGAGTACTTCTTCGAGAACAGCCGCTAGCACGACATCGGGCTCAACCAGAAGAATTCGTCCAGCCACGTTGTAGTACTTCAAGTGTTCCACGGTTCTGTCATGGAGATTGAGCAAATCAGATGCCCGGCAGCGTTCTCATGCCGCGTGCCGTATAAGGCCGCGAAAGATTCATGGTTTTCTTACGATGGCCGGTATTGCGAGATATGATTCGTCGAGAATAGCTCAGGAAAATCAGAGACAACTTATTCCGGTGCAGACATCTTGTCTCGAATTGCGATTGAACAAGGAAAGCTGAGGGACTACCATGAACTATGCTGAACTGGTGGCACCGGCTGACCCTTCAAATCAAGATCACGCTGATCATCGTCTTCATTGTCGGCGTCTCCGCTGGCACGACTGAATGGCTTGAGGCCCGCTCCATCCAGCATACGGTAGAGGACAACGTCAGAAACGCGGCGCTGGCCGTCGGTCGAGCCGTCGATGAAAACGTAAATAGTCTTGCCCAGCTCTCAAATCGGGAAGCGCGGACCAAAGAGCTGGAGAAGATCCTCGCGACATTGCCAGATCTACTCAATATCGTGCTCTACGAGATTCCCCTCGGCCCGGAAGAGAGTCCACTGCCGATTACGAGCGCTGGTCCCACCGAGCTGCTTCTTCTCACACACCCGCGGCAAGCGAAGGCGCGTGCCCTTGTTCTGCAAGTGCGTGACGAGCGGCGGACTTTGATTGATTACGCAGATCGGACGAATACCCATCGCGTCTTCCTCGCTGCCCCAATATTCTTGAAAAATGTCGTCGTTGGAGCCACCTATGCCGAGTTCTCCACCCTCCAAATGGATGAGGCGCTGGAATCATTGCGGCAGGCCTCCAGAACGAGACGATTGCTGACCGGATTGACAATAGTTGTTGCGATCAATCTGTTTCTATACTTCAAGGTGCATCGTCCTGTGAAACACTTGCTCACCGCTGTCGAATCGGTATCCCAAGGAACCATGACCTCGATCGTGCCGGTTGAGGAACAGGATGAACTTGGAGAACTTGCCGGTACGTTCAACGACATGGTGAGGAAAATCAGGGAAGCCACTCACAACAACGAGCAATTGACAGAATCCTTGCGAGCGATGAACGATAGTCTCCAGACAAAAGTCAGCGAGGCGACGGCTGAGGTCCTGCAAAAGAATCGCACGCTGGCCCATACGAACGAACTGCTCTCGGCGGCGCAGCGTGATGCGGCACGTGCTCAACGCCTTTCGGCCATTGGGCAGGTTGCTGCAACAGTCGCGCATAAAATCGGCACCCCTTTGACAGCGCTGTCCGGCCATATCCAGCTCATGGCGGAGGATCCGACTCTGGGCAAAGAGTCTCGGCAACGGTTGCAGACGGTGGAAGCGCAGATCGAACGGACCTCCAAAATTATTCAAGACCTGCTGCTGTATGCCAGGAAGCCGGAGCCGGTGCGGTCACCTGTCGATCTCAATAACTGTCTCGCAGAATGTCTTGCCCTCTTCCAGCCGGAATTTGATCGTCGGAAAATTGCACTGACCACCCAATGGAATCATCAGATCGAGAAAGTCGAGGCCGATGCCCAGCAGCTACAGGAGGTGTTCCATAGTTTGATCGAAAACGCACTCGATGCGATGTCCTCCGGTGGAACATTGGTCACGAAAATCTCTCCCCACACCGATCCGGAGCAGCCAGACTCTCGAACATGGGTGAAGGTGGAAGTTTCCGATACAGGCTGTGGAATGAACGCCTCGCAACTCGAACAGATCTTTCAGCCGTTCTTTACGACAAAGAGGGCTGGGCGTGGCACGGGACTGGGGCTGGCGAGCGCGCTGGAAACCCTACGGGCACACGGGGGGGACATTAAGGTGGAGAGCGAGCCCGGCAAGGGCTCGCGGTTTATGATCGTCCTTCCAACCGATGGAGGAGCGCGCTGATGCTGAGACCATCTCGTGTCATGGTGGTGGACGATGACGCTGAAACGCTGGCCTTGCTGCGCGAGGTCGTGGGTAAGGAGGGATACGACGTCGAGACAGCCGAAGATGCGGAAACGGCGCTGCTGCAACTCGGCGAATGGCAGCCCGATCTGATCATCACGGACATTCATATGCCCGGGATGGATGGACTGGCTTTACTGGCTGCCGTACGCGAGAAGGAGCCGGATATTCCGGTGGTCTTGCTGACCGCATTCGGATCGCTCAAAACGGCAGTGGATGCCATCAAGGCCGGGGCCTTCGATTATCTCAGTAAGCCGTTTATCGTGGACGACATTCGGTTGGTGGTTCGGCGGGCGCTAGAACATAAGAAACTCGTGCGAGAAAATCGCTCGCTGCGTGGCCAATTGCGTGAGCGATACCGGTTCGACAACCTCGTGGGCAGCAGCAGCGGGATGGTCGAGGTGTATAAATTGGTCGCGCGAGTCGCCGAAACAGACAGCACGGTGCTGATCCAGGGGGAAAGCGGAACGGGAAAGGAACTGATCGCTCGCGCCATTCATGCCAACAGCAGTAGAAGCAACGGTCCGTTCGTCGCGATCGATACGGGATCGTTGGCTGAAACGCTTCTCGAATCTGAACTGTTCGGACATGAGCGAGGCGCATTTACCGGAGCCGTCGCAAGCAAGAAGGGCCTGCTCGAACAAGCGCATCTCGGCACCTGTTTCCTGGACGAAATAGCGGACCTTTCGCCGGTGATGCAGAGCAAGTTGCTTCGATCGCTGCAGGAACGTGAAATTCGGCGTGTCGGGAGTGAGACGCCTCGTGCAATCGATGTCAGAATCATCGCCGCATCGAAAAAATCATTAAAGCCGCTTGTCGAGGCCGGGACATTTCGGGAAGACCTTTTTTATCGGCTGGAAGTCGTCACCATCGTCCTTCCTCCGTTGCGCGATCGGACTGAAGACATTCCGCTGCTCAGCCGGTATTTCGTCGATAAATTTGGCCGGACCAAAGAAAAACCGGTGACCGGTCTCGCACCAGAGACTATTCCTTTGTTGACACGATATGCATGGCCCGGCAATGTCCGTGAGCTCGAGCACGTGATCGAACGGGCCATTGCCTTGACTCCTCATCCCATCATCACACCGGAAGACTTGCCGGAAACCATCCGGACAACAACCGTTCAAGACCATGCAAGGGCTCACGGATGGGAGGCTCTTCAGGATATGGAAAAGAACTATATTTTGCGCGTGCTGGAAGCCCACCATCAGGACCATGGCCAAGCTGCCGATATCCTCGGTATCCATCGCAAGACTCTTCTTCGCAAGCTCCGCCAGTACGGCCAAGGCTGACCTGATCAAGGACCAGCTGTTCCTATGCGAGACAATTTGTCTCTCAGACCCTGAAGGCCTCTTTTCACTGTCGATTCCTGCTTATTTTCTCCAGCCTCCGCGACAAGTTGTTCCTCTGAACACACGATCTACCACGGTGCAATAAACCCGGGCCTGCACCGCCTATCGATTTGATTTTATTATTGAATCTCCACCGGTGACACCTCTTGCCACCAATACGGCCCGCCGTTTGCTCTCTGAGATCCCTACTAGGATCACGAAACATCGCTGCACGGCACCGTGACCATGGCGGACCGCAGTGATTCACAGGTATGGCGAGAACTAGAAGGGGCAGGTCCAGAATTCCTTCAGGAAAGTTCGTGCGCTCGTCGCTGGAGAGAATGGATAGAAAGGAGGTCGGAGATCATGGAAGCCAACAATAAACACGTATTGATTGTCGAAGATCATCATGGATTACGGTACATGACCTCCATCCGACTCATCAGCGCCGGGTATGCAGTCTATGGAGCGGCGAACGGGTTGGAGGCTTTGGAGCAGATGGAGAAGCACCCAATCGACGTCGTCTTGACCGACTACAATATGCCGAAAATGGACGGCTTCGAATTCTTGTCCGTCTGCCATAAAAAGTGGCCTGGAATCCCTGTCGTGTTCCTCTCCGGAGACTACGACAACCTGGCGCAAGAAGCGGTGAGTCGAGGAGCATTCGCATGGGCCCGAAAGGGAAGTGATTTTTCGCTTCTCTTGGAACTCCTTGCGGTGGCGATACAACAGTCAGTCCACGCATAACGACAGAGTGGTCGCATAGTAATCGATGAACAAAAGTCAATGCGCGTGGCTGTTGCCACACAAACAGAATGGGTATGTATCGCGCACAAGGAGAGACCAGGCGGTCTATTCGTATTCACGTGAAACTATTGAAAGTGAAGGCTTTTGCCATCACCCACTTCACTTTTTCCGCTGCTTCATTCGCTGAATATTGATCAATTAAAGCATTCTCTAGAGGCATACCACCGGCACGATTGGTGCGAGAAACGAAACAATTCCTGTTGTGGAGAACATGACGCATATCATTGGCGTCCACCTCTGACCCCGCTGCATCTCACTGCTCGGCTCTGCCGACGACTTGTTCATCGGAGGCTCCAATGTCGGACTTCTACCAAAATGGTGTCGTCACAGTCCTTCACCGCCTTGGCCAGCCGAATGTCGATCAACTGGAGCAAGAGTTGTTGCGGTATGGCCGGATCAATCCCATTGCCTTGGTCCTCCCCTCTCTTTATGCAGAACTGGGACGTCCGGCATTGAAGAGGATCGTGGAAACGCTCAAGAGCGTGTCGTACCTCAACGAAATCGTCATTTCCTTGGATCGTGCCTCGGCTTTGGAGTTTCGCCTAGCGAAGCAGTTCTTCTCTGTACTCCCTCAACGGGTGCGTCTCATCTGGAATGACGGCGCGCGAATCCAAGCCATCCTCAACCGATTGGTCGATCAGAATCTCGATATCGGTCTGCAGGGCAAGGGACGAGGCTGCTGGACGGCCTTCGGTTATGTGCTGGCCAGAAATGAAAGCCAGGTCATCGTACTCCACGACTGTGACATCACAAGCTATAGCCGCGAATATCTAGCCCGGCTCTGCTATCCCATTGCCAACCCGAATCTCGGTTATGAATTCTGCAAAGGCTATTACAGCCGCGTCACCGATCGTCTCCATGGGCGAGTGACTCGTTTGTTCATCACCCCGATGATTCGAAGTCTTCAGCAGCTCGTGGGGCCGCATGCACTTCTAACTTTTCTTGACAGTTTCCGCTACCCGCTGGCTGGCGAGTTCGCCATGGTTCGGGATCTGGCCTGGACCAACAGGATTCCGGGTGACTGGGGTCTCGAAATCGGGGTCCTCGCGGAGGTGTATCGGAACTGTGCCTTGCGACGCATTTGCCAAGCAGATATTGCGGATGCCTATGACCATAAACACCAAGAACTGTCGGATCACAATCCCGATGCCGGGCTCCTCAAGATGTGCGTCGATATTACAAAGTCGCTCTTCAGAAACCTGGCGAGCGAGGGCGTGATCCTATCGGACGGGGTACTCAAGACCTTGCGGGCGACGTATCTACAAGCCGCGCAGGAAGCGATCAGCCGTTACGAAAACGATGCGGCCATCAACAGCCTTACCTTTGATCGCCACCAGGAACGGACGGCCGTAGAAGTCTTTTTAAAAGGCATGAAAATGGCCACCGAAGGGTTTCTCGACGATCCGCTTGGCGTTCCCATGATTTCAAACTGGAGTCGAGTGACCCATGCGGTGCCCGACATTTTCGATCGCTTGGTCGACGCCATCGAAACGGATCATGCCTGGGACCCCACGTCTGAACCGGCAGCCACTCCGTCATGAGCAACGGCTTCACACCGCTCACTGCCCCCACTGAAGCACGCCTCCAAGATATTGGCTCGGTGGAGATTCTCGTCGGGATTCCAAGTTACAACAATGCAGACACGGTCGGGCATGTCGTGCGGGCCGTGAGCGTAGGCCTTGCCAAGCACTTCCCTGGCCGTCGGGCTGTCCTAGTCAATTCCGATGGAGGTTCCTCCGATGAGACGCCGTCGATCGTCGCCCGCACCGCCGTCGACTTCCAACATCTCTTCATCGCCGACCAGCAAAGCATCCTACATCGGATCGTCACGCCCTACCATGGCATTCCGGGGAAAGGCAGTGCCTTCCGAACGATCTTCGAGATTGCCAGACGGCTGAGAGCTCGCGCTTGCGCAGTCGTTGATGCGGATCTGCGAAGTATTTCACCGGAATGGATCGAATTGTTACTCCGCCCGATTCTGGAAGAGGGATATGACTACGTGGCTCCGTACTATTTGCGCCATAAATACGACGGCACGATCACCAACAGTCTCGCCTACCCGCTCACCAGAGCGCTCTACGGGCAACGAGTTCGCCAGCCTATCGGTGGGGAGTTTGGTTTTTCCGGTGCGCTTGCAGCGCACTATCTCGATCAACACGTCTGGGAGTCGGAAGTGGCACGGTTCGGCATCGATATCTGGATGACGACCGAGGCCCTTGCCAGTGGCGCGCGGGTCTGTCAGAGCTTCCTAGGGGCAAAAATTCACAATCCGAAAGACCCTGCTGCCGACCTATCGGCCATGTTGATGCAAGTGATGGGGGCGCTCTTCGCGTTAATGGAACAGCATGAAAGCATCTGGTCCATCAGAAAGGGATCGCAACCGGTTCCGCTATTTGGATTTCCATACGAGGTTGGGGTTGAACCGGTCCACGTCAATGTGGAGCGGATGGTGGCGCATTATCGGCAAGGTCTTACGGATCTGGAGCCTATCTGGCGGCTGATCCTGGCCGACGACACGTTCACGCATTTGCGAGATCTTCAGGGAACCACCGGTGCAGACTGCCGTATGCCTGATGAATTGTGGGTCCAGGTTGTCTATGATGCGGCCACTGCCTACCGCAAGCGAATGATGCCGCGCGAGCATCTCCTGAAAGCCCTCACCCCATTGTACTTAGGTCGAACGGCTTCGTTTGCCTATGCCACCCAAGGTCTGACGTCCACGGAAGCAGAACAGAAGATCGAAGCCTTATGCCACGCGTTCGAACACATGAAACCCTATCTGCTTGAACGTTGGCAGCCCCCGACACTGCAACCTATGGCGCCGGCCCTGTTGCATCCCGCGACCACCGACGCAGGAGGTGATCATGAACGACTTTATTAACCAAGCTCTTCTTGGACCGTTGGAATTGCTGGGTCGCCAAGTGCTGACCGAGCTCCCCTATGTGCTCGCCATGGGCATCATACTCCTCGGTGGCTTCTTCACCGCGTGGGTGTTCGGTTCCTTCTCTGAACGGCTGTTTCGTATGATTGGATTCGACCATCTCTGTGATCGGCTAGGGGTGAATGCGGCGCTCCTGCGAGGGGGGGTCAAGACTGATCCCTCTCGACTCATCGGACGCGGTATCTATTGGACCGTGATCGTGTTGGCCTCGATTGCGGCATTAGGAGCCTTGAATTTGACGCCGATCAACCAATTCGCCCAGTCTCTGCTGGCGTATGTGCCACACCTGGTGACGGCAACAGTGATTCTCCTGGCCGGGTACTTTCTCTCAAACTTTATATCCCAGGCTGTCTTGATTGCCGCCGTCAATGCCGGACTACCCCCCGCCCGACTCATCGCGGCTTGTTCACGCTGGGGGATACAAATTCTCGCAGGGGCCATGGCGCTGGAGCAACTCGGCATTGCCCAACACATCGTCGTCGTGGGATTCGGCATTACCTGGGGAGGAATCGTACTGGCCGGAGCGATTGCGTTCGGACTCGGCGCAGCCGATCTCGCGAAGGGATTCTTGGAACGACGGCTTGTGGCCCGATCAAAGTCCAGCACGGTCGATGATCTCCATCACTGGTAGCAGCGCAAAACTATGCCTAATTTGATCGTCTATACGGACTTGGATGGCTCGCTTCTGGACGGCACAACCTATTCTTACGAGGCGGCCACTCCAGCCCTGACTGCGCTCCGCGAGCAGGGTATTCCCCTCGTCCTGGTCTCGAGTAAAACGCGGGCGGAAATGGAGCCGCTTCGCCAACGCCTCGACCACCGTGACCCGTTCATCGTCGAAAACGGCGGCGCGGTGTTCATCCCTCTTGGCCTCTTCGAATTCCCCTTCGAACGCATGCGAACCAAATCGCCCTACCAAGTCATCGAATTAGGTCTTCCCTATCACATGCTGCGAGATGTACTGAAGCAAATCGAAGATGCTGTCGAGACGCCGTTACAGGGCTTTGGCGACCTGTCGGTTGAAGCCATCATGCAGGTGACCGGGCTCCCGCACGCCGACGCTATCCTGGCCAAGCAACGGGAATACGACGAGCCCTATCTCCTCCAAGGCCCTCAGGCACTGATCGAAGAAGTCTGCCGGCAAATCGTCACCCGGGGGCTTCGATGGACAAAAGGAGGGCGGTTATTTCATCTGATGGGAGATAACAACAAAGGGGAAGCCGCTTCCGTGCTCCTACGTTGCTACCATCGACAACAACGCATGAGGGGACAAAGGGAACGGATCGAAACGGTTGGGATCGGAGACAGCATCAACGACGCGCCTCTGCTCGCGATGGTGGACTACCCCATTCTCGTCCAAAAACCAGACGGATCCTATGACCCGGATATCCATCTGTCAGGGATGATTCGTGCGCCGGGAATAGGGCCGGTGGGATGGAATGAAGCCGTCCTGGAACTGTTGACGCAGGTATCGTAAGAGCCCACGTGAGTATGATGTGCGAGGGAGGCGCCCCGCCCTCCCGGGCGGGGATTTCAGGATCCTGTCCGATGGCCCTCACCAACTTGATGAACGTCAACTCTCAGCACTTCCTTGAACTAGTCTTCTTCCGGATTAATGATATGGAGCCCTGCCGAATGACAGGCCGTCAGCAATTGTGTGTCGGCACTGACGACGGTCAGCCGCAAAGGCTTGAGTTCCAACGCCAGCGCCAGGTGTAATACTTGTGGTGTTCGGAGCGCAGGATACTCCAATGCGAGTTCTTTCGTGGCTAAGTACGTCTGCATCGTCGGGGCAATGAACTGGTAGAGACCCTCCTGAGATTCTTTCTCGAACTTATGGATCACCGAGTAGCAATCGTCCCGCGTGATCTCTCCATGGTGGGCTCGATTCGCGAATGCTGTATAAAAATCGGTCACGGACCACGTCGGCAGAATAGCCACTTTACTCCGTTTCACCATGAGCCTGGCGATGATGCGTGTGCCGCGCTCCATGCTGTAGCGTTTCACCAGCGCTGTTGAGTCGAAATAGTAGTATGGCATGCGATCACACTCTCCCCTTTAGAATGATGGCGGCCAAGGGGCCCGACATTTTCGAGAGCCGATCCTGGAGTTCGTCCAGCGGCAACTCGTCATACCCTTCTTTACGGAACTTGTCGGCCAGATTGCCTTGATTGAATGACGCCGTGTCGTTCTTGAGCCGCTCACCCAGCCGACGCTTCGCCAACCGACTGGGAACCCGCTGTTTTGTGACCGTCAATCCGCGGCCACGGCTGCGTGGTGCGCGAGTTGATGTGTGTCCTGCTTCCGACTTCGATTTGGCCATACCCTCCCTTTCTCTCAGTTAGTGGAGCGCTGACGCCGGCGTAGATGCCAGCCCGTCCCGCGGACATCCCGCAGGCTGACTCGCCTGTGCCGGCAGTTCCAACTCACCATACACATGTGCCGCAATGGCCTTCGCCACATCGGCGGAAAACTCTTGCTGCATGACACGCACAACTTTGGCTGTCGCCTCACGATCCGACAGATGCCCCTCCTTGCCACCCTTCGACAACGCGCCGACCACGCGCTGGCTGGTCAAATCCATGACTTCAAAATCGCTGCACCATCGCACGAACTTGAACTGCGGATCGCGCACGTCGATCGGCCACACCCGCACCACGCCCCGCACCAGCAGTTCCGGGTATGGACCGCTGGAGTCGCCGCCCAGGGAACGATCCCCTCCCCACGGCCGACTCGTTACTTGGAAGCCTTCCTTCAATAACCCCTCCGTCAAGGCACGTTGCGCCGGTTCAACTTGGTCGCCGGTCACCACAACCGCCAGTACGAGATTCGTGGCAAGAAACTGTTCGAGTTCGTGCGTGAGTTCGCTCACGCGGTAGCCCGCGGCAGTACCCTGCCCGCTCGGTCGAATCACGCGAAGGTCGACGTTATAGGTCTCTCGCAGCACAAGATTTTTGGTAGCGCGCCTCAGTGCTCTGACTCGTGCCAGCTTATCGGTGGTCCGATGAGCCTCTTCGACATCGTCACTGATCGATCGGTCCAGCTCGGTAATGCGTTCCATGAACACGGTCTCTGCTTGAGGTCGGTGCATCCCCGCCAAGGCATATTGGATCCCCTTGCTCACATCGACCCACCGATCGACGATCCGGACATTCTCCAATACTTTGTCGGTCGACACACGAGTCAGATTGTCGAGCGTCAAACGTCGTTCATTGCTGCTGTATCCGCGCTGCTCGATCACCAGGTAGGACTCCCAGTCCTTCGACTGTGCACTCACCTCAGCCTTGAAAATACGGGCCACCGCTGCATAGGCACGATCCTCGGCTGCCGCGCCACTTCCCGCCTGTCCCACCCCGACAAGATATTGACCGGGCGGATAGGCGGCACTGACCCCGTCAACCCAATCCGGTTTCGATTGCCCTCCAAACAAGGCACAGCCGGATAGTGCGATCAACGCCATCGATGCCACCACGATTCGGCGCACAAGCGATCCGTCCATCATGGCATGACCCTTTGAATGAGCACAGCAGTCTCGCCTGGCCCCAGGGACAGCGTCCGCATCTCCTCAGGCTTCAGAGGGTCATGAGACCCCCCGACTAACCGATTCTGCACCTGGTAGCGTCCCGGTGGAACCCAGACCCGCCCAAGATGGATTTCATCGGGCAATGTCTGCCAGCTCCGCTTATCGGCTTCTTCCGATGCCACCGCAAAGCCTTTCGTGAGCAGTCCGACGAGAAGACCGACCCACGGCCCCGCATCTCTCCCCGCTGCTTGCTCCGCGGCTCTCGTTGTCACTTCAGCCGCCGCGAACTTCGTGCCCGCACGGGCGAGAGCCTTCGCGGTGATGGCAGCCATTCGTTCCGATAGCGCTTTCTCTGCCGAGGCCGTCACGTTGTTCACCAACTCAGTACTTACCGTCACCCGGCTGCCGTTCTCCGGAATAAGGCTCACCGTATTGACCGGCATCGGCACTTTCTGCGGAACGAGCCGTGGCAACGCCACTCGAACAACACGTCCGTTAAGCCCGTAGAAGACCGTGTCCATCCCTCGGTTGGACTGTCGATTAAACTGCGAAACTCCGCGGTTGAGGAGCACCAGTTGAAGGGCATCGAGACTGATTGGCAGGTCAAGAAACTGGTCCTCCTTGCGTGGTGCGCGGCCATTATAGCTGATCACGATGACTTGAGCGAGTTGTTGTATCGCGAGACTGGTCTCCCACTTCGTATCTGGGAAAACAGATCGGTACTCGGTCAATTCTTGAGTAAAGTGCAGTGCCTCTGCCGTTCGTAACAAATCTTGCCGTAGCTGTGACGGAACAGCCATGCGCGACCATGCTCGAGTCGCAACAAACGTGTCATATGCTTTCCGATAGGCAATAAACGCGTTATTCACATCGCCGGTGCTCTCATAGAGGATGCCGCTTAAATAGCGCGCAAATCCGTCATCCCGATACGCATTTGTCTTTTGTGTTTGATCCGACAAGAGATTGAGCCGGTGATCGATACGCCGGGCTTCGACCAGCGCATCCTGCCACTGACCCAGCAGCGCATAATTGAGGGCCTTCAAGACATTGATCAACACCTGTTCATGGGGATCGCCCTCATAGGGTAACGCCGTATCATTCGTCATGAACGCGAGGGTTTCCGTTCGAATCTTCCGTGTATAGAGACGATCCAATTCCTCCTCAGCCTGTTCCAATACGGCGTTGCTCTGCTCATATTCGCCGGCGAGGTGAAGAGTCATGCCTCGATCCATGCCATAGAGCACCCGGCTTTTTTCGCCATATTCCTTTTCGGCTTGCTGGACGATGGCATCGGCGCCCTTCGGGTCATGGGCTCGTAGGCTAGCGTCGATGAGGAGGTATCGATCGACTGAGGGGCCGCATCCGACAAGCAGCACTAACGCCAGCACCGCAAAGAGAGACTGGGTGGAAATAACAATGCCCCACCGTGCCGGAATACAGGCGGCGGGGCATGAGGCAAGAGGGCTCAACGGAGGTTGCAGAGCCTAAAAGATTGAACGTTTCTTTTCGACGACTTTCTTAATCTTCTTCTGACCGAACCACACTTTGGCGTTGCTTTCCAAATCCACCATTTGAAGATCGACCTGATAGAACACCGCCTTCGTCCCTTCGGCCTCGTCGAGGATCGTCGCAATGGTGCCTTTCATCATGTAATCGGCGCCGATTTCTTTCCCCGGCGCTTTCTGCGTGTCCTCGCGCGCATACATCGCTTGTTCTTTACGCTCGGTGCGAAGTTCCTCGCGATCTCCCTTTCCGGCGACAAACGTAACCTTCTGTGAGTTGGTGAGTTCGCGTTCAAGATCGGCCACGAACGTGTTGACGTTGATATGTTCGTGGCTGCTGTTTTGAATAGTTCCGACGACGACGACCGGCTGGCGCCGCTTAGAGCTGGAGAAATTGTTCAGCCAGGGATACTCCAGCGCCTCTTTGACCATGGTTTCCGCAACCATCCTGGAGTCGGTATCGTTCCACCGCCCGCTCAAATCCGTGACAACCCCTGAATCGACCCTAGTTATTCTCGTTTCCTGAGCACAGCCGGCCAGCGACAGCACTGCCAGTGCCACGAGTCCGATTCGTCCTCTATCCATTGCGATCACGCGATACCTCCTTACAGATGCGGCAATTGGCAGGTGCTCAATGAAGCCATTAGCGCGGCGCCCGCTTGTCTTCTTCCTTTTCTAGCCGTTCAAAGAGTTTGTCCGCATTCTTTCTGACGTAATCGCGAACCTCCGCGTTGAGTTCCTTCGCCCGTTCGAGATTATCCTTCATCTCCTCGAGGTTCAGCTTGGTCAACACGTAGTACGTGCTGGTTTTCTCATCCTTATAGCGTTCGATAGGGCGCACGCCGCTGAGGGTCGTGGCCGTCACTGTCTTAATGGCCCGCTCGACATTCTGCTCTTCCGTGTTTCTCGTAAAGTCTCCAGCCGTCGTAGAGGCCGCATAGTCGCGCATCAAGTAGCCGGTATACGTTTCAAAGGTCTTGGCGATTTCCGCTCTGGCACGATTTTCAGCAGTATCCCAGGCCAGTGGCTCGTTCCTGACACCGGTCACAGACCCTACTCCGTAAAAGGCTTTACTATCCTTCTCATTGAATGCCCCAGACCCTTGCTTCACCCACTTCGGAGGACCGCCGCAGGCAGCGAGTCCGATCATCAGGGCAATTGCCACTCCTCCCCCGATTAACCTCGATCTGAACCCCAGTTGCCTATTCATGCGCATGCCTCCTTGGTGATAATCAGGACGGTGATAATGGCGATAAACCAGCGGCAGATGCTGTGACAAAGGTTCGAGAATTCACACGAATTCATGCTACCATGCACCCCAAATCCAGTCAACGAAACCGACTGACGACGGTTGACCGTCTCACCCCGAATTCTAGTGGAGGATACCTGTGGCAGATGTTCAGATTGATGACGGTATCATTAAGATTGTGAGTCTAGAAGTCCAAGATCCCAAAGCAGCCGCAGTACTTGCCGAATACCCTCAATCCCGCTGGGCAGAAATAACCCGAAAAGCAGTAAAAATCGGACTGGGGTATCTGAAAGGCGGCGAACGATCCTAACGGCAGGCTGCTGAAAAAGCTCGCCAGCTTCGTTCTCACTTCGAAAGCATCCTCAACGTAGCCCAGAGGCTACGCCTCCGGTGCTTTCTTCAGCTGCGGCCTTGCTGGACAACCTTTTTGAGCAGCCTGCAACGACTACGGCTTCGCGGGCATGACAGAACCAGGGGGTGGCGACTGTGCCACAGCAGCTCGGGCACGGGCATGGTTTCCCCCAAGTTCGAGATAACGCGTAAACGCTTCAACCGATTTGGGCTGATCTTTTATCTCATCGGCGTAGAGGATGCCCAACGAGAAATAGACATCAACATAGTTGGGATTCACCACCAGCGCCTCTCTCATGGCACGCTCAGCGTCGGCATACTGCCCGCGCTTTTCGTAAATCAACCCGAGCGTATACTGAGAATCAGGGTTCTTCGGGGCATATTGCACCGCCAGCTTTGCCGCTGACAACGCCTCACCAAGGTTCGGCAGCACTTCCAGCAACACATAACTCTTGAGTACATAGGCATCGCCGAACGTGGGGTCGTACTCCAGCGCTTTATTCAGCCGCTCCAACGCTTCCTCCGACGATTTTCCGGTTTGGAGCAACGCGAAGGCTTGATCATACTGCATCTTTGCAGCCTGTCGTCGTTCGTCCGGAGACTGCGGTTCTGCCCCCATTATAAAGGCGGCTTTTCTGCCCTCGATCAAGACCGTATCCCCCTCCCCTTCAAGTTGCACAAAGAAAGGATGCTGGGTGCCCTTCGACTGTTCAAGAATCTGCTGCTTCACATAGGCTCCGACTTCCGAGGCCATAAGCCAGCCGTTCTTATTGCGGTCCGCCCCGCCCCTCAGCCCACTCACAAGGATCTTCACGAAAAGACTTTTCCCATCCTCCTGACTCAATGACTCTCCCTTATCACCCGCCGTTAACACTTGCACGGCTCGCCGTTCCGTCTCGTCTTCGGGAGCCAATCGCCCTTCGAGGGACAGGGGCTGAACCGTGCTGACCTCCCATCCACGAACCGCGGCATTCACGAAGAAGAGCGTATGTCTGGATGCGATACGTCGGCTGAACTCTTTCAGCTGTTCAAACGTCACTGATTTGGAGACATTTCCCATCTGCGCATCCCAGGGAACGAGATACCCCAGTTCCTTGCCGTCAAGATCCTGCGTGACACCCGCATGTCCGGCGAAATACAGCACAAGACGATCATATCGACCAACCTTCCGGGGCAAGAAATCCGAGAGCGTCTGCTGCAATCGCCGAGCGCTCGCATCCTTGTCGTAGAGTTCAACGACCTCTTCAAAGCCCAGGCTGCGGAATACCTGGGCCACCGCTTTGGCATCCTCAATTGTCCCGGGAATTCTTGGGGCCAGGAGATAGTTCTCCACCCCGATGACAATGGCCCACGACTTATAATAGAGCCCTTCTGGCTTCCCCAATTGGGCGGATGCAGCTGGCGGATGGAACATGGCCACCAGCGAAGTGGCGAGACAGACAAGAAAGAGGGACCGCAATTGTCGGTGCGCAATCGGCAGCATCAGTTGGGCAGGTCTCAGTGTGTGACGCGTAAAAAATTTACCCTACTCTCGCCTCTGAGCGACTGTCAAGAAACGACCACGCGTGGTCTGGGAGCCACCGAACAGCCGTAACATGACCCTGGATTTTCCCTTTCCCGTACCAAGGTATGGTTGAGTTCCCCCCCGCCCCTCCAGCATAATGACGCCGATTCGCTTTACACCTCGACCTGAAGGAGTCATCGCACCATGGCAGAGAACATCGAGACCCTTCTTAAGGAAAGCCGTGTGTATAAGCCGACCGCGCAAACCAAAGCTGCAGCCTATATCCAGGACTACGAAAGCGACTACAAAAAATCGATTGCCGATCCTGAAGGTTTCTGGAGCAGCGTCGCCAAGGAGCTTGAGTGGTTCTCCCCCTGGACCAAGGTGCTCGAGTGGAATTATCCCTGGGCCAAATGGTTCGTCGGCGCCACCTGCAACATCACCTATAACTGTCTGGACCGCCATGTCAAAACCTGGCGCAGAAATAAAGTGGCGGTCATCTGGGTCGGCGAGAACGACCAAGAACGGGTCATCACCTATGGTGAGCTCTATCGACAGGTCAATCGCTGCGCGAATGCGCTCAAAAAACTTGGGCTTACGAAGGGAGATCGAGTCACGATCTATCTTCCAAAAGTCCCCGAACAGATCATCGCCATGCTCGCGTGCGCACGCATCGGCGTCATTCATAGCGTGGTGTATTCAGGATTCAGCGCCCCGGCCCTCGCAAGCCGAATTCAGGATGCCGAGTCCAGACTGGTCATCACGGCAGATGCCGGGTTCGACCGGGGAAAGGTACTGAACCTCAAGTCGGTGGTCGATCAAGCCGTCGCCAATTCCCCCACCGTCGAACGGGTAGTCGTCTTACGACGTCAGACTCCGGCAGTGAGCTTATCCGAGCCGAAAGAAATTGATTGGCACGACTGGCTGAAGAACGAAAAGGCGGTCTGCGAGGCCGAGCATCTGGATGCAGAACATCCGCTGTACATCCTCTATACGTCGGGCACGACCGGAAAACCCAAAGGCGTGGTCCATGTCCACGGCGGCTACATGGTTGGGACCTACATCACCACGAAGTATGTCTTCGATCTCAAAGAAGACGATGTCTACTTTTGTGTTGCCGATCCGGGCTGGGTCACCGGGCATAGTTATATTGTCTATGGTCCCCTTCTCAACGGCGCCACAATCCTCACAGCTGAAGGCAAACCGGACTATCCAAATCCGGGCCGTTGGTGGGATTTGATCGAACGCTACGGCGTTTCGATTTTCTATACGACCCCCACCGCCATTCGGCTACTCATGCGCTATGGAGAGGACTGGCCTAAAAAATACGATCGCTCTACCCTCCGCATCCTGGGCAGCGTGGGCGAACCGATCAATCCGGAAGCCTGGGAATGGTTCCATCGCGCGGCCGGTGGGGACAAACCGATCATGGACACCTGGTGGCAGACCGAAACAGGGTCCATCTTGATTACACCCCTACCGACTGTCCCGTTGAAGCCAGGCTCTGCTACCAGGCCTTTCCTCGGCATCGAGGCCGATGTCGTGGACAGTGCAGGCAATAGCCTCCCCGCCAACGCCGGAGGCCTGGCCGTCATCAAGAAGCCATGGCCCTCAATGATGCGAACCATCTACAAAGATCCGGAACGCTACAAGACCTATTGGAATACGATCCCGAACTGCTACACCGCCGGTGACATCTGCCATAAGGATGAGGACGGCTACATGTGGTTCATGGGCCGCGCTGATGACGTGATCAAAGTAGCCGGCAACCGGCTCGGCACCGCCGAAGTGGAAAGCGCGCTGGTCAGCCACCACGCCGTAGCAGAAGCTGCGGTGATCGGCAAACCGCACAAGCTTGTGGGCGAATCCATCAAGGCTTTCATCATTCTGAAACAGGGAGAAGTCGACAGCCCGGCACTCATCCAGTCGATCAAGGATCAAGTCATGAATGAATTGGGGAAAATCGGCGTGCCGTCAGAAATCGACATCGTGCCCTCGCTCCCCAAAACCCGGTCAGGAAAAATCATGCGGAGAGTACTCAAAGCGAAAGAGCTTGGACAGGACCTTGGCGATATTTCGACGATCGAAGATTGATTCAACCGGTTTCTAGGCCGGTAATCGATGAGACGTCTGTGCGTTCAGAAAAAAATAGGAGGCTGATCATGTATTCAGCAACAGGTCGCAGAATCACGATCGCAATTGGAGTCTTGGCACTCAGCCTGGCAATCATCAGCCCGGCTGTCACCTGGTCCGCTGAACCAGCCAAGCAGGAGAAAAGGGCGAACAAGCCGGCTAAGGCGCCCGCGAGCAAGTCCGACTCAAAAGCAACTTCGGCAAAAGCGACTTCTCCAAAATTCGCCTCGGCAGAAACTGCGGGGAAAGCTCCTGCTTGTGTTGGTGAGGCCCCAATAGTCGACAAAATCACTCCCGACGAGGGAAAGCCTGGAACCAAAGTAATCATTACCGGAACCAGCTTCGGCGAGGCTGTTTGTTTGCGTGGAGTCTCCTTCGGGCCAGGTCAGCCAGCCAAGTTCCAGCAGAGCAATGGCACCATCACGACAAGTGTGCCGCAGGGCGGAAAGAAGGGCCTTGTCCTCCTCACCGTCACCACAGCCTCGGGAGGAAATTCAAAGCCGTTCCTTGTAAAATAGGACGGGGAAGAAGCGGCCAGGTGCCCTTCCAAGAAAGGGAAAGGAAGCGGGCCTGGAAGAGCCTCTTGAGAGGGCTCGTCGGACATGAAACGTAAGCCAGGCGAACCGATCTATCTCAAGCGTCACATGCTGGGCCTCGCCCTAGCCGTGGTCTTCCCCATTCTGCTACCCCTCCTGTACCACCGCTACGTCGGACCGTTGAGCTTTGCCATTCAATTTGCCGCAACGTTAATCATCGCCCTGATCGGAAGCATCGTGCTCTATTTCACCTATCGATCCTCGGCTCAGAATGAACCGTAACACCTGACGGCGAGCCTGTCTCACATCACCTGTCTTGGGTATTCCAGCGACGCATTAGCCGTTTCCTATCAAGGCATACACCATTGCATTAGTTCTCAGGTCACCCGTCTCAGCCCACGTCTTCCCCATTTTCACCGGCACCGGACCAGGTCGCGCTGGTCGTCGACCGTCGTCCGAATCGTACTATTCCCGTGGCCACTGGCCGACCAGTTGGTGAGAGCCTCCTCGTCGAGGATCATCTGGAGCAGATCGTAAATTAGTGAGTTGCAAATTGCAAGTCACTGTGCTACAGTACTTCTCATGTTTCAGCATTTTCTTCATAGCCAGCAGGCGCGTAGTACCAAACGATCTGCAACGATGGAATGACCGAATGAAGTTCGAACGATCATCCTGCCCAATTACCAATGTCCTGGATATCCTCGGAGATAAGTGGACGCTTTTGGTTATTCGAGATCTCGTATTGGGTAAAAGACGTTATCAGGAATTCCTGGCCTCTCCGGAAAACATGGCCTCGAATATCCTTGCGAACAGACTGAAACGATTAGAGAAAGGTGGCCTTGTAACCAGGCGGGCCTACCAGGGAAACCCCGCACGCTACGAGTACTTCCTGACTAAGAAGGGAAAGGGGCTAGAGCCGGTATTGG
>DATENE010000180.1:0-7534 GCA_035275205.1 Nitrospiraceae bacterium
GAACGAACGACGACGGAGCAGCGACTCTGTCCGGTGGGCCGTGCACGTTGCGCAGGAAGCGATCGCACAATCGGGTCTCGATCCGCGCGAGGTGCCCACAGTCTTTGCCTCCTCGGGCGGCGAAATGGGGGTGCTCGATACACTTTGCCGCACCCTAGCGATGCCGGAGCGGGTGATCTCGCCCACGCTTTTTCATCAATCGGTGCACAATACGGCTGCCGGCTATTGGAGCATTGCCACAACCTGCCAGCAATCATCAACTGCGCTGTCCTGTTACGACGATTCGTTTGCCGCTGGTCTACTCGAAGCCATCACTCTTGTGTGCATGGAGCAATGTCCGGTGTTGCTGGTGGCCTGCGATCTGGCCGTGTCTGCTCCGCTTCACGAAGCCCGCCCGATTACCACGGGTTTTGCCGTTGCGCTCGTGTTAGCACCGCCGTCAGACTCATCTTTGGCCTGCACGCATCTGCGTCTCGGAGAGGCACAGCAAGCAGGCGCAAGCAGCCTGCAACACACTGCATTGGAGCGAGTGCGGCTGGACAACCCGGCTGCCCGATCGTTGCCCCTCCTGAGAGCCATTGCCACAGGTGGTTCGCAGAGAGTCACGTTAAGTTTGCTTGATAGTCAACAGCTCATCCTGGACCTTGATGCATGCCGCGATTGACCAAAGAAGAACTATGCACATTTCTTCCCCATACAGGGGCGATGCGTCTGATCGATCAAGTGGAGTGGTGGGATGCCAGGACTATTCAATGTCGCGCGCGGTCGCATCATGACCTGACGAATCCGTTGCGGCATGGCACTCGACTCGAAGCGGTCACAGGACTGGAATATGCAGCCCAAGCGATGGGAGTCCACGTGGGTCTTCTCGATCGGACGCGATCGACGGAGGGATTGATCGGCTATGTCGGAGGTTTGCGTGATGTGGTGCTTGATGTAGACCGCCTCGACGAGTGCCCAGCGGAGCTCACGATCGATGCCACACGCGTGTTCCAGGGAGATAACAGTTTCATGTATCGGTTCTCGATTTCGTCTGGAGGCCGAGACGTGATGACGGGCCGGGCCTCGATTTTTCTAAAGGATGGACAATCATGAGGCAGAAGCGCGCGCAGATCCGCGCCGTTCATTCGTTTCATGACGTCGATGAGTACGCGAGCGTAACCCCACACACGTCTTCAGGCACGACACTAGAGATTTTTGATCGATGAAGGAGGAAGTAACTCCGAAGCAGGCACCACCATCTTAGCGAGAAGTATGTGGCGGGAAGGAATTCTATGAGACCGGCCAAGAAGTTTCATCTCGTACTCATCAAACCGTCCCACTACGATGACAATGGCTATGTGATTCAGTGGATCCGTTCAGCCATTCCATCGAACACACTCGCCATCCTGAACGGTCTCGCCCTCGACAGCGCGAGGCGAAACGTATTGGGTGACAGCGTCACAATCGAAATAGATGCATATGATGAAACAAATACCGTGATTCCTATCAAATCAATTATTCGAAAGATGACAGGCCAGTTTGGCATGGTTGGCCTTGTTGGTGTGCAGACAAATCAGTTCCCGCGCGCGGTTGATCTGGCGGAGCACTTTAGGAGAGCGAAAATTCCAGTTGTCATTGGTGGGTTTCATATCAGTGGATGCCTCGCTATGCTGCCCAAACTCCCCCGAGAAATTCAAGCCGCCCTCGATAGAGGTATTAGCCTCTTTGCTGGTGAGGCGGAGGGTCATTTGGACGAGGTCTTGCTCGATGCTTACACAGGAAGGTTAAAACCCATTTATAACTTCATGGACGAGCTCCCAGGTCTGGAGGGCTCCCCGCCTCCTTTTTTGCCTGCCAGGATCGTGAAGAACACATTCCGCCGACTGACCAGCTTTGATGCAGGAAGAGGGTGTCCCTTCCAGTGTAGTTTTTGCACCATTATAAATGTACAGGGGCGAAAATCACGCTTCCGCTCGCCGGATGACATTGAAAACATTATTCGAGCCAATCTGCGACAGGGGATTGGACGGTTTTTCATTACGGATGATGATTTCGCTCGCAACAAAAACTGGGAGCCGATCCTCGACCGATGCATAAAATTGCGAGAGGAGGAAGGCCTGCCTATCTCCTTTACCGCCCAGGTCGATGTCCGCTCGTATAAAATCCCGCGATTCGTCGAAAAATGCGCCAGGTCTGGATGCAAAAACATTTTCATTGGGCTGGAAAGCCTCAATCCCGACTCCCTTGCTGGGGCAAAGAAGCATCAAAATCAAATCTCGGAATACCGCAAGATGCTTCAGACATGGAAAAACCATGGCTGCACGACTATTGCCGGGTACATCTTGGGGTTTCCAACGGACACACCAGAATCCATCGTTCGCGACATTGAAATCATCAAGAAAGAGCTTCCGCTGGACGGTCTTGAATTCTTCTGTCTGACCCCACTGCCAGGCTCAGAGGACCATCGGAAGCTCTATGAACGTGGCACGTGGATTGAGCCGGATATGAACAAATATGATTTGGAACATGTCACAATGGCACATCCCTCCATGTCCATGGAGGAGTGGCAATTAGCCTACCGTAACGCCTGGAAGCAATATTACACACTGGACCATATCGAAACGGTGCTTCACCGTGCCTTGACTAAAGACCAAGACGTGTACAAGGTAATGTTCTTGCTGCTCTGCTTAGCGGGTAGCATTGCTCTGGAAGGGGTTCACCCGCTCGATGCCGGGATGTTCCGACGCAAAGTTCGTACGATGCGCAGGCCCGACATGCCACTTGAGAGTCCTTTGAAGTTTTACCCGCGCAGGGTGTGGGAGATCTTATCGACAGGTGTTCAATGGATGAATCTGCTTTGGAGGTTCCACCGAATCTGTAAACGAGTGAGATTGCGACCTCATCCGCCAAAAGAGAGAGATCTGGCCATGACTCCGGTGGATGAACAGAATGATGAGCTTTTTACCTTGTTGCAAATCTATCGCGCCAACATTCCCGTTAGTCATATCTCTAAGCAGACAATCACCTCTGACCATTGATGGCGGGGCTGGCATCTCTTTTCCTGTAGAAGACGAACAATCATGAGGCAGAAACGCGCACTCGTGACAGGAGGCGGTGGGGCCATCGGGTCGGTCATTGCTGAACGACTGGCGGCGGATGGGTATACCGTGATCGTGCATGCCCATCGGCATCCTGAATCGGCTGAGCAAGTGGTCGAGAAGATTCGGGCTGATGGCGGGTCGGCATCGAGTATCAGCTTTGATATTACCGATGGGGGTGCCACGCGTCATGCACTCGAAACGCTGCTGAAGGATGGACCAATCCAAGTCGTCGTGAATAATGCTGGAGTCCATGACGATGCGCCGATGGCTGGGATGACTAGCGAGCAGTGGACGAGAGTCATCGATCTCTCACTCAATGGATTTTTCAATGTGACGCAACCACTGTTGCTGCCAATGATCGGTACGCGCTGGGGGCGGATCGTGTCCATCTCTTCGTTAGCGGGTATAACTGGTAACCGTGGTCAGACGAACTATGCTGCGGCAAAGGCTGGGTTGCACGGGGCGAGCAAATCATTAGCGATCGAATTGGCATCACGAGGCATCACCGTCAATGTCGTCGCCCCCGGTTTGATCGAATCGCCGGCCACAAGAGACGCGTTCAAACCGGAACAGATCGAAGCGTTGGTACCGATGAAACGAGTGGGTACGCCGGATGAAGTCGCGGCGCTGGTTTCGTTCCTCGTCTCTCAGGAAGCCGGATACATTACAGGCCAGATCATTGGTGTCAACGGAGGTATGGCGTGACACAGCCGCGCGATCCCGCCTGTTCATACTGGGTCGTCATTCCGGCCTACAACGAAGCCGAGACGGTGCGTGATGTGACGATCCGCGCTCGACAACAGTGCGCTCACGTGGTTGTGGTGGACGATGGATCCACGGACGACACATTTCGTGCCGTTGGCGATCTTGATGTGACCGTTCTGCGCAATGAAGAGAATTGCGGAAAGGCTGGGAGCCTCTCACGTGGCTTCGAGCATGCGCTGACCCAAGGGGCCATCGGCGTGATCACGCTGGATGCAGACGGGCAACATGCGCCGGAAGAGATTCCCTTCTTCGTGAAGCGGTCTCTGGATGATCCAAGCGCGTTTCTCGTTGGCGCCCGACGGCGCGATCAACGAAGAGTTTCATTTTGGCGGTATGGGGCAAACCGAATCGCCGATTTCTGGATCGGCTGGGCTGCGGGGCAGCCGATCGAAGACAGTCAATCGGGATTTCGGCTGTATCCGGCCGGGTTGCTGCGTGAGGTGACGCTCAAACATGATCGAAGCCGGAGCTTCGTTTTTGAAAGTGAAATTGTGATCGAAGCGGCCAGACGGGGATGGCCTTGTCAAAATGTATCGATCAGCGTCCGGCTTCGAGCGGGTCCCCGTCCCAGCCATTTCCGGCCCGTGCTGGATATTGCGCGGATTACACGGATGGTGGCCTGGAAATTACTCTCGCGAGGCATGTACCCAGCAGGACTCTATCGAGTGCTCGCAGGTTCGAGCGTTCGTATGAACGGAGGGAAAAGTAACAAACAGCCTCTCACGGTCCAGCGGCGATAAACCGGGTACGGATTGTGTGATCTAGATTCTCTATCCAGCCATAGTAGTTTCTGCAAATTTCACGGGTCTCTTGTCCTGAAGGTTGATTTGATTCCCCGTTTGGATGTGCGAACGGCTGCGTTGAGAGGGTGCGTCTATCTGGAGGAGGCCCAACGATCACGTTGAGCCTCCTTCTTGATGTCGTTACATGCCGGCGGCGGTCAGCCGGGAACGAATGGCTCCATCTAATCGCTGAATCCAGCCGGCATAATTTTCATGGATGGTTTGTTTGTCGGCATCATATTTGAGATTGGTGCTGCCTTTGTACAGGATGCTGTAGGTCTTGCTCGTGTAGGGAATGGTGACGATGGCCTGGTGGCTACGGATATTGAGGGTACCCATGATCTCGCCGGGCTTCACAACAGCCATGGTCCATCCTAGTGCGGCTCCTGCCTGAATAATCGCCTTCTGCACATCTTCCGGACTCGGTTCCTTGCCGGTTGCCGTTTGAACGGGAGCATCTTTGACGTTGTAAATTTGTCCGCCGCCTCGGCAGCCTGCGACAACTGCCACCACTAAGCAGGCTACGGCCACGCCAGATAATATTCGCTTCATCGCTGTCCCTCCTCTCGATAAGTTCGATTCGACTGGAATCTGCCTGCTTGTAGTCCGATTGGTTGCTCCAAGTCAAGCCGACGGACGGAGGTCTCCATCATCTGTGTCGGCCTGTATTCGTGCTTCAGGACACAGTCGAGTAATGCCTCCAAGATCGACAGGTTTGCCGGACACATACCTTTCTGATTCCACTTAGACATCGTGTCTGGAAACACCTGATCCTTCGCGGACACGAATTCAGAGGGATGACAGTAAAAGACAAGGTGGCGCGATCGGCGGCCGATCCAGCGAATCATGCGTTCGACTATAGGTAGACCGAGCGTTCGTAGCGTCGCCATGTTGACCGGAAAGAGGCACGAGGACGGGGGGACTTCGATCAAGGGACTTTTCCCTGGTGACGCCAAATTGTTTCGCGATGGCCGATACGGTTCAAGTGGGGACCAGAAGTATTTCAGATAGTGGACCCGTCCGAATCCCATGTCGAATCGCCTGGCCGGAATGGAGGAATCATATCGATAACCTTCGTGTTCGAGGGCACGGAGGGTGGTCTCGCCGATCCAGAGATTGGGCGCCCGAAAGACGACGGGACGAATTCCGGCGGCCTTTTCTACTGCGTCGGTTGCCTGACGGATCCACCGGCGTTGTTGCTCATAGACGGCACTACGGAAGTCTTCATCCTCTTCCAGCCCTCCGTGGGCCCATCCGTGTGTTCCCAACTGGTGCCCTCGGTCGCGACAGTTTCTGACTAGATGTGGGTACGCTTCTGCGAAGCGGCCGGCGAAGAAGATTGTCCCCTTGAGGTGAATTCGATCACAGAAGGCTAATAGCCTTTCGAGTCCGACCTGAGATCCGGGCACCCAATCACAGTCGATCGTGAAGTAAAACTGCAGGGGAACGGGCTTGCCATCCCCGTTCCAATTGGCGAGGTGTTGACCGTTGCTGTTACTCGTGAACATGATGAATGATTCCTGGAATGACGGAGACACGTGGCACACGATGAGAGGACCATGAATGGGGCAGCATGGATTGTGATCAGTCCGAAGTGATCAGTCCTTCGATTTCGACCAGCAGTTCCTTGCGACAGAGCTCTCCCTGCAGGAACAAGACCTGTTCTGAGGACAATGGGCCGCTGCGGAGGGCCGCACGGACCTTGGCCAGGTGGGCCGCATTTCGCACATACACTTTGTAGAGGGCCTCGCTCTGTGCGCCGGTGAATTGTAAGCGCACCGCGCCCTCGGCATGACCGAGCAGAGTTCTGAGATTCTGCATCGTTTCGTGGGTCTGTTCCTCCGGAAGCCCCACATGCCGGCTGCTATGTCCTACCACGCTCGCCATTCCGGCAATATAGAGTTGTGAGCGCGTCTCAGTTCGATAAAAGGTTGCGCGGGCAAACGACGGGCTGCGCGGTCCGTAGATGGTTGGATACTCATAGGCATTCAGTTGCCGAGGGTTGCCGAGATGCGTCGCCGGATGCTTGCCGGCGAGCATGTACACCTGAAAAGGACCAGATCTCGTTCCCACAGCGGTGCCGGCCGGAAGAGATTCTGGAAAGTCTTGGAGACACTCCGTCAGGGCCTGGTACCGTCCGACGCAGAATTGTCGATACCTCTCGAGACCCTGCGATTCCTCGTTGATGTGAGGAAAATAATTCCATGCACGCCAGAGGTGCGGGTAACCGAGCCCGCGCAGCTGGTGAAGTAATTTCCGATACGCTGCGCAGGCGGTGGTTTCCAGGGATGTGCCTGGTTGTTCGTCGAGGACGATCGAACCCATCAGAAGGTCTCCGCTCATGGCCACAGTCAGGCCGTTGATCTGCTGCGTCCGGACCGGCTGATCCGAACTCCAGACTTCGACCATCGGAGGGCCATACAATTGTGGGAGGTCGAGTGTCACGAGAAGACATGAATACTGTTCGGGAAGCGGCTGGCCAAACGAAATGACGGCGAGGAGATGAGTATTCGTTGCGGCGAGCCACGAGTCGAGCGTGTCGGCCTCGACATACGCGACTGCAAGGCGAGCGGCTGTTTCCGAGACAAGGTGGCCGGATGGAACGGATCGTTGTGCCTCGCTGATTCCCACGTAGGACTCCTCGATCAGAATCGGCTATGACGGTCGGTGAACGGCATAGTCTTTCACCTCGGTGACGGTCTTAGGTACGCCACGGACGCGCCGCCGGTAGGCCACCCAATTCTCTCTGAAGTTGAACAGGTACACGAGATAATATGCAATCTTGAACAGAAAGATCGGGACACGAGTCGAGGACTTCCCAAAGGCGTCACCGGCCAAAATGGAGAGAATGGCCTCTTCCATTTTGAAAATGGAACCTTCTGACATGAACAGACTGCGAAAGGC
>DATENE010000181.1:0-4153 GCA_035275205.1 Nitrospiraceae bacterium
ACTTGCATTGCCAAGGCCGCTTCATGCACCAGATCGGCTGCGTGAGCTCCGACGATATGCACACCAAGAATCTTGCCGCTCGATGACTCGGCAATAACCTTGAACAACCCCGTCGTGTCCCCTGTCGCTTGTGCCTTCCCCAATCCCGCGTATCGAAAACGCCCAACCTTGAGTACCGTGTTGGAATCTTGCCCGGCAGCCTGGACTTGTTCTCGCGCTTGCTGTTCCGTCATACCGACACGACCGATCTCCGGCAGGGTAAAAATTCCGGCAGGGATGACATCATAGCGAACTGTTGCCTGATGCCCCATAATATTCTCGACCGCGACTTTCCCCTGCGCCGAAGCGACGTGCGCCAGCATGGCCTTGCCGACGACATCGCCGATAGCATAGATCCCCGGCACGGTGGTTTCCATCCGCTCGTTGACGAGAATCTCTCCTCGCCGTCCTGTTTGCACCCCGACCTGCTCGAGTCCGATGCCTCGACTGTTCATTCCGCGACCAACGGACACCAGTACCTTCTCAGCCACGACCTGGGTGCCATCTTTGAAATGCACAGTGATGGCAGCGGGTGAGCGCTCTAGCTTCTCGACGGTGGTCCCGGTCAGGACTGTCACGCCGCGTTTCTTTAGCTCCCGCTCCATCGTCGATGAGACATCCTCATCCTCCAGAGGAAGCACACGCGCCATCAGCTCGACCATCGTCACCTTCGTCCCGAGGCCACTAAAAAGCGCGGCGAACTCGCATCCTTCGACACCCCCGCCGACGATCAGCAGACCTGCAGGAATACGATCCAGGTCCAGGAGTTGCTGGCTGGTGAGCAGTTGCTGGCCGTCGATCGGGAACTGGGGCAGGTTGGGCCAAGACGATCCAGTGGCAACCACGATTGCGTCGGCTTGAATGTCTCGTACCGCGCCATCGACTCCAGTCACGATGATCGTCTGCCGATCTCGCAGCAAGCCGGTTCCCTGCACATGCTCGATATTCCATGCCTTAAAGAGTGTCGCCACGCCCTTCACAAGACCCGCCACCACCGTATTCTTCCGGGCGACCATCCGGGCAAGATCGTAGGTGATTGGTCCTTGGACAAGCAGTCCCAAGTCCCCTGATTTTTTGACCTTGTCGCCAAGCTCGACGACCGACAAGAGGGCCTTACTGGGAATGCAGCCCCAATTCAAGCAGACGCCGCCAAGCGCATGGGACTCAATAACCGTCACGCGGGCGCCAAGCTGGGCCGCCCGGATCGCGGCGACATAGCCACCAGGTCCAGCGCCGAGCACTGCGATGTGCTTCTGGGACGTCATTGAGTCATCGGCTCATTGGCGATTGATTCATTGCGAGAACTTGCCAATGATCCAATCACACAATGGTTCAATGTTTCTGGCCGGCAAGAAAGACTTCATACTGAGCAGCGGTCATCAGCTTATCCACCTCGCTTGCGCTCGACAGATCGACTACTACCATCCAGCCTTTGCCATAGGGATCTGAATTCACCACTTCCGGGTGGTCTTTCAAGTCGGCATTGACTTTGGCAATGGTGCCGCTCACAGGTGTATAGATCGTGGAGGTCGTCTTGGTCGATTCGACCTCACCGATCTGCTGCCCAACCTTGACGACGGCGCCGACCTTTGGCATATCGATAAAGACAATATCGCCCAACGAATCTTGGGCGAAATGACTGATACCGACAGTCGCCTGCGTCCCGCTGACTCGCACCCATTCATGTTCTTGGTGGTAACGGAGGTCTGTAGGAATCATGCGCGCTCCCTTTTAGCAGGCTGCTGACCGACAGGCCTCTCTATCCGACTAAGTCCATTCCGGGGAAAAAGTATCCAATCTCGAACCTGGCGGTCTCCGGCGAATCCGACCCATGCACGGCGTTAAATTCGATGTTCGCCCCGTGGGCCTTCCGAATTGTGCCTGCCTCCGCCTTGGCCGGATCAGTCGCACCCATCAACTCCCGATTCTTCTTGATCGCGTTGTCACCCTGCAGGACCAGCACCACGACCGGACCGGACACCATAAACGTGCAGAGACCATCGAAAAACGGGCGGGCCTTATGCACGGCATAAAACCCCTCGGCCGTCGCTTTGGAGAACTGCATCATGCGTATGGCCACTGGCTTCAGGCCTGCTTTGTCATAACGTGAAATAATGTCGCCGATCGCATGCTTCTTCACCGCATCCGGCTTGATGATGGCTAATGTTCGTTCACTCATCGCTTGAAGTCTTCCTCCAATCTAATTTGATGCATGGGAAATTGCCTGGCGCATTATAAGTGGCTGATAATGGGCTTGCAAGGGTGGAAAAAGATGACGGCCGGATGAACAGCCCGACAAAATTGGGCCACTGGTTATTGACCACGGCGCGCGGCACTTGCCCGTGAGAATGGTGCCGGAGAATGGCTACAGCCTGTTATTTCTAGAGGAAAACTCTACGGAAGTCCCTGCGGCACAGCTCGCGCATCTCGGCTTGAGCCTGCGAGAGACAGAGATTTTCGGCTGGATCGTCCATGGCAAATCCAATCCGGAAATCGCTGCGATCTTGAGTCTCAGCGTGCGTACTATCCATAAGCACATTGAACATATTTACCTGAAGCTGGGTGTAGAGAGCCGCCTTGCGGCGATGCTAGTCGCTTTGGAACAAATTAAGTGTCGGCAGTTTTGGGACATACTATGATTGGAACTGTGTGGCGAGTTCGCCCGGCTTGAAGACGCCCCGTTCGGTGATGATGCCGGTGATCAACTCCGCTGGCGTCACATCGAACGCGGGATTGTAGACCGCGACTCCGGCTGGTGCCACGGGATGAATTCCGTGAATGGTGGTCACTTCGACTGGATTACGTTGTTCAATTGGAATGTCCGCTCCCGATTGTGTCTTCAAATCAATCGTGGAATAGGGCGCGGCGACATAGAAGGGAATCCCATGGGCTTTCGCCAGTACTGCGACCGAGTAGGTCCCAATCTTATTGGCCACATCTCCGTTCGCAGCGATCCGATCCGCCCCCACAACGCAGAGATGAATCTTCCCCTGACGCATGAGTGAGCCGGCCATATTGTCCGTAATCAGTGTCACAGGAATCTTGTCCTGCATCAGTTCCCACGCTGTGAGTCGAGCGCCTTGCAAGACCGGCCTGGTTTCGTCTGCGATAACTTCAATATGTTTCCCCTGCTCCCAAGCCGCTCGGATCACACCCAATGCCGTACCATAGCCGGCTGTCGCCAGGGCACCGGCATTGCAATGAGTGAGGATCGTCTGGCCACTCGCGATGAGTTCTGCTCCGTGCCGTCCCATCGCCTTGCAGAGCGCAATATCTTCATCCAGAATGACCTGTGATTCCTTCAAGAGTGCAGCTTTGATGGATGGAATGGGCTCTGTGTGTAACGAGGCGAGCAGACGTTTCATTCGTTCGATCGCCCAAAACAGATTGACCGCCGTCGGCCTGGTCGCCGCGAGGTGGTCGCAAATCGTGAGCACCGATTGAGCAAAGGCTTTATAGTCGGATGCCGTAACAGTCTGGGCGCCCAGCGCAACCCCCATCGCCGCGGTCACGCCGATCGCCGGAGCCCCTCTTACTTTAAGTCCGCGAATGGCATCGGCGACGGTCTGGTAATCCCGACAGTCTAGAAATTCGACGGACTCGGGCAAACGGCTCTGGTCGAGCAGCCGTACGGCACCGTCTTTCCATTCAACGGTAGGAACCATGGAGGGATCTTGTAGCGGGAACTTGGATGGAGTGCAAGGGGTGGCAGCCAAGATTATTCATGACGGTTCGTCACGAAATCGAGCAGTCGCCAAGCGAGAAAGGCGCGCGAAGCAACGAGGCGGGGCTTACCTTGCCTGGAAGTTCCGAGGGGGGGTACCCTTTCGTGTGGATTCTACAAGGGGGCAGTCTTTTTCGGACGAAATTGCTACGGGTGGTCGTGGATTTCCCACTTGAGGCTGTTGAGTCTGCTTATTGAGGCCACCTGATTTCAACCCCGTACTGGTGAGTCATGACACAATTCCGCCCCCCTTCCTTGGCCGCATATAGAGCCTTGTCTGCTTGATCGATCAGCTCCAAAGGTGTCCGCGCTCCAAAGACTGTAGATGAAATCCCGCAGCTCACTGTGATCCTCAAGTCGGATACCGTTCGCACCCGGTTCCCTGCCCCT
>DATENE010000182.1:0-13030 GCA_035275205.1 Nitrospiraceae bacterium
GAAGTGCCCGATCGGTGGGCGAGACCAGTGGGGATAACATAGCGTCGGTAGGCTGTCAACGGGCGAGACGGGAGCGACTTGCGGGAAAAGCGCGACTGGCAGAGACAGGGCTCACACCTCTCGCGAGTCTCGCCTCCAAGAGCCGATTGCCGTTCGTGCGTGGCTTGGGTAAGATGGGCGCGGTCTAGCGAAAGGACACACGTGGGCGCGCATCTCCATTTCGATTGTTATTCCGGTATCAGCGGCGACATGATCCTTGGCGCGCTCGTGGATGTGGGAGTGCCGTTTCCCGACTTGGTGAGCGGGCTGAAGCGACTCCGACTTTCAGGGTTCACGCTACGAAAGCGGCGGGTGCATCGAGGGGCGATCCATGCCGTGAAAGTGGACGTCGTGATCACCTCAGGGTTGCGCAAGCCGCTCTCGCTTCATCGGATCCACGCCATCCTCGGTGCGAGTAGGCTCCCCGACAAGATCAAGGAACAAAGCCGATTGGTGTTCGATCGATTGGCCGAAGCGGAAGGGCATGCCCATCGCGTGGCCAAGGATCACGTCCATTTCCATGAAGTGGGGGTCCTGGATTCGTTTGTCGATATCGTTGGTGGGCTGATTTGCTGCGATCTGTTGGGCGTGACTCGTGTGACGGCCTCTCCCATCAACGTTGGAACAGGGACGCTGCAATCGGCTCACGGGATCCTTCCGGCGCCTGGTCCGGCGGTCGCCATTTTGGCAAAAGGGATTCCGATATACAGCGCAGGCCCTCCGCGTGAACTCACCACGCCGACCGGCATCGCGCTGCTGCGCACGGTGACATCGGAGTTCGGTCCCATGCCGGTGATGACGCCGACAGCTATCGGCTATGGCGCGGGCGATGCCGATCCCGACGGCTGGCCGAATGCCTTGCGTGTGTTTCTCGCGCGACCGTCGTCTCGACAGGCGCGCGAACGGGATGCCGTGCTGCAGCTTGAAACCAATCTCGACGATGTGAACCCGCAGACGTATGAATATGTCATGGAGCAGTTATTCGCGTGTGGGGCGCTCGATGTGACGCTGGCGCCGGTCATCATGAAACGTGGACGGCCCGGCATCATCTTGACCTGTCTGGCGGCTCCCGCGCAGCTGGACCGGGTTCTCGATGTCTTGTTTCAGGAAACGACGACATTGGGAGTCCGGATTTGTGAGGTGATGCGACAGATCCTTCCTCGACGGTTTGTCTCGGTGAAAGTGCGTGGGGGAGTTGTTCGGATGAAGATCGCCGATGTGAACGAGACGACGGCCAAGGCGGCTCCGGAGTACCTCGATTGCAAACGGATCGCCGAACGAACGGGCCGTCCGGTGAAGGAAGTGCTCGAAGACGCGGTCCTCGCCTATGCCAAACAGCGGGTAGATCGGCCGACGGGCCGGGGATGACGGTCCTCCTCTATACACTGCTGTTTCTAGTATCCGTCGCGGTGACCTTGGGCGCCTGCGCACTCTTCACGAACGCCATTGAGTGGCTGGGCAAGCGATTCAATCTGTCCGAAGGCGCGATCGGCGGTGTGTTGGCAGCCATCGGCACCACACTTCCTGAAACGTCGATCCCCATCATTGCTATTTTCTTTGGGGACAGCCCTGCCGAAGCGGAGGTGGGGTTGGGCGCGATTCTCGGCGCTCCCTTCATGCTGACTACCCTGGTGATTCCCATCCTGGCTATCTTGCTGATGGTCTATGCAGGGCTGGGGAAGCGGACTGCGTCTTTCCGGTTGAACTATCGAGACGTGAAGGGCGATCTCTCCTTCTTTGTGGTGGCCTACAGCGTTGCGCTGGCCTGTGTATTTATTCCGTCTCGGCTGGTGCATGCCGTCGCTGCCGTCGGGTTGGTGGGGCTCTATCTCTATTACGTGAAGCTGAAGTTCAGCGAGACTGATGAGGAGGGGGGCGAGAGCGGGCTTGAACCGCTACTGTTTGCCAGAAAGGCGGCAGTTCCGTCGTTTGGACTTATCGGTGTTCAAGGAATCCTTGGCCTGGCCGGGCTCGCGCTCGGGGCGCATCTCTTCGTACTCGCCGCTGAAACGATTGCGGGGGCCTTGTCGATTTCTCCATTGATCTTGGCCCTCCTGGTCGCGCCCCTGGCGACCGAGCTGCCTGAGATGTCGAACAGTTTTCTCTGGCTCTACCGAAAGAAGGATCGGCTGGCGGTAGGGAATGTCACCGGCGCGATCGTCTTTCAGGGTACAATTCCGGTCTCGATCGGGCTTGTGGGTACGGACTGGACGCTGGCGCCGACGGCATTGATTACCATGGTACTCGCTGTGGCCGCGGCCACCTTCTTATTGGCGCAGGCTGCGTGGGGCGCTCTCTGGCGGCCCTGGTTGCTGAGCGGGAGCGCCATTCTTTATATAGGGTATGTGGTGTATCTCTATGGTTGGTGAGTAGGTGGAAGGGTCCGTCTGGTTTATTTTTAGTTGGTGAGATGTTTCGATGGGGAGCAAATCAATGCAGTTCCAACGAGAGAAACCAAAGAAACACAACAAACCAGACAAACCTCTTCTTGGGATCACTATGGGGGATCCGGCTGGGATAGGGCCCGAGGTGATTGCGAAGACGTTGGCTGTGGGTAAAGTGCAGCGACTCTGCCGTGCGCTGGTCATCGGCTCGTTTCCGGTTATGCAGCAGACGGTCAAGAACCTAAAACTCAAGTTGAACGTGATTCGTGTGGAAGGTCACGAAACAGTGACTCCTCGGCCGAACCATCTCGCCGTGCTGGACCCGCTCGAAAATCCGCTTGGACGCTTCACGCGAGGAGTTGCGGCGATTGAAACCGGAGCGGCGTCCGTGCTGTTCATCAAGAAAGCCGTGGAGCTTGCGCAACTCGGTTGCATTGACGGAATCGTCACCGGGCCGATCAATAAAGAAGCGATCAACATGGCCGGCTGTCATTTCCCCGGTCATACAGAACTCCTGGCAGACCTGACCAAGACACAGGAGTCCGGCATGATGATTATCGGCGGACCGCTCCGAATCATGTTTGTGACAACCCACGTCGCGATCAAGGACTTGCCGGCGCTTCTCACCCAGGCCAAGGTCGAGAGAGCCATCAGACTGGCTCATCTGGCGTTGAAGGATCTGTTCGGAATTAAGAAACCGAGGGTCGGTGTGGCTGCATTGAACCCTCATGCCGGAGAACATGGACTGTTTGGCGACGAAGAGGCGCGGGTCATTCTCCCGGCGGCTCGCGCGGCGCAAGCGCAGGGCATTCGCGCCAGTGATCCCTTGCCGGCTGATACCCTGTTTGGCAAGGCGGCAAGAGGTGAATACGATGGTGTGGTGGCTCTGTACCACGATCAAGGGCTCATTCCCTTAAAGCTTGTCGCTTTCGGAACCTGCGTGAACCTGACGGTGGGGCTGCCGATTCTCCGTACCTCGGTCGATCACGGGACCGCGTTCGATATCGTCGGGAAGGGCATCGCAGATCCCGGCAGTCTGGTCGAGGCGATCACGCTGGCCGCTACGTTAGTCAAAAGACGGTGATAGACAGGAGTCATTGAGATGACCAACCAATCGGACGCGGCGTATCACATGCTTCAGAAGCAGTTGAAGGAATTGGACACCATTCTCCAAGACACGATGGAGACGCTCAATACTGTTGCCGGAGCCGAGCGAGTGGCGAAATGGAAAGTCAGGACGAGTACTCTCATTACCGAGACCCTGGGCCAGAAAGAAGGGCAGAGGTTTGCCGCCTTGCAGCCAGGACCTTCTTTTACCAACGATCTGGTGGAAGAGTTTACCGATCTCATCGACTATTTCAGAACCCCGCTGGCCGATCTGGCGAAGCAACATACGCAGGCCGCTCCTCGTCCTTCCGGTGGGAATTGACGGTGTCGGTCCCCGGTCTCCCTCCACCCAACAAACGGCTCGGCCAAAATTTTCTGATCGATCTCAACATCGTGCGAAAAATCATTGCGTTGGCGGAACTGAACAGTAGCGACCACGTGTTGGAAATCGGTCCGGGGCGCGGAATCCTGACCGAGGCGTTGTGCCGCGCAGCCGGTCGTGTGACGGCGATCGAATTAGATCCACGGCTCCATGCCTATCTCGAAACCAGGCAGGCGGAGCTTCCGAATGTGGATCTGGTCTGTGAGGATGCGCTGGCCTATCCGGTCGAGAGTCTGCCGATCGGGACGGTTGTCGTAGCCAATTTGCCCTACTACATTTCCACTCCGTTGCTCTTTAAGCTACTCGACCAACGGGGCCTGTTCCCCCGGATGATACTTATGCTGCAGGACGAAGTGGCCGATCGATTGGTGGCAGGGCCTGGCGAGTCGGACTATGGGGTGCTCTCAGTGATGGTGCAGTACGCAGCCGAGATCACCAAATCGTTTCGTGTCTCAGCCCAATGTTTCCGTCCCAGGCCGGAAGTGGCCTCCGCGGTAGTCTTGCTGCGCACGAGAGAACGCACAGGGTTCAGTCAGCAGGAAGAAGCCGCATTTCGTGCGCTCGTGAAGGCGGCCTTCGCCCATCGGAGAAAAACGCTGATCAACTCACTCAAGGATGAAAGGTATGATCAGAAGCAAGTAACAGATGCGTTGAATTCACTCAATCTCTCTCCAGCCGTCCGCGCAGAAGTTCTCTCGGTTGGGCAGTTCATCGAATTGACCCGCCGGATGCCATCTTCAAAGCAGGCCAAAGCTTAGGACCGTTAGGAAGTGGCGTATCCTAGGTTTTCTGCTACCTTTTCCTTAAATCGTTCCGAGAAGGATCTATTCCACTCCATCGTCTCTGGTCTTGAACATGGTCTGGTCCAATACCAGCAACAAGCTCCGCCTGCTTTTCGCAGACCGCTATTCCCTGGGTGATTCATCATCCTCGTGCTAGGCTTCCTACTGAATCTATCTCTGCCTTGAGCGGAAGGAACCCAAACGTGATTCATGTCAGCACAACCGCCATATTTCAAAGGGCCACGATTGTCGTGGCCTTCATGGGATGGCTGTTGGTCACTTTGCATGGGGGTCCGGCGGGTGCCGCCAAGGAATCTGTCTGCGCCCAACTCCAAAAAGAGAAGTCCGATATCTATGGATTCCACCCCGCCCAGATTACACAGAAGGAGCGAGAGACCAAGTCCGCCCAGATGGATCGGTTCTGGAAGTCGGTCAAGTCTCAGGGGCCACAGGGCATAGACTGCCTGAAGCAGCTCATCGTGGCAGAGCAACAAGACGGATACTTCGTATTCGATGCCGCGTCCTTACTCCTTAGCTTGGATACGTCCACAACGTCTTTGGAAGTGGCCTCTTTGGGTATTGCGAAGGCCGACCTGAAAGATTTGGACTCGTCTTCCTATATTCGCACCACCTTATTCTTGTTTCACCGAGGGATGGATATCACGCCTCTGGTAGAGCATTACTTGATGGCTCCAGAAGTAAAGGGGTTTGTGCCACAGCATGCCATGACACTCGACCGTGAAACCGGCGCCATTTTTATGTATGGCAGTCTGCCAAGCTCTTCAGCGGACGAATCGTTGATTCGAATGCTAAACTCGAAGGAATCCGCGACGAAACATGCGGCGGTGGCGTTGCTATCCCTCAGCTTGACGGAAGACAGCTTCAAAGCAATCAAAGCGGTCGACCGGACATCCTTACCCGAGTCCATTCGCAAATCTGTCGATGGCAGTCTCAAACGCCAGCGAATTGAAGACGCAGGTCCCACGAAAAAATCTCGTACCGAAGTACTGCAAACAATCAACCGCATCCCAAAGTTCGGCGGGGATTTTTGGGGTGTCGCGGGGGATAAAGAATTTACGCAGAGCGCCATCACGCTGCTTCAAGAACAGGATCTTCCAGCGCTTCGAGAAGCCAGAAGAAAGTCGATCTATAGTCTGTCGGACGAAGCTTTACACGAATACTTTGCCTTGACCCGAGTGCTGCTGGGCGTCATTAATCGGCTCGATCTGTATCAGCAAGTGCGGGAGCATTGAAGCATTGATGCACGCAATGGACCCCGGTGGAGAAGGAACTTATCTACTCCCTATGAGGGCAGGCTAGATGGTCTCCCACTGCGCGTGTCCAACGAGGGTTTTCTGATACTGCGGGTTGCGCGAGCACAGAAGATCATCAGGCTCCATCCCCTCCTCTTCGTTTGAAATGACCGTTTCCCTGTGCTAGCATCGCGATCATGGCTGTCACCAGTTCGGCCAAGCGGGGCGAGGCCCGCAGCGCCGCTGCCCCCCCCTCACACATCAAGCGAGAAGTGATCGGAGTCGTCCTGATCGCGTTGGCGCTCTTGACGCTGCTGAGCTTGCTGTCCTTTGTCCCAGGGGAACTCAGGGCCGGGACTGCTTCGTCGCCTCCTCCCAGAAACCTCATCGGATCGGTCGGCGCATTCTTCGCATCCACCTTGTTCTGGTCGATCGGCGGGGCTGCCTACCTGTTTCCCCTTCTGCTCGGCCTCTTGGGTATCCGCTGCTTCACTCAGAGCGACTTATCGATCCGTCTGCGGAACGCCGGCGCTTCGCTGGCGGCGTTGCTGTTTCTCAGCGGTCTGTTCCATCTCGAAATCACGGCGGTGCCGACCGTCTCCAGCGGTTTAATTCACCGAGGGATGGCGGGAGGCTTCTTTGGGCAAGTGTTGGCCGAGAGTTTACGAGCGTATTTTGCAAGTACCGGCGCCCACATTCTGATCATCGCGGGACTACTCGTCTCGCTCCTATTCACGGCGCCCATCTCTCTGTCGGAGATTGGCCGGCGGATTCCCGGTTGGGGCAACAAGGCGTTCAACAGGGCGCGTACGTTGATTCCGGATCGGCCGGTGGAAGAGGAAGTGTCTGAGTTGCCACGGAAATCCAGACAGAAATCCACTGCATCCATTCGTGCGGTGATCGAGGAGGCGCTTCCGGAGGCGTCTGCAGAGCCGGAATTGGATTGGCCGGTCATTCAGCCATCACGACGACCGACCCCCGAACCGGCTGAGCCGATCGAACCCGAGCCGGACCAACAAGTCGTAACTGCTCAAACAAAGGCGGGAGACTATATCTTGCCGGATCCGGCAGTGCTCCTGAGCGAACCGTCAGGTCCCCTGGGACGTGTCACGGAAGAAGAAATCAAGGCGCAATCCGATGTGCTGACCCGCGCGCTGCTCAGTTTTGGCATCGCAGGGAAGGTGACGGAAGTTCGTCCAGGACCAGTCGTGACGATGTACGAGTTTGAGCCGGCGCCGGGAACGAAAGTCGCGCGCATTGTGAACCTTGCCGATGATCTGGCCTTGGCACTGAAAGCGATCAGTCTCCGGATCGTCGCGCCGATTCCGGGAAAATCTGTGGTAGGAATCGAGGTGCCGAACCTCTATCGCGAGACGGTGTCGATGAAGGAAGTCATGACGAGCGAAGCGTTTTCCCGCGCCAGATCGAAGCTTAGCTTGGCCTTGGGAAAGGATATTTTCGGAACCCCTCAGATCGCCGATCTAAAAACGATGCCGCATTTGCTGGTCGCCGGCGCCACAGGGGCCGGGAAAAGCGTCAGTCTCAATACGATGCTCCTGAGCTTGCTGTTTTCGGCGCGGCCCGATGAAGTCAAGCTACTCCTGATCGACCCCAAGATGCTCGAATTTCAAACATACGACGGCATTCCTCACCTGTTACGGCCGGTCATCACCGATCCCAAGTCGGCGGCGCGGGGGCTCGGTTGGGTCGTGGCTGAAATGGAGCGGCGCTACAAATTGCTCGCAGAGGCGGGGGTGCGAAACATCGATACATACAATCGAAAAGTCGCCGGGAAGCAGGGTGTGCTGGAGGCGGAATCGGCGGCCAAACTGGATCAGCCGGAATTGCCCATTCAGTTTCTCTCTGAAGAGGACCGGCTCTCTGCCGGAGAGACTGCGGTTCCGGACGGCAGTCCCGGATCATTCACACCGCCGCCAACTCCGCCGGAGCCCTTGCCCTATATCGTCGTGATGATCGATGAATTGGCGGATTTGATGATGGTGGCCCCGAAAGAAGTGGAAGACAAAATTGCGCGCTTGGCGCAGATGGCCCGCGCATCAGGTATCCATCTCGTGCTGGCGACGCAGCGCCCGTCGGTCGATGTGTTGACCGGCTTGATCAAGGCAAACTTCCCGGCTCGCATTGCTTTTCAGGTGTCGTCGAAGACCGATTCTCGCACCATTCTGGATGCCAACGGTGCGGAGGCGCTCCTTGGTCGTGGAGACATGCTTTATATGGCTTCGGGGACTGGACGTGTCATGCGGCTGCACGGGTCGTTTGTGTCGGATGACGACGTCCGCCGCGTCGTCGAGTTCGTGAAGGATCAAGCCGCCCCCTCCTATAACCAGGAGTTGCAGATCGCGCTGAAACAGGAAGGGGCGAAAGAAGACGAAGGGCTGGGCGAAGTATACGAGCAGGCAAAAGAGTTGGTCCTGTCCACTGGTTCAGCTTCTGCGTCGCTGATTCAGCGGCGGCTTCGGGTGGGCTATCCTCGGGCGGCCCGGATGATCGAGCAAATGGAGGCCGAGGGCATTGTAGGCGCGGCAGGCCGGGATGGACGGAGAGAGGTCGTCGGGCGGACTGGGCCGGTGGGAGCCGAGGAGGCGTGAGAGGGCAAGGGGTGGCTAAGGCGCTCCCGGTGCTCTCGCATCGCGCGGCATCCGAAGGCCATCGTTGGACGCACAGAGTAGCGCGCGCCTCGGCCACCCCACCTGGTCTGGCCAGAGCGTGCCTCGCATTGGTGTGTCTGTGGGTCCTCTTACCTGTGCCGTTTCTTGGTGCCGAAGAGAGTGATGAGAAAGCGTTGCAGGAAGTGCGGGAGGTGGTCAAGCAGCTCCAGGCTCGGTATGAAAAAACGAAAGATCTCCAGGCAGACTTTGCACAGAAGACCATGATCGAGGGGTTCGAGCGGTCTATTGCGTCCTCGGGAAAGGTCTATATCAAAAAGCCAGGCCGGTTACGGTGGAATTATCTCGACCCATCGGTCGAGGACATCTATGTCAATCGGGATGATGTTAAAGTATATGTGCCGGAGCACAAACAGGTACTAGTGGGGAAGCTCACACAAATGGCAGCCTCCAAGGCCCCGTTGGAGCTGTTACTGGGGGCAGCGAAGTTGGAGGAGTCGTTCGACATTGAGCCGACGCCCGGGAAGGGACGTGGCGTGGGAGGAATCCGGTTACTCACGCTCCTGCCTAAGTTGCGTGAAGGTGAGGCGGGGAAATCGTTGCAACGGATCGTGCTTGAAGTGTTTCCGAAGACCTATTTCATTCGCACGCTCTCTCTCCATGAGGTCAGCGGCAATGTCTCGAACTTTGAATTTTCGTCGCTTCAACCCAACACTGGTCTCGGCGACTCACTCTTCGATCTCAAATTGCCGCCCGATGTGGAAGTCGTGAAGGCTCCGGTGTTCAGCGCTCCACAGTGAACGTGGCCCAGCGATTCGTGAGACGTGAAAGGTTTCAGAGGAAGAGCATTCGACGGTCCTACGGTTCACCTGTTATATCTTACTTTTCACAGTTCTTAAGAGGGACTTTTTCAGCATCCTGCTGTGGGCGATTGAGGGAAAGGTGACGATATGAGTCAGTCAATGGTCAGTTCCTTCGTTGACACGGTGGATGAAGCGGTCAAACGGCTGGATCTCGATCGAGCCTCGCAAGAGTATTGGGACCAGAACGAATTCCTGTTTATCCCGCAATTTCTCCCTCGGTCGGTGGTGGAAGAGTATCTTGTTCCTCAGGCGCAGGGGGTGAAGAGCGAGCTCAACCGCAACTACATTCCCGGTCACAAAAAAGGCGGGAGTGTGAGTTACTACACGGTGATGGAAAAGGCTCCACGCTTTCTCGATCTCTATCGATCTGGAGTCTTCATCGAATTCTTGAGTCGTCTGACACGGGCCAAGCTCAGTCAATGCCCTGAGAACGATCCCCATTCCTGTGCGCTCTACTATTATACGGAGCCGGGGGATCATATCGGGTTTCACTATGACACGTCCTACTATAAAGGGGCTCGCTACACCATTCTGATGGGGCTCGTGGATAAGTCGACGCAATGCAAACTGGTCTGCGAGTTGTTTAAGGACGATCCTGTCAAACAGCCCAAACATCTTGAACTGATCACCCAACCGGGCGATCTCGTGATTTTCAATGGAGATAAGCTGTGGCATTCGGTGACTCCACTTGGCGAAGGAGAAGAACGGATCGCCTTAACGATGGAATACGTCACCAACCCGGACATGGGAACCTTCAAGCGGCTGTACTCCAACCTCAAAGATTCTGTCGCCTACTTCGGCCTCCGCGCGGTGTTCAAGCAGACCATCACTGGTTCGAATCGACAGCGCTCGTAGGCGCTGTCTGGTTCATTTGGTCTGTTTGGTCTATCGTATTTGATTGGTTTGTCTTGTTTATTTGATTGAACCAGACCAACTCATGAACTAAATAAACCAGATGAACCAAATAGACCAAATAAACCAGGCAGGTCGGCCAATCATGAATCGTCTTTTCCAGCATAGTGCCATTGTGCTGTTCGCCCTATGCCTGGCCGTGGGTTCTCCTTTTGTCTCAGTCCTGGCGGCGGCTGAGCAATCGGACGAGGCACAGCGTTACTACGAACGAAGCGTTGCGCTGCTGAAAAAAGGCGATCTTGCCGCGGCATCCGAGGCTGCGAAAAAAGCTATCGAGCTGAATCCCTCCTCAGCTGAAGCGCACCACCTACTCGGCGTGATCTATTTCAAGGAAAAGAAGCCGGCTCAGGCCGCCGATGCCTTTACTCGTGCGCTCAAGCTGAAGCCGGCCTATCCCGATGCCTTGAACGATTTGGCGCAAGTCAATCGGATTCGAGGAAAGTCGGCCGAAGCGGAGCAGGCGCTTAAGCGGGCGATTGAAATCGATCCTCGCCATGCCGATTCGTATGTCGACTTAGCCAAGCTGTACGAGCAACGTCGTGATGTCGCCTCGGCCACCAAGACCTATCAAGCCTTGCTGGCCGTCCATCCGAACCACCGCGAGGGCCTGTACAATCTCGCATTGTTGTACGAAGAGCAGGGAGATAGCCGCGGGGCGCGAGAGACGGTGGGCCGGCTGCTCAAGCTCGATCCAAAAAATGCTGATGCCTGGTACCTCGCCGGGCGGGTGGCGGAAAAGAACAACGTTCTCGATGAAGCCGCCTATTCGTACAGACAGGCCATCGCGGCAAAGCCTTCATTCGTGGACGCGCACTACAATCTCGCATTTATTCATCGCAGCCAAGGCAGACCTTTGGAGGCGGAGCAGGAACTTCTTGAGGTCGTGCGGTATCGCCCGGCATATGCCGAAGCGCATATGAACCTGGGTGTCATCTATACCGAGCTGAATAGGCTTGACGAGGCGGAGCAGTCCTATGAGCGCGCCGTCACGTTGAAGCCGAACTATGCCGAAGCGCACTACAACTTAGGAATCTTCTACGAATTGCATCGAAAAGACTTGCCGAAAGCATTGGCTCACTATCAACTGTATCTGAATCTCGGCGGGCGTGATGATCGTGTCGCGCGGATCGTCGGATCGGCCCGATAAATGGGCGCGACGGGTGAGGCAGGCGCGACCTGCGCGACAGGTACTCATGCGAAGAGCGTCTTGTCGATTCTGGGACTCGTCTCGCTTTTCTCGCAAGTCCCGCTATTCTCGCTCACCAATACGGCCAGGGACGCCAGTAAGGCCCCCAATAGGGACCTGCCCCCCAATAATAGTTGGGAGGGATACGCCGTGCCATGTCTTCCGATGCACCCCAAACTTGCACACGCTTGATATCGATAACGGGATAGGTATAGTCCGTCTCATCCAACGGCAGTGTGATGGAACCGGATACCACGCCGGTCACAGTGATTCTGGTCCCGGGGGGGACGGTCGCGGGATCGAGGAATTCTCGCTGCAGAGCGATGAAACGGCCTTGTGACTGGGTCAAGTCGTATCCGGGAGGCAGCGACTTATCGAGCGGCAGTTGTAAGACCTCGATTCTCGTGCTGTCTTTCTGTCGCCGGGATGCCAATATTTTTCCGCCGAAGACTGCCGATTGACCCTTAAAGGAATCCGGCGCTGCTTTGACTTGAGTAAAGGTGAGCGCTTGTCGTTCCTCCGTTTCCTGCATGGAGGCACAGCCTGCGAGTATGACGAGCAAGATCAGTGTGGAAAGCAGTGTACGCATTAGAAGCCTGTCTGAGAGTGCCGGTTGCCGCAGTAGAAGGGGCACTGTCGGACAGGCGTTTAGCATGGCCACAGTACAACAGAGAGTAAGTTTGCGGCTCATTCGATATAATGCCCGAGCGACATTGACTCAAGAAAGGAGTTGATATGGTGAATAGACAGTATGCGAAGTGGGCCTTGGCGGTCTGCGCGGTTGCATGGAGTGTTGTCGTTCTAGGGGGCTCGCTAGCCACAGCGGCGCCCCCTGAGTTGAAGGGCAAGTTCGAAGTCCTGACGGGCGAGGTGTCCACACATACGTCCGGCAAGGTGAAGTTGATCGAGTTCGCCGATTTCTATTGTCCGCATTGCCACCACTTCGATGAAACAGGGCTGCCGTTGCTCGAGAAAGAGTTCGGCGCCAAGTTGGAGATCACAATGGTCGGGTTCCCCGTCATTCGCGGAAAGCTGCCGACGGCATTCGATATGTATGAGCAGGCTAAGGTGATGGGTAAAGGCAACGAGATGAGGACGGTCTTGTTTCGCACGATCCACAAGGACAAAATTGATGGTGTGCTGGATCGCTCGATTCGGGAAGGTCTGATTCGGGAAGTTGGACTCGATCCGAAAGCGTTTGAAGAGGGGATGGCCAGCGGAAAACCGGCCAGGGCTGTTGAAGACGGCAAGCGGTGGGGCGAGCGGATTAAGGTGTCGTCCACTCCGTCGATCTTGCTGGATGGCAATATCAAAGTCGATGGCGCGAACATGACTCCTGAGAATGTCATCACGATCATTCGGAGCATTCTCGAAGCCGATGCGAAGAAGTAAACTCGAAAGTTCTGAGTGCTGAATTGCGATGAGTCAGAACACTTAGCACTCAGCACTTGCGTTGAGGCGAAATGTCGATCGATCCAATCTGCGGCATGACGGT
>DATENE010000183.1:0-4594 GCA_035275205.1 Nitrospiraceae bacterium
GGGCCTGGATCAGGACCAGGCCCGGGACCAGTGCCTAGTCCTCCAGGGCCGATCCCTGTTGGGGTTGTGCCGCCTGTGTTGCCACCTCCCCCGGTACTGGTTACGGTGGCGCGCGCAGCCGAGGATCCAGTACGGCGAGTGGCAATGCCGAGTCGAACGCTTGCCAGGGTGGAGCAGCCGAATATCGTACTCGAAGAACAGCCAGCCCTTGAGCTGGAGCCGCTCTCGAATCCAGTTAAGACGATGTTGGCGGTGGGCCACAAATTCGCTGCGGATTTGACCAGACTGGCCGACAACCTCGAACGGGCGATTGAAGAGCGTGAACATCAGGCGCGCCTCATTGGGCGGGTGGCATCGTTTTCAGGGATCGCCTTGTCCGCGGGATTCGTCGTGTGGCTTCTGCACGGCGGGTCCTTACTGGCAAGTTTCCTCGTCTCGATGCCGGCCTGGCGCCATTTCGATCCGTTGCCGGTGCTGGGTGTGGGTGGACAAGATCGGCGGAAACGAGATCTCAAGGCACGCGAGGAAGATGACCAGGAGAGTAAGCAGTTCCGTGGTCTGGATCGGGTGTTGGACAAGTCGGCAAAGCCGGCCAATCGGCAAGAGCCGGGCCATACGAGGAGACCGAAGGCATAATGCGAGTGACGCCGTTAGTGTGGGTGAGTTTTGGGCTGGTCAGTTTGACGATGAGCGCGATGCTGGCGGGCGATTGGCTCGTCGATCTGGTGCCAAACCACGATCGCCAGGTGTTTGAATATCGTCGTGATTTGGCAGAGTCGTTAGCGGTTCAGTACTCGGCGCTGACTGAGCGTAACCAGATAGAGACGGTGAAGTTTGCGATGGAGACGTTAGCCAAGCGGAATTCAGGCATCTTGTCGCTGGCGCTCCTCCGGGAAAACGGGACGGTCGTCGCGCAGGTTGGCGACCATACGCGAGCATCGGTCCAGCCGCCCGGTGAAGAATCCACACTCGACTTTCTCCAAGTTCCGATCTTTTCCGGCGACCAACGGTGGGGCATGCTCCAGGTCGTATTTCGCCAAGCGAACGTATCCGATCTTCCATGGTTCCTCACGGATTCGTGGGTGCGCTTCCTCGCATTTGTCAGTGTCATGGGATTTATGGGCTATCTCTACTTCATGAAACGCACTCTCCGCCAACTCGATCCCTCCGGCATTATTCCTACTCGGGTAAAGTCCGCGCTCGATGCGCTTACGCAAGGCGTGGTCATGATCGATACGCGGGATTTTGTCGTCTTGGCGAACGATGGTTTCTGCCAAGCCGTGGGAAAACCGTTAACGTCGTTGATCGGATCCGACCTCGGCGCCCTGTCGTGGAAGTCGGCTACGTCACCCGCCACAGTGTCGGTGCATCCATGGACCGAGGCGATCATGGACAAGCAGCCCCAAGCAGATAGGCCTCTTCTTTTTAGGCGGCCTGATGGTGAATCGCGAAAGTTCATCGTCAATACCGTGCCGATTATGGATGATGCGTCAACGGTCAGAGGGGCCCTGGTCTCCTTTCATGATGTCACTGATCTCGATCGAGCGAATTCTGCTCTCCAGGAGGCGAACAGCGAGTTGGAGCTTTCTCGCTTCAAAATTCTGGAGAAGAACCAGGAACTTGAAACGACAAATACGAGTCTCCATGTCGAGGTGAGCGAACGGAAAAAAATTCAGGCAGAGAAAGAGGAACTGTATCAGAAGCTCGTGCAGGCATCGCGGCAAGCCGGTATGGCGGATGTGGCGTCGAGCGTGCTGCACAACGTCGGGAATGTACTCACCAGCATCAATGTGTCGACGGATACCTTGCTGAAGACCCTCAAGAAGCCGATGGTGGGGGATGTTTGCCGGATTGCCTCCATGTTTCATGAGAATCAGGGAAATTTACAGGCATTTCTGACGGAAGATCCTAAAGGTAAGCAGATCCCCTCATACTTGGGCATGGTTGCAGAGTCGCTGAGCGGAAGCCACCAGACTATCCAGAGCGAAATCGACTCTCTCGTGAAAAAAGTCGACCATATCAAGCAAGTGATCATGTCGCAGCAGGATATCGCCCACGCCGGGAATGTTCGTGAGGCGACGTCGGTTGAGGAGTTGATGGAGCAAGCCTTGATGATGGGGATGCCTGAGCCCGAGAAGTACGGTATCCGAGTCGTGCGGGAGTATGCCCAAGTTCCGACAATCCTGACGGATCGACATTATGTCCTCCAGATTCTGGTGAATGTGATCACCAATGCTAAGAACGCCATGGTCGAATATCCAGCGAACTCGCATTGTCTCACGGTCCGAATCGGGTTGCCTGCAGGCCGCACGAAATCAGTGCGATTTGAGGTGGGCGATACCGGTGGCGGGATTACAGCTGAAAACCTCCCCCGATTGTTTGCTCAGGGTTTTACGACAAGAAAGGCCGGACATGGCCTTGGTCTTCACAGTGCCGCCCTCGCCGCCAAAAATCTTGGCGGGACTTTACAAGCCCAGAGTGCAGGAGAAGGGCGTGGTGCCACCTTCATGCTCGATCTCCCATTGACCTTGGCGGAGGTTGCGGCATGAAGAGCGAACAAACGACTGACAATCATCGCATTCTGGTGATCGACGACAGCCCATCCATCCACCAGGACTTTCGTAAGATATTGGAGCCGGCACAAGAATCCGGCTCGCTTGAGCAGGCGCGAGCGGCCTTGTTTGGAGAGACACCGAGCCTTCCTACACAGGAGCACTACGCGCTTGAGTTCGCGGCCCAGGGGCAGGAGGGATGTGGTATGGTTCATAGTGCATACGGGGCGGGCCATCCTTTCGCGATGGCCTTTGTGGATATGCGTATGCCGCCGGGCTGGGACGGTCTCGAAACGATCGAGAATCTTTGGTATGTCGACCCTGATCTCGAGATCGTGATCTGCACCGCCTACTCCGATCATCCATGGGACGACGTGAGCCGACGAATCGGGAACACGGACAAGCTGCTTATCCTCATGAAACCCTTTAACAGCATCGAGGTTGTCCAGCTGGCACATTCGCTCACGAAGAAATGGAATCTGGCGCGCTCGGTCAAGCTTCAGATGGAGGGCTTCGCCTCCTGCATGAGCCAGCGCACGACCGAATTGCGCGAAGCGAGCGACCGCCTTCAAAAAAATATGGCCAGCAGAATTGCGGAAACTCTGAAGGATCTGCCTCAGGGCGATGCTGCAGCAGCGTTCCACCAGAAAGAAGAGTTTTTGGCAATCATGAGCCATGAAATCCTCGTGCCCATGAATGAATTGATCAGCAATGTGAGTGTGCTGTTCGATAGCCCGCTCAATCCAGAGCAACGAAAGCATGCGACGTCCATACAGAGATGTGCCCAAGATCTGCTGGCCCTCCATAACGACATGCATGAGTTCATGGCTGGTCGAAGAGTAGAAACTCCGGCGGAAGGCCGTCAATGAAGACGGCTACCCCATCGGCACGGACAGAAAGAAAGACATGACCAGAGACGCCGATCATCAAAATAACCGAGTCTTGGTGATAGACGACAACCGGGATATCCACGAGGACTTTCGCAAAATCCTTGAAGCGAAAGCCGGGGAGGAGCGGTTCGTTCAAGCACGGGCGGCCTTGTTCGGCGATCCGCCGCTCTCGAAGGCGTTCGAACAGTTTGAACTGGACTGTGTCGATCAGGGGCAAGCCGGTCTCACCTTGGTGCAGAGGGCTCGGAGTGAAGGGCGCCCATATGCGCTAGCGTTTGTTGATATGAGGATGCCACTCGGGTGGGACGGCCTGGAGACCGTCGAACGTCTCTGGAAAGAGGACGCAGGGCTTCAGGTGGTCATCTGTACGGCATACTCTGACCAGCCATGGGACGAAATCACAAGTCGTATAGGTCGAAACGACAAGTTACTGATTCTCCAGAAACCGTTTAACAGTATTGAAGTATTACAGCTTGCGACCGCACTCTGTCGAAAATGGGATCTTGCATGTGAGGTGGCAGGACAACTGGATGAATTGAGCAAACAAGTCGACAAACGTACGGAAGAACTCCAGAGCGCGAACGAGCAGCTGACACAATCTAATAGGACATTGGTGCGAACGGTGTCGGATCTTGAAGCGGCTCAAGCAGAAATTTTGCGACAAAACAACGAACTGGAGCGGCTCGCATCTCGGGATTCGCTCACCGGATGCTTTAACCGCCGCGCCTTTTACGGGCATTTTGAGGAGGCTTTTACCGAGAGTCGCAAACTTGACAGAGAACTGTGCTGCCTGATGGTAGACATCGACAATTTTAAACGCGTGAACGACCAATTTGGACATGCGGTGGGGGATCAAGCTATCCAAGCGGTAGCCAGCTGTCTGAGCACTGGGCTGCGACTGACGGACAGCATTGGCCGGTATGGCGGAGAGGAATTCTGTTTGATATTTCCGCGCACCACGCTGGCTGAAGCTTCGAGGCTCGCAGAACGTCTTCGGATTCAGGTCGAAACAGGGGCAGGGAACCGGGTGCGAACGGTATCCGACTTGAGGATCACAGTGAGCTGCGGGATTTCATCTACAGTCTTTGGAGCGCGGACACCTTTGGAGCTGATCGATCAAGCAGACAAGGCTCTATATGCGGCCAAGGAAGG
>DATENE010000184.1:0-3181 GCA_035275205.1 Nitrospiraceae bacterium
GGTGCTGCCGCTTGCCAACAATGTGCGTGTCGTCGAAGCGATGATCACATCTCCGCCGTTCGTACCCTCTGCTCCGGTGGCTACGATCGAACCGAACTGTCCGACTCGCTCCCCGACCATCTGAACGGAACCGGAAGCTCCTCCTGCTTGAGTGGCAGACACATCGATTGTGCCGAAATTGACGACCGCCCCACTGACTTCGCCTGCCGGACGCATCGCCCCGGCTACAGTCGCTGCGACAAGGGTCTCGTCTCCGCCGAGGAGCTGTACCACTCCTCCATGGCTCTCCAGACTGCGGGCTCTGATGACGCCGCTCTGGTTCACGACGGAAGAGAAAATGTCGCCGGAGGCCTTGGCTTGCAAAATCACCTGCCCGCCATCGGCTTGAATCGTGCCTGTATTGCTGACCGCTGAGCTGAGTGTTTTACCATCAGCACCTACTACGTGATCGAGCACCTTTCCACTGAGGGCATAATGGATGAGACCGTCTCCCATCAGATCGATCGTGAGTACCTGGCCTGATCCCAACACAACTTGGCCGAGGGTGGCTACAATCAGGCCTTCGTTCGAGACGCCCGGCGCAGCCAGAAACACGAAGCCGTGCTCGGACACTTGAATAGTTCCGCGATTGATGACGGTATGGAGTCCCTTGAGCGGATCTTGGGTAAAGAGGTAGCGGCCTGCCATGAAATCATCGTTACGAATTTGCAGAGTGGTGGCGAGCAATCCGCCGACATCGATCTGAGCGCCGGCACCGAAGAGGATGCCGTTCGGGTTTAAAAGAAAGATGCGGCCGTTCGATTGCAGGTGTCCCAGAATCACAGAGGGGTCGGTTCCGATTACACGATTCAACGCGATCGAACTTACCGACGGTTGCATAAAATGAACAGATTCATCCCCTGCAATCGAAAAGCTTTTCCAGTTGAGAATGGCCTTGTCGGTGGTCTGTTGGATATCCAATTGGTGCGGATTGACCTGTTGAATGGTCGCGTGGCCGCCGACCACGTTGCCATCGCTTGGAAGGGCCACGACCAGGCTGGGCAGGAAAAGCTGCAGTAAAGCCAATACCGCACAGAGGGCTCGGTACAGATTTGAAAATCCACGCCATCGGCTACCGACTGTGATCCGCGGAGGTGTCCGGTTGATCATTGTTCCAGAGGGCTCCTTCTCTGTAGATGATCGCCCATACCGAAAGAAAAGTCGTTATACAAACGATATGCCCCGGAGGAGGTATCTCGAATGAACACTGGGAAATGCTGCTGTTCCAACGAGTTAGATCGGATCTCAGTGGATATCATTGTTTACCCCTGGCCAAGAAGGATCACTCGCGTGTTGCTTAGAACCGTGCAATAGCTTGTAAATAGAAGATCGGAGAGCGGTCTCCGGTAATGGTTCCTCCGGTCGGCGTAGGGCCGATGGGAAACCCGACATCGAATCGCAACCTGGTTGAAAAATAAGGCAACTCCGTCTGCAAGCCCACACCAGTTCCGGTCAAGCTGCTGGAGGGCTGTTCTCCGGGCTGGGGATTGCGCAACCGTCCAGCGCCATAGTCGATGAAGGCTGCCGCCTGCGTCGAGCCGAGCACCGACGGGAAGAACGGGACGCGCATTTCAGCCGAGACGGTATAGCCCTCGTCGACGAAGCGCTCGCCAAGCTGATAGCCGCGTACCGAGTCCGCTCCGCCCAACAGCATCTGCTCGATGACCACGAGAGGCGCGGTCGTGGCTTGCCCATTCGCTCGTAGGACCAGAAGCGCACCGTGGCCGAGACTCTGAATGCGTCCGGCATACAGTGTCCCTTTAGTGAAACGATCGTCGGCTCCCTCTCTGCTGACTTGTGGCGAATTATTATCCATGCCGCCCAACAGCTCTCCGAGCCCCTGGAAACCATATAGAGATAAATAGGTTCGGCCCGACATATCGAGCCGATCGTAATTCACGCCGAACTTGACCAGGCGAATTGCGTCGTCAGCCGTAACACTGCCCAACGTAAAGAACCGACTGTCTTTCGACGCGAACCCCGTTTCGGCCATCAACGTCTGAAATCGCGTCTTGATGAAGGGGTGGTTCACGGAGATGTCGTACGTTTTGATGGTGCCGTGGATCTGTAACGCGGCCAACTCGGCCCCGACGTCGAATCGTCCGTCGGAGCCTGAGAGGACCAGTTTGCTTCCGTGAACTCCAATGGGAACGGCATAGGCTCCGAGGAAGAACAACAAACGGTCCGGATCTTGGCCCATGATTCCGTTGAGGTTCAGTGTTGCGCCGTCGAACAGCACGTTGCCGACTTCGATACCGGCCCCGAAACGGTTTCGCGAGATCCTGTTAAAACCGTAGTTGTTGTAATCCAACGTGGCATGAATCGGGAACTTGTCTTCAGCTTTTACGTGTACGTTCGTTGATCCGGTGGAAGCGCCTGGCTCCAGTAACGCGGAGACCTTGAGGTTTGGATACTCGTTGAGCAGAAGCAGCGCACGCTCGAGCGCCACGTTCCGGACAACTTTGTCCTCCATGGCTTGGGCAAACCTGCCTCGAATGAATTCTGTCGAATAATGCCGATTGCCGGTGACGAAGATTTCGCCGACTCGGCCTTCTAAAATCGCGATGGTGACCACGCCGAATTGGATTTGTTGTTGCGGCACGTAGGCTGTCGCAAGCGTGTAACCTTTCTGTTTGTAGAGAGCGGCGACGCTGGCCGCGACCTCTTCAAGTCCTGACAACGTGAGCGAGCGACCAACGCTAGGCTGAGTGAGCGCTTCCAGCTCGGCTTGCGATATCACTGTGTTTCCGGTGAAGGAGAATCCTTTGACGAGCATACTCTCCGTAGGGACGGTCGGTTCGGCAAGGGTTGGTGACGAGAGACTCAATAGACACGCACAGAGGAAAAGGATCAACTTCCAGCCAGGTGGTTGATGTTCAGGATAAAGCATGTACTCCATTGGTTGTCGCTTCACTTTGCCATCAAGCTATGCCAAGATATTCCTCATTCGGTGCGCACCAACATATCGCAATGAGGTCGCAGGCTTGTTGACGTGGATCTTGCTCATATGTCTTGCCTCGGTCTGGTCCGGCTGCGTGATCCATCCGGATCCTTCGTCGGAGCCCCGTACAAAGGATTCGGTCGAGGGCCAACCTCCTCCGGACGTCGAAAAAACAGAACCGCCAAGACAACCACCCACCAC
>DATENE010000185.1:0-8159 GCA_035275205.1 Nitrospiraceae bacterium
ATGAGCAGTATGAAGAAGATTCTGCCGGTCCTCCTGATCTGCCTTCTCATGCTGGCAGGGGGGACGGCTCTGTACGTACCAGATGTCGCTGCAGAGGAAGCAGCTGCGGCAGCCGAGGCGCCGAAGGCCGATTCGGGGGACACAGCATGGATTCTCACCTCTTCAGCGCTGGTGATGCTGATGACCCTGCCGGGGTTAGCGCTCTTCTATGGGGGACTGACCCGGAGCAAGAACATCCTGGGTACGCTGATGCATTGCTTCCTCACTCTCTGCATTGGCAGTGTTATGTGGGTGTTGTTCGGATATAGTCTATCGTTCGGCCCCGATGTGGGAGGGGTCATCGGGAACCTTGAATGGGCGGGGTTGAGAGGAGTGGGAACTGACCCAAGTCCGACCTACGGCACAACAATTCCCCACATGCTGTTCATGGTGTTCCAGCTCATGTTCGCCGGCATTACCCCGGCGCTGATTGTCGGAGCGCTCGCAGAGCGAGTCAGGTTCTCCGCGCTGCTCGCGTTTGTCACTCTATGGTCAATCGCAGTATATTATCCTGTCGCCCATTGGATCTGGGGTGGCGGATGGTTGGGTCAGATGGGCGCATTGGACTTTGCCGGAGGAACGGTCGTGCATGCCACCTGCGGAATGGGAGCCCTGGTTGCCTGCATTGTTCTCGGGAAGCGAGCGGGCTATCCCACCACTCATATGCCTCCCAATAATCTTCCTTTTACGTTGTTGGGGACTGGTCTTTTGTGGTTCGGCTGGTTCGGGTTCAACGCGGGAAGCTCGTTGGGCGCCAATGCGCAGGCGGTGGGCGCCTTCGTGGCCACCCACATCGCAGCCAGTACCGCGGTGGTGGTGTGGATGTTTATCGAATGGGCGCATCGTGGGAAGCCCACTATGCTCGGCGCTGCTACCGGTGCGATCGCCGGTCTCGCAACCATTACACCCGTTGCCGGGTTCGTCTCCCTGTTTCCCGCGCTCCTGGTAGGTGTAAGCGCCGGAGTGATCTGTTACATTGCTGTGTACTTGAAGAATAAAGTGGGCCATAAAGTGGTCGATGATGCGCTGGATGTGGTCGGAGTTCACGGTGTGGGTGGAATTACCGGCTGCCTCTTGGGAGGGTTATTTGCATCAAAGGCGATGGGATCTCCCGCTGATGGGCTGTTCTATGGCGGGGGCGTCTCACTCCTGTGGGCTCAAATTGTGATGGTGGTCTCGGTGTGTGTGTTTACCGGGATCGTCAGCTGGATCCTTGTCATGATTGTCCATGGAATTTGGGGCTTCCGTGTGACGCCAGACGAAGAGCAAACTGGTTTGGATCTCAGTCAACACGAAGAAAAGGCCTATTCATAACCAGCTCGTACGCAATCGACCAGACGATCATACCGGCGACCCGAGCGACGCTGTCACGTTAGCGTCCTCGGGTAAGCCTGTGAGGGAGGTATCCACATGAAGATGATTGAAGCTGTAATCAAGCCGTTCAAGTTGGATGAGGTCAAGGAAGCATTGGTTGAAATAGGGATACAGGGTATGACGGTGTCCGAAGTGAAGGGATTCGGGCGCCAGAAGGGGACAAGGGAAGTTTACAGAGGCGCCGAATATACAACGGACTTTGTACCCAAGGTGAAGCTCGAATTGTACGTTTCGGATAATCAGGTGGCGAAAGTGATCGAAACGATTACGCGCGCCGCGAAAAGCGGCAGCGTGGGAGACGGGAAAATCTTCGTGTCGGATATTAGCAACGTGGTGCGGATCAGAACCGGCGAAACGGGGGAAAGCGCATTGTGACAGGTGCGTCGAACGGCGAGTTGTCTGCGAGGCTCTCACAGGGGGCGGAGTCCACGCCGGGCTCCGCCCTGGCCGGGAAGCGGAAGGCGCTCCGGCAGCGGCTGATGGAGGGAGCCTCGGGGGCCGACGTCATGACGGCCCTGACGGAGTTCGTGGACGGGTTGCTCATCGGTCGGTACAGAGACTCCATGAGGCAGGCCGGGGAGGCGGCGCAGATCGCAGGGGATCGGCATTGTTGCCTGGTGGCCGTGGGGGGCTACGGTTACAGGGAATTGGCTCCCTATTCGGATATCGACGTCATGTTCCTCTTTCGTGAGGAGGCGAAGGAGGCAGCGCCAGCTCTGTTCAGCGAGGTGCTGTACCACCTGTGGGACCTCGGATTCCAGGTCGGCCACAGCATGCGGACGATTGAAGATTGCATCGAGCTGGCCGGGCAGGACTTGACGATCCGCACCGCCATGATGTCGGCCAGATTTATGACTGGAAGTCCGCATCTGTTCCAGGAATTCAATCGCCGTTATGTGAAGGAAGTTGTCGGCCGCAAGGTAGGATCTTTTATCGAGCAGAAAGTGGAGGAACGTCGCCGCGAATATGAGAAGTTCGGGAAGACGGTCTATCTCCTGGAGCCCAACGTCAAGAAGAGTAAAGGTGGGCTGCGGGACTTCCATCTGCTCCGATGGGCCGGCATGGCCAGGTATCAGGCTGCGACGCTGCAGGACTTGGCGGATCGTGGGTTCCTCTCCAGGCAGGACTGTCTTTCGTTGACAGAGGCCCGTAATTTTCTCTGGCGCATCCGGGCCTTTCTGCATCTTGAAGCGGGGAGAGCAGAGGAAATCCTATCATTCGACGAGCAAGTCCGGCTGGCTACTCTTTATGGATTTTTCAATCAACCACACCTCCTGGGTGTCGAGCAGTTCATGCAGCAGTATTACCGGCATACGATGGGGCTCCACGAAAGCTTGCTCCGGTTTGTGGATCGTTGCCTGGCCGTGCCGTCAAAGCGACGATCGTCCCGCTCCCTGCCGACCAACATGGTGGACGGCTGCTTTGCAGTGAGTGGGCGGCAGCTAACGGTTCCCTCCGAATTGCGGGCGAAGGTCTTGAATGGCCCGGATCTGCTTCTACGGCTGTTTGAATTGGCGCGGTCTCGGCGCCTCAAGATCGACACCGGTCTGCTGGACGAGATTCACAGCCACATGGATAGCGTGTCGAACGAAGCGTTCAAGACCCCTGAAGTCAGCCGGGCCTTTATGAAGATCCTCGCAGGACCTGGACCGGTAGCCCCTACGCTTGAGGCGATGCACCGGGTCCATTTGCTTGAAAAAGTTGTCCCGGTCTTTGCCGTGCTTCGAGGCCTGATGCAGTTCAACCAGTACCATAAATATACGGTGGATGATCATACGTTGCTGGCAGTAGCCAAGGCCGAAGAGTACGCCCTCGATCCAAGCCTTCTTGGAGAGGTATATCAGGAGATCAGGCGAAAAGACCTCTTGCACCTGGCGGTACTCCTGCACGATCTGGGGAAAGGGCGGAAGGAAGATCACTGTGAAGTTGGTAAGACGATTGCGGAGGAGACGGCAGCGCGGCTGGGCTGTGACGAGCATGAGACCCGGATGCTGGTGTTCCTCGTGCACAAACATCTATTGATGTCGAACACGGCTTTCCGGCGGGACCCTTACGATGAGAAGGTTCTCTTGCCTTTTGCTGAAGAGGTGAAGACGCCGGAAATGCTGCGCATGCTGCTGATCCTGACATTGGCCGATATTGCGGCGGTCGCGCCCGGCGTTCTGAACAAATGGAAGCAGTCCTTATTGATCCAGCTCTACCTGCGTACACTGCCGAAGCTGTCGGGCGAACAGGAGAAGACGGTCGGTCCGGAATATATCAAACAATTGGCAAACGAAGTGGCGCGCGAGTTCACGGATACAACGATCGGTGGGGCCGATTGGATCGAATCGCAATTGGGCCAGTTCCCCATACGCTACCTGCATGGGACCCCGCCGAAGCGGATTGCAGCCCATCTGGGAGCGGTCGGAAGGCTGAAACCGGGAGGCGTGCTGGTGGAGGAGACTTTCGACGAAGAACTGGGCATGAGCGAATACACCGTGATCACCTACGATAATCTCACCCCCGGAATTTTTTCTAAAATGGCCGGTGCGATGGCGGCCGAGGGGCTTGATATTCTTGATGCCCAGATCACCACCCGGGAGGATGGGATTGTCGTGAACACCTTTCAGGCATCCGATCCTGACTATGCCGGTGTTCCTCCGGAGGATCGCCGTGCGTCCGTGGCCGAGACGATCATTCGTGTGCTGAAGGGCGAGGAGACGGTCGAGCAGTTGATGAGCCGAAAGACCCGTATGCATACCGGTCACCAGCTGCCTGCCAGCCGCCATGCGACAGAAGTGCAGACCGATAATGGAATATGCGACCGTTTCACGATTATCGATGTGTTTGCCGACGATACGCAAGGACTGTTGTATGTCATCACCCGCGCCATCTTTCAGCTCGGTCTGTCGGTCCATGCGGCCAGGATTTCGACCGGACTGGATGACGATATCCAACAGTCTTTACGCACCGTCGGCCGGCACCAAGTCGTCGACGTGTTCTACGTGACGGATCAGCAGGGGGGTAAGATCGAAGATCATGCCAGGCTGGATGCCATTCGCTCGACCATCACGCAGAGTATCGATCAGTTCATGGGCCAGCCGGTCAATGCGCCGGAAGGCGTACCGGCAGGATCGCAATCATAAAATAAATTGGGTGTAGAAGGAGGGTCGGAATGAATCCCCGCGAGGCGCTGGAATTTGCGAAGAAGAACAAGGTACAGATCGTGGACTTGAAATTCGTGGATCTGATCGGTACCTGGCAGCATTTCTCCATTCCTGTGGACGAGCTGACTGAAGGGCTATTCAAGGACGGATCCGGGTTGGATGGTTCATCGATCCGTGGCTGGAAGGCGATCAACGACAGCGATTTGTTGATGATCCCCGATCCGACCACGGCCTGTCTCGATCCGTTCTGCGCAGTTCCGACGATGAGCCTCGCCGGCAATGTCGTCGATCCAATTACGCGCGAGCCCTACGATCGCGATCCACGGTTCGTGGCGCAGAAGGCGGAAAAATATCTTCAGAGCACGAAGATCGGCGATGCCTCCTATTGGGGGCCGGAGGCGGAGTTCTTCATTTTCGATCAAGTCCGGTACGATCAGACGGGCCACAGCGGCTACTACTTCATCGATTCCGAAGAAGGCGCCTGGAATATCGGGCAAGAAGGCCATAACTTGGGCGCAAAGATCCGTCACAAGGAAGGCTACTTTCCAGTCCCTCCACACGATACACAACAAGATATTCGCAGCGAGATGATTCTGGAGATGCAAAAAGTCGGGATTTCCGTTGAGAAGCATCACCACGAAACGGCGACGGCGGGTCAGGCGGAAATCGATATCCGATTCGGTCCGCTGCTCAAGACGGCGGATAACTTGATGATGTACAAATATATCGTCAAGAACGTGGCCCGCCGGCATGGTAAAACCGCGACGTTCATGCCCAAGCCGATCTTTGGGGACAACGGTACCGGCATGCACACGCATCAGAGTATCTGGAAAGAGGGGAAGCCCTTGTTCGCCGGGAAGGAATATGCCGGTATCTCGCAACTCTGTCTTTACTATATCGGAGGCATCCTGAAGCATGGCCCGGCTCTGGCGGCGTTTACGAATCCGACAACAAACTCCTATAAGCGGCTGACTCCCGGGTACGAGGCGCCGGTTCTACTGGCCTATTCCAGCCGGAATCGGTCGGCGGGCATTCGGATTCCCATGTACTCACCAAGTCCGAAAGCTAAGCGAATTGAGGTGCGCTTTCCGGACCCAACCGCAAATCCCTACCTCGCCTTTTCTGCCATGCTCATGGCAGGGTTGGACGGGATCGAGAACAAGATCAATCCGGGTGAACCGGCTGAGAAGGATCTGTACGATCTCGAGCCGGAGGAATCGGCGGCGATCCGCACGATGCCGAGCAGTCTCGACGAAGCGTTGCGTAACCTCGAACAGGACCATCAGTTCCTACTCAAGGGTGGAGTTTTCAGCAAGGATCTGATCGAAGCATGGATTAGCTACAAGCGCCGCAAGGAGGTTGACCCCATGCGGTTGCGGCCGCATCCATACGAGTATGTCCTGTATTACGATGTGTAAATCGCACTCAAGCGAGAGGGGCGAGACTGGCGGAAAAATCTCAACGGGTGAAATGGGCAGCGCTTCGACCTCTGAAGTTGAGGTTTTCAGAGCTTCGATCTCAGAACCTCGAACATCTAGTCGCACCTCTCTCGCCTGTCTCGCGTCTCAGTAGGACTCCGACAGAGGACACACGAAACAACGGCGTCCACCTCTCGCGGCTGGGAGGCGGACGCCGTTGTGTTTTTACCGCATGGGAAACCCGTTCGTCATTTGATTGTCTAAATGAGATGCCAGCACGAGCAGTATGGGCCTGTGTTGGATGATGTAGTGTTCTTACGTGGCGGCATAGACTTGAGCGCAGGCTCTATGATTCAATTTACCGGTTTAGATAAATAATATGGACATGCCTATGGACCGGATTGAAATAAACTATCGAGCCCTCTTAGCTGTCGCTGTTGAGCTCAATTCACAGCGGGATATGCGTAGTCTATGGGAGGCGATCACAGCTGAGATTACGAAGGTCATTCCGTGGGCACGGGCGTCTGTCACGCAGTATGATCGCGAGGCCGACGGGTTCAGGTTTTATGTCATGGCAACGACGATGGCGCAGGTGGTGTTACAACGCCATGCCATTGTGCCACATATTGGGAGCGGCATGGGCTGGGCGTACGATCATAAAACCGTCCACATCCGCCCTGACCTGAAGCGGGAGCAAGTCTTTCTCGAAGACGAATGGTACGTTCAAGAAGGCCTTGGACGAATGATCAATCTGCCTCTTCTCGTAAGAGACAGATGTATCGGTATTCTCAATATCGGCAGTATCGAGTCGGGCGCTCCCGACCCAGGGGATATCGAGTTTTTAACGCAAGTGGCGATGCAGATCGCCTATGCCATCGATCATGTCCAAGCGTATGAGCAGATCGATCGGCTGCGAAACCAACTTGCCAAGGAAAATGACTACCTGAACGAAGAACTGCGGCTCATGAAGAACGCAGGTTCAGTGGTGGGGCAGAGCTTGTCTTTTCAGCATGCGATAGGCCTTGCGCGCGACGTAGCGCCCACTCCGTCGACCGTGTTCATTACGGGTGAAACGGGAACCGGTAAGGAACTGATTGCTCAGGCGATCCATGATTGGAGCCCGCGGCACTCGAAACCCATGGTTCGGGTCAACTGCGCCGCCTTTCCGGCAGGGTTGGTCGAAAGCGAATTGTTCGGCCATGAACGAGGCGCGTTCACGGGGGCCGACCGCGCCCGCGAAGGGCGATTTGAGCTGGCCCACGGCGGCACCCTCTTTCTGGATGAAATCGGCGAAATGCCGTTGGAGACGCAGGCCAAGTTGCTGCGAGTCCTACAAGATGGTTTGATCGATCGTCTGGGCGGGAAACAGCCTATTCGTGTTGATGTTCGCGTGATCGCCGCCACCAATCGCGATTTGCCTGCCGCCGTGAAAAACGGCGGATTTCGCGCCGATTTGTTTTATCGTTTGAATGTCTTCCCTATCGGCCTGCCTCCACTCAGGAATCGTCCGGAGGATATCCCCATATTGGCCCGACATTTCCTGAAACAATACGGCGTGAAAATTGGCCGTTCGTGCAAGGATATTGACCAGGAATCCCTAGATCGGTTGATTCGCTACACCTGGCCCGGCAATGTCCGTGAACTGGAAAACGTGATTGAGCGAGCGATGATTCTTTCTCGTGATCCTGTCTTGCGGATCGACGAACATGTTTTAGGCTCGCAAGACTCCTCCCACACTGAGTTGCCGCCTGCCGACCTCAAACATCTGGAGCGACAACATATTCTCCAAACTCTCACGCTGACTAACTGGCGCATTGAAGGTCCCAATGGAGCGGCCGTACGTTTGGGGCTGAATCCCGGCACTCTGCGGAGTCGAATGAAGCAGTTTGGGATGAAGCGGCCACAGTCTAGCTGAAGATTCAGAATATCCTTCCCAGCGATATCAGAAGAATGGGCAACCCGTGAGTATTCAAGGGTAGAGCTGCGCCTAGCTGTGATCCATCAAGGGATGAGCGCCTGCCTTCCTCATTTATTCCTCAAGGTTTCCTCCAATAGCGTCAGTATTCCAATAAGTTGAGTCGAAACGATTGAAAGGAGTCAGAGTGGCACGGCTGGTGCATTACCGACCGCCTGAGTGCATGATTACTGTTTCAGGAAAGGAGAAACACCATGACGATGA
>DATENE010000186.1:0-4775 GCA_035275205.1 Nitrospiraceae bacterium
CCGGATCATGTATTGACGCGCAATCTGGTACGACTGCGCCGTGATATCAACCATCCGCACTTTCGCCCGGCCACTGACGGGGTCCACCATGTGCTTGAAAGGGATCGGCGTAAACCGTCCATTTTGAATCGACACCATGGCCGCCGTGCCTCCATCGAGCAGGAACTGCGCCGCACAAAAGCCGAGATCGCGGGTGTATTCCATATCGAACGGAATCGGGTCCGCGCTGCGCAATTCATATCCCACATTCTTGGCGACGATCGAGATGGCAAGTCCCAAGGCTTTCATGCCCTTGGTCACTTCACGCCTAAGCACATCGCCGATATCCACGTCTGCCAACCGCAGGTTGCCATGTTCATCCCGCTCGACATGGTCCAATCCACCCAGATCTCTCGGGTCAAGAATCTCGATCAGTCCTTCCGCCAGCACGAGCACCCCGTCAGAGCGCCCCTCGCTGAGACGCTTGATCATTGTCCCGATCACAAGATCCAACACACGCTGGAGTCTCACGGGCCGCTCCCCAAATTCCTCGGGAATGACGGTGAGTGTGGCGCCGGAGGCCTTGCCGATCCCGAGCGCCAAATGGCCGGCTTTTCGGCCCATCGTCACGACGAAATACCAGCGTGATGTGGTCTGGGCGTCTACCATGAGATTCTTGACGATCTCGACGGCGACGTGCCGGGCAGTTTGAAAGCCGAACGTCGGAATGCCGTACGGTAGATCCAGGTCATTGTCGATGGTCTTCGGCACATGCACAATTTGAATGCGACCGACAGCCTGTTCTTCCAGTTTGAGCGCCGAGAAGGCCGTATCGTCTCCCCCGATGGTCACCAGACGCGTGATGCCCATCCACATCAAGGAGGACAAGACGTTCTCGATCAACTCTGCCTTCTTCGTCGGGTTCGCCCGCGACGTGCCCAGATACGACCCGCCACGAAAGTGAATGCGACTTACCTCTTCGATCGAGAGGGGACGGACCTGGCTGACATCGCCTTCCATGAGCCATTTGAATCCGTCGAGGATACCGACCACCTCACACCCGCCAAGTACACTGCGGATTGTGACCGCGCTGATCACGCTGTTGATCCCTGGCGCCGGCCCGCCCCCGACCAAAATACCGACGATCGTCCGAGAAGAACTCATGATATGGGAACTCCTGTGATCTAATCTGCGCTTCTTAAATAGACCAACCAATACACCAACGCGACGAGGATCGTTCCGCCCAGGACGTTGCCAAGCGTCACCAGCGCGAGATTGCTGACTGCGTCAGCGACTGAGAGTGGCGCCGAGGTCCCCCCAGCGAGCGCCACACCGATCGGGAGAAAATACATGTTGGCGACGGAATGTTCAAACCCGCAGGCGACGAACGCGGTGATCGGGAAGACCGTGGCGAGAATCTTAGAAGGTCTTGTCCCGGTTGGAGTTCTTTGCTGAACGCTCCGTCCTGCACGCGATAACCTTGCGCATTTCCTATCGAGTATAAAATCAGGCACCAGCTCTGTTTGTCAACGGACAGGAATTCGGCCAGATCGAGATAGGGCAGCGGGGACAACATCGTTCCCATACCGCCCTCTAGATACAGCCAGGACTTCGGCATGTATCACAAGATTATGTGGGGATTGGAAGTAGAGAAAACCGACGGAACCGAGGATTCGATCATGTGCTGTGCTGGGGACTTTCCATCACAAGCGGCCGTTGCCTTAAAACCCAACAACGATTCTCGTTCGCAAGCCATCGGAGTCCGAGCCTGCCCATGCCGGAACTCCGCTGTCCATATGTCGGGGTGTTACACGGTGGCAGTTTCGACTTCTTTCGCCGCTTTCGCCGCGAGGCTGTTTCTCCGATTGTTGGAGATCGTTCGATCGATGACCGCTCCGCAGTTAATACATTTCCACGCATAGAAGGCCAGGAAAAAATCCGAGAAGCGTTCCAACATCATCAATCCTTTGCACTTGGGGCATTCCATAATTATTCTCTCCCTCATTGTGAAAGTGAACTTGCGCGAAGAGAGAGCAATTTGCGATCCAAGGTTATAAATGTCGCATTATCAATAACTTAGCACTGTGGGGACTACTTATACGTACAATCCTGTACGCCCTGTTGCATTTTTGTTTTCAATTTTGTCCGGCGATTTGATCTTGCCGAGAACGATCAGACGGTGGGCACCGGGAAATTGGATACGTTACAGGATAATCCGTCTTCTGGCCTGGCCTGTCCTCTCCCTCCTGCCCCTTTGTGTGACAGGGGCAAACGGGCACCGACTCGCCGCGCCACCCCTCTGGCTCTCGCCGCTGTATCTCGGAACTACTTGTGAATCGTGGATAGACGCGTAAAGAACTGGGAACTTGATACTGGAGGGGTATTAGCTGTGGGTGCGGCCACTCTTCGCAATTGCAGAATAGCGGTCTGTCATCTTCCCTACCAGGAGTTTGGCCTCTGCTTCGTCCAGTCCAGCGCCAAGCCGATACGTCTTGGCGCCATAGTCAAAGGCGACCAACCCCCCTCCAAGCCCAAGGAACTCTAGGCTGGTGGAGTAATCCCAGGCTTTAAATCCCATCGCACTTACACGAAGGTCACGAACTTGTGTGAGATCATACTGCTTATCAAACCCATAGCCACCAATATCTCTGCGCGTCGTCAGGGTCTGTCCGTGCATAGTAATGATCTGTCGCCCCATCAGATTCCAGAGCCACAGATAGATGGCAAACGCTCCACCAACCGTCCAAGCCCCTAACCACGCGAGAATGAACATATCGGTTATTCCAGGGATCTCACCTTTTAAGAACTGAACGGGAACCATAATTTCACCAACTGCCCACATACACAGCCAGAATCCCATAAACAAGATGATAAACCAGTTGCGTTTTGGGGGAATGAGAAGACCGAGTCCGCCTGGACCATCTGTCACAGTCACTCGAGAAGCCGAAGGTTTAATCTTAGTCATGTGTGGCTCTCTGACAAGTAGCAGTTAAGTTTTCATTCTGAATGTTAGATGAAAAAGCCCCGCGATTCCATTGGTCCTCTGGGAAACGCGTCAGAGCTCGTCGTAGGGTACTTGATGATCAGCAACCCTGTTGACCGTTTTTCCTTCTCGCATGACGCCTCTCAACATCAGACAATCTGCTAGCCATCCGCTAGGCATCCCGAGCCGGTTATGTTACAACGCTGCCGAATGATGCTCGAGTTCATTCGAAGGTCATTCGTATGACACTGTGGCAGCGACCAACACTCCGCGCGCTACCGACCCTGGTGGGCATCCTATGCAGCCTCGCCGTGACCGGCTGTCTCTCCCCCGTCACGCTGAATCGCGCCGTAACGGCCTACGATGAGGCAGTCACAGATGCCATCTCTAAACAATTGCTCATCAACATCGCCCGCGCCCATAAGCATCAACCGATTCACTTCACCGGCGTCTCGAACATCGCCGCTACGTTCGATTTCCGGGTGAGCGCCGGCGCTACTCCGGCGCTCACTGGAGATGCCAGTAAAGCGCTCATGCCAATCTTCGGCGGTAGCGTCGCCGAAAACCCTACCTTCAGTATCTCGCCGATTGAAGGGGAAGAGTTTACCAAACGGCTCTTGACCCCCTTTCAAGAATCGAAATTCCTCCACCTTCTCCGGCAGGGGTATGACATCGATCTGTTGCTACGACTGATGGCGCAGGAACTGCGGACCGCAGAGAATGGTCAGGAGGTCGCCTACCGCAATGTCCCGGCAGACCGAAAAGGCTATGAGATGTTCCGCCGGGTGGTCACGCACCTCTCGGCCATTCAGGACCAGAACCAACTCTTTGCCGAACCGCTTACCTATTATCGGACCTGGACCATTCCCGCAGGCTCGGTCACAGGCGAGGGCTTTCACGCGTTACAGAAAGAGTATTTCGTGACCTACAATCAGAAAGAGAACAGCTACACCCTTCGAAAACAAATCGCCGGCCAAATCCACATCACCAACTATGACCCCAATACACTTTCCCCCGAAGAACGTGCCCGGTTAATCGACGAAACGGAGGAAGGGCAGCTCAGCGATGTGTCCTTCGACATCCGTCCGAAACACGTCGGAGGGGAATTTCCACTCAAGGGAGTGTTCCGCTTGCGGAGCTTCAATACCATTCTGAACTTTCTCGGCCGATCGCTTGAAGAAGACCCCGAATACCATGTCGACGAAGATCCGCGAACCCCGCCGGTACTCGAAAATCCTGTCTATACAATGGAACTCCTGCTGTCGGACGGATCTCCCTCGATAGCGGACCTTTCAATTCAGTATCACGGAAAATATTATTCCGTAAACACCACCGGACCGCTGGCACGCTGGAACCGCGAGGCATTCCAAATGCTGTATCTCTTGTTCCAGATGACTGTCAGCGAAGTACCTCGCGTCGGTGTCCCCAGCATTACGATTGCGAAGTGACTGGGTGGTTCCTGTGATGCCTTCCGATTCTCGCGCTATTTCGGTCCGAGCACATCCTTGAACACTGTTGCCAGGTCGTGGAGCGCCCGGGCGCCGTCGCCGACAAAGGCCGACCCATGCATCGTCGCCAAGGTCTTCGGCTGCAACTCGGCCAACCGATGGAGGATCGGTTCCGTGAGTGGAGTGTACGGCATATAGTTGGCCAGCGGCCCTTGCTGATACTCCACGAGCACCTGCCGGCACCGGCCCAGCACGTCCGAATGCGTAGCCGGCTCAACGTCCCCGTTTTGATGAAAGAGATCCGAACACAACAGCGTGCGCTGGGTCTCTTCGAACATGAGCCCCGCTTCCCAGCAGTGCGGCAC
>DATENE010000187.1:0-5905 GCA_035275205.1 Nitrospiraceae bacterium
ATAACCTAAGACTCATTTCTGATTTTACTTCGCGTCGTCGCGCACACACCAGACAAAGTTCGTGTTGGTCTTAAAATCGTTGCCCACGAGGCCATAGTCGAAGTTTACGTCCCACGCGCTGAACGGATACTCTTCATGCTCAGTCGCAGTCCAATAGCCATGAAGCTCGATGTTGGAAAAGGGATGGCCGCTTATGAGGGCTGGGGGAGGATAGATCGTGTGATCCGCCAGGGTCTCCAACTCTTTGAGTGAGGGCAAGCGCCAGTCGTTCTTGCCGCCGACGGTCTTTTTTGCGCAGACACTGGCGGCGCTTTTCCACACCGTCGTGACTCTCGTCGGGATGACCTCCCATACCAGCCCCGTCTGATTGTCCAACGCCGCCTCACCCTTCAAGGACTCGAGCACGGTCCACCTCGCGGACTGGGCCACTGCCTTGCCGCCTTCGAATTCCGCCAAGGGACCGGCTTGCGCGTCAGAAGCTGTTGTTCCTAAACCAAAACCAGCCAGCCCCAGGCATCCGACAACCAGCCCCGCAGCGCCGATGCCGCTTACCCATTTGCTTCTTCTGCTTTTCATGTCGACCCTCCTGTATATGATGTTGTTGCACCGCCGGACTGCTGCATGGCCCACGACATCAGACCACACAGCGAGGGATGCTTGTTTAAGTTTGGAGAAGTGTGTGCACACAAGTTGGACGCCGCTGAAATGGAAATGGCTGACCCTCCTGCCTGATTGCCGGTGGTTGAAATTCGCGAATCGGCATAGGACATCTTTTCAGATTCATGACAAGTAAAGCGTATGCTTAATAGCAGGAGACTCTTTGCTTTGTCAATACCTTCTGCAGAACCGATCTGTTCTATCCGCTTTGATGGCGTTGGTGGCGGTATGGATGAGCTGCTTGCCACGGAACTTGTCTGAGCAAGGGCATCCGAGTAGCTCTAGGGGCATGATGGAAGCGGGCACGCGGTTGTTATGTACTGCGTCCCACTGTCTATGCATGGACGTTGGTGGAGGCAGGACAACTTGCACAGCAGGTGCTATATGCGCATTTCCCAAATGTAAGATGGGGAGGGAGAAGCGAAGCCTCTCCCTCCCCATCTTTACGTTACCGTCTTACCTTATTCTGATGCGACCGTGATGCTCTGAATACTGTTGCCATGGACGCCGCTGTGTCTTGCGACCGTCCTAATCATTTCCCTCAGATTACTACAGACCCTTGAAGAGGCTAGGATTGGTTGGACCATCTATCTTCAGCAGACCAAGGGCGCCCTTTTCGGTGCGGAAGAGCGAGTGGTCAACCGACACGAACGTGCCGGGCATTTCGCCTTTGAATTCTCCGATGGTCGCTTCACCCGTCCCCACCAGGGTGCTTTGGATAGATTCAAGCGGCGGTTTTGACATGTCACCCGCCGGCCATACCCGGTCTAACATTTCTCCGATGACATGCCACGAAGATTCAAAGTTGACTCCTGCATTGCCAAAGAACCATCGATCGGTCTCTCCCACTCTACTGCGGAGTGGAACCTTGACCAACGCGGTCATGTGGCCGTTATGCACGATATACGACGCATCCGCTACCTTGACCTTGTCCATCGAGAAAGGCAGGGTGTCGTTCTTCTTCCCGTCCTTCATGTAAAATTCGCTCTGCATGACATAGAATTCTTTTTCGACCGGCTTCAGCCCACCAACCGGCTCAACTAAGATCAAGCCGTACATCCCGCTCAACAGGTGTTGAATATTGTACGGCGCCTCAGTGGAGGACTGATAGATGAAGAGGCCTTGTTTGGTGGCTTTAAACGATAGCTTGGCTTGCTTCCCTGGCTCCGCAGTGACCAGGGCGGCTCCATCGGTAACCTTATGGAAGTCAAGATTGTGACTCTGCTTGCTGTCCGTCTTGTTCTTGAAATTGACTTCAACCGTATCGCCCACCATGACGCGGATCATGGGCGCTGGCACCATTCCATTGATGCCCCAGAACTCATACCTATTATCATCGCTGATCAGACCGACCCACTCGGATGCTTCCAGGTTCACCACAACGGTGGCGGGCTGGGTTCGCGTGATGGGAGCGGGAACATTGGGTGCCTTCAGGAGTTGGGCCTGAATGGTCTCCGCCGACACCATGCCTGCATTGATGGCAAGGCAGGGGCCCATGACCAATGCGCTGATCAGTCCGGCATGACGCATGTTATGTATCAAACTCTTAGGCATGACGCCTCCTTTGATTTGGGATTACTTTTGTAGCTAGCCTAGTCGGTTGGATCCTCTAATCTACCTTCAGCAGACCAAGGGCGCCGATGTCCTTTCGATTCTTCACTGGGTCAACGAGAGTATAGGTGCCAGCCTTGACTTTAAACTCGACCATGACAGCGCCACCTGCAGGAACCTTGGCAACCTTGACATTCTCCGCCGGTGCTGCGGTCAAAGAACCCTCGGTGTACACCCTGTCGAACGGCTGTTCGAGGAGCTGAAAAGAATCGACAAAGTTGGGTCCTGGGTTGGTGACGAAGATCCGAACGGTTTCTCCGGCCTTGGCTCGAAGAGGATTTTTGACCAACGATTTTGCATGGCCATTAAAGACGACATGGGAGGGAGTCTCGTCTAACCCAGCTTCGTATGAAAACTCCATGGTCTCGCCCTTGGAATAGCCTTCTTTCGTGTAAAACTCGCTTTCAGTGATCTGGAATTCTTTATCGACAGGCTTCAGCCCACCCGCCGGCTCAACGATGATTGTGCCGTACATGCCATTCGCAACGTGCTCGGGAATGGATGGTGATGCGGTGGCGCAGTGATACAAGAAGATGCCGGGAATGATCATCTTAAACTTTCCCCCGCTCTCCTGCCCTGGCTCGCTGTTGAGCAGGCTGGCCCCGCCGCCTGGTCCCGTGATCGCATGGAAGTCGATATTGTGAGATTCCTTGCTGTCCTTATGGTTCTTCATACGGATTTCAACCGTATCGCCCACCATGACGCGGATCATGGGCCCTGGCACGCTCTTATTGAAACCCCAGAACTCATATTTGTTGTCGTCGCTAAGGTCACCGACCCACTCGTTCGCTTCCAGGAGGACCGTGATGTTGGCGGGTTCGGTCCGCTTGATGGGAGGGGGAACATTGGGTGCGAAGCCCAGTTGGGCTTTGATGGTCTCCGCCGATACCACGCCGGTATTGATGCCGAGATATGGAGTCATGATAAATGCGCCGACCAATCCGGCCGTGCGCACGCAACGCGATAAACTAAAAGACATGGTGCCTCCTTTGATTTTTGACTGCCCTGATGGTGTCTTCTCTCATACGACGTGGGACGAACCGAATGGTGTCAGCCCCAGTTCAGGGCATTGTCATTACCTTCCGCTTACGGTTTGTAACACGAGTGGTCGTGCGGCTTGCCTCCGTTTGAGAACATGTTCTCAAACGCCATCACATGCCAGATCTGCTCCTCCGTCAGGGCGTTCTTGAAACCTTTCATTTTTGTCTTCGGGATACCTTCCGAGATCCGCCAGAACCAGAACGCGTCGGACCAACGGCAGATATTGTTAGGATCACGCATATCCCGCGCGCCTTTCTTGACTGGTTGACCATCCTTGCCATGGCAGCTGCCACAGTTGACGTTCGGATTCACATCGCCCTTGTAAATCTGCTCTCCCTCTTCGATCGCCTTCGGATCCGTCCATCCTCCAGCCGGCATCTTTTTGTCGGCATACTCGGCTGGAACCTCAGGCAATGGGGGGAGGTCTTCGGCCAAGGCCATACCTCCTGATAGAAATAGCGCACCCCCCATCATCATCATCGACATACCGAAATTCCTTCCCCTCATTCCCGCCTCCTTATTTTTCTAAATGGTGAGTCTGGTCTATCGACGAGGTCCTGCCTCATGGACACATCACAGGTGACAATCAGGATGGCACATGCTTACCGGCCTTGAACTGGTTGAATAAGAGAGGCCAATTGTTTTGGAAATGTTGCATGTGATTTAAGCGACGCGACCATCGAAAATTATGATACCAGTCGAGAAATAACCAAATTGAAGATAAACCGATCCTGCCCCCGACGGCAGCAGAGACCGTCGGGGCACAACCAAACAGCGGGAAAGGTTGTCCCGTATGGCGTCTTTTTCTCGACTCGTGGAGGGCGATTTAACATACAAATTTCCTAGTGTCAAGAGGTCGCAATGCTGTCCGTAAATATCTGGCAGGTCCTCCTTCTGTGTTATCGGGTTTGTAGCGGTGGTCGCATCGGAAAGAATCCCAAGTGCAGTCGATGGTGATGGGACGACGTGGCCATTTTTTCTGTGGGTCATAACTACGGCCTGCATGACATATCGCATCACGTATCGGATCATCATACCATGGCGATCATTTGATTGCTCCTTAGTGTCGCAACAGTCCCTTGAGCAGGTCGCGGCCCTGTTGCTTTACGTCCTCCGGTTTCGTCGTGCCTTTCAGCAGTCCGCCGATTGTTTCTTCTACTTTCTTCCGCGCCTGCTCCTGAACTTTTCCTGTTAGTCCCTTCATATCTAATCCATACGAAGGCGCTTGTGCTGTTCCGGTAATCATCAGCGGAAGACTTAAACGACCGTCTTTCATCGCGAACTTGGCTGCGGGCGATGAACCTGCGATTTTTTGGCTTAAGTCCTCAGACAAATTGAGGTTCACGGTGAGGTTCAGCGTCTGATCGAATCCAATGGTGCCTCCTCCCGTGGCCTGAAAGTCGTGGCTATCCATCAAGAGCCGTTGGACATGGACGGTCCCTTGCTTAATGGCGAGATCGGTCTCGATCATGGAAAAAACCGTTGCGGTGGCGTTATCGAGCGAGATACCGGCGACTTTGAGGATCGAGATGGCTTCCTGAAGTAGATTCACGCCTTCGATTTTGCCGTCTTTCACAGCCATATGTCCCGTGCCTTCAAATGATTTTGTAAGATCCGTCATGGAAAATCCACGGCCTTGCACGCTGAGATTGGCGCCTGCTGTCCCGCTCATCGACACCTGGGTGGTTGCCAGGGCGTTGAGCGCCGGACCGAGTTGCATCCCTTGAATCGTCGTCTTCCCAGTGAAGGGTGGTGTCTCGGAGCCGGACGTAACGTTTCCCTCTGCCGTCACCTGTCCATCGAAGAGCTGGAAAGAAAGCTGTTGTAACAGCACATTCTGGCCTTGTATTTCAGCGGCGATCTGGAGATTTTTCACATCGACGGGGCTCTGTAGTGGTAGGGCGACCGGCAGATTAGCCGTATTGATGATCGGCGCACTGATGTTCAGGCTGGCATTTTGTCCGACCGTTTTTCCGGTAACGATGAAATCGATTTTTCCCAGAGCGAGTTTGAAATTGATAGCATCGATGTCCGTGGATTCTTTCAAAGGGCCAAAGATCCCATCGAGCTTCACAGGCAGGTTGATCGGTTGTACGAGCATTCCAACATGGAGGGTCGGAGACTGACCGAGCCGAACCGACTGGAGGAGGAGTTCCATGTCCTGCACGGTATACTCCACCGGCGTAGCACCTGACTGGTCCCGATAATTGAGTGTCCCGCCCGCAATAGAGACTCGATCCACGGCCAGCAGTGCCAGAATTTTGAGCGGACCCTCGGTCGATGGAATAGGCGCTCGCGATGGAGTTTTAGGCAGCGCAACGCCTGTACGTCCTATGGTAGAGACGTTCAGGACGCCATTCTTATTCTTGATGACCGTGATAACAGGATTACGAAGCGTGATCTCTTCAACTTCCACTTTGCCGCTGAGCAACGGCAAGAGTTTCACTCCGATGTCCAGCGAGTTGAGAGAGGCAAAAGAGCTTGAATCGAATGCCGGGTCGTCCAGCACCACAAACCCGTCCACTCGGGCGCCGATCCTCGGCCAGATAGTCAGGCGGATGCCTTGCAGCTGAACCTTTCGATTGAGGGCGTCTTC
>DATENE010000188.1:0-7237 GCA_035275205.1 Nitrospiraceae bacterium
CGGGGAGCCGACCGACAAGCACAGAGAGAAAGATAATGTTATCGATCCCCAGCACAATTTCCAGCGCAGTTAAGGTTCCCAGCGCAATCCACGCGTCGGGATGGGCCAGCCATTCAAACATCGACATCCCCCATTCTTGAAATGAAGCCTGGCGAATCTAAGACGTCTTGCTTCGAGACACTGCACAAACCGGTGGGGAGAAGTCTAGCGGTCAGAGAGGGTCTGTGCAATCGGAAGATGGAGCAAAGGATGGGAAGGACACGCTCGCGAGCTTGGAATGATCATTGAGAAGGATGGTGGGCGTTTGATGCGCGTGTTGAGAGACCAAACCAAGGCGGCCGGTGGGGAGAGAAGATTCTGCGCATGCGAGGCGCGAGCGCGATAGTGATCAGCGAGGGTTGGCGAGCCGGGATAGTTTGTTGTTGGTCTGCAGTTGGGCGAACTGCCGCTTCAACGCATTCACCCGTGTGAGGTACGTTCGCACGTCGTGGTCGCCACATCGTTGGTGGAGAGCCAGCCGGAAGCCGCGCGCGGCATAGGCGTGGCCGGCTCCTGCTCCACAGAGATGAACGACGGCGGCCAGGTCCTGCTTTTGCTGGAGCGTGACCGTGCCGATCTGTCGCGGCCCCATCGCCTGTGCGACACGACGATCGAGCCCCGCCGCAGTCAACTCGATGGCATGGCTCGGCACGACGCGTTGATAGAGGCTGTTGAACCAGCACGATTGCGGGTCGTGCCAGGGGCCGTCCTCGACCACGATATGATCGTGAATGCAATACCTCGTCGCCTCGTTGAATGTCCCGTCGGTGATCTGGTACATGCCGACTGCACTCGATGCCGGCTGGTACCACTCCAAAGGATTCCACGACAGATGCCACCGCCAATAGGTTCGCGCCACCGGGTTTCCTCCGCCCTCGACCTGCGCCAGAGCAGCCAGTAATTCCGGGCTGATCACCGCTGTTGAATGCTCGCGGAACAGCGATCCGTATTGCTTCCACGTCTCGGCGGGGCTCTTGTTGAGTGAGTGGTCCAAGGGAAAGAGAACCTCGCTGGGCTTGTTGAACGCATGATAGGTCCAATTCACGCCGAGCCAGCCCATGAGGATAGTCACCACAATCACAACGGTACGCACGGTCGGCGGCGAGGCCAACACGGCCTTCGTGACCGCACGGATTGCGCGCCAACGCACGCGCAGGAAACGCCTGAGTGTGGCGAGCGTCTTCCGACGCCTGCGCCGCGTTCCTCGACGAGGACGTATGGGGGTGCGCCGGTTGAGTCGGGATGGCATGAGAATACTATAACCGAAAAAAAGAGAGGGATGCTGCCGACGTACGCGCACATACCTCTCAGAGCGATCCGACCGGGCTTCACCGGGTGGAAGCCTTCTGGAGTTCCCGCAGCCACGGTCTTGCTACCGTGTGGCTTTGGTCAGTTCCAGCTTTCCTTCCCGGTTAAGCCTCGGCGGATTCTTCGCTCTTCCTGTAATGTGCGCGTAGTCCGAAGGCATCTTTGAGCAGGTAGAGGAGGCGGGCAGGGCTCGGTCTACGCGTACAGCTGAGGATGAGTGAAGAGCCTATTCGGGAGAGGGGCACGCGAATCCTTCAGCGGGCGTAAATGGTACGAGATGACCTATTTCGCGCGAAACCCTCTGCGACTCTTTCGATCATCAGGACCGGACGTAGTGGGTTGCGGGTTCCTTGTTGTGATCCGGCAGCCGGATCATGTAGCGACCTTGGGTGTCGAGTGTCACCCGCACCTGGCCATCCCGGCTTAGCCGATCGACTTCAAGAAAGACTTGGCTCCAGGACAGGTCGGAGAGACTCTTCGCCAACATATCCAGATCACACCCCTGTGTGCGTTGTACTTGGCCGAGAATGCGATCAGTCACGAGTGTCTGAGAAGTCATGATCAGATCCTCCTCTCATGTCCGGACGTTCACTGCGATCTCTAGCGTGGCCTCCTTCCGTTCACAGCTCTCTTCTCGATTCGGGATAGACCAGCCCGGCTGTTCTGGTCGGCACAACGGCGCCGGAACAAAGGACAGAGTTTCACCGTCTGAACGGGATTCGGCGCAAGTACAGAGCAGACAGGCGGCGCAAGAGGCGGCGCCAAGAAGGGAAGGAGCGCTCGGCGGCTGACAGTTATCATGGGGACCCTCGTTCCAAAGGATCCGCACCCGGGCTATGATTCTCTTATGACAAAGAATCCGGCGTAGGAGTGAAGGGGACCGTGTGAGATCCGGCGCGCAGGACGTCGAGTAGAAGCGTGCGGAAGAGACAGCAGCCACCGTCACTGGAACGTCAGGACATTATGCTACGCCGATAAGGAGGCTTGGTCAACCGCTCTTCATTTGGCCTAGGGAGCCAGCTCTCTGGAATCGCAGGATGCATTTCTATGACAATCGTACATGACTGCCGACTTATTCTACCCACTCCGAAGGAAAGGCCTCTGGATTCTTAGTGAGTAGATTCTCGAGGGTTTTACTCTGTCTTGGCCTTCAATTGTTTCGCTGTGCCCTTGATTCGCTCTCCGGCTGCTTTCGTTTTCCCCTTGGCTCGTTCCATCGCGGCTTGCATCTTATTCCCTTTCGCCTCTTCCGCTAGCGCCTTCGTTTCCCCTTTGGCTTCCTCAATCTTCGCGTTCGTTTCTCCCTTTATTTCTTCTATCTTGGCTTTCACCTCATCCGCTTGAGCAACCTGCTGCACCCCGAAGAACACGAACGGAAACGCCACTGCGACTATCGTGGATGCTCGCATTGGAACTCCTTTGTTAAGAGCATGTGATTTCCGGTGATTCCGCCCATCATCCATAACCAGTGGATAAGCCAAATTACGGCTGCTGAGACCGATCGCATGCTGATCAATATGGATCGCGTGGCTCCTACGCTCTTTCAGTTTCTGCTCAGGTGAGCAGCGGCGGTGATCGGTTTTGTTATCGGTTCCCTGCCGCACTCATGAGACGACTTTCGATGCCAGCCCCATTGCTGACGGAACACGGTCAAAACGGCTGCCGACAGGCAGCATGAACGCTTGTAGAAGACGATTGAGCCAACCGTGAAGCGGTACTATTTCATAAGACCGTATCTCGAGATACCCGTTGCCGGTCTGTACCAGAAGTTTTCCTAATTGTTTTGCCATGATTTCTCCAGGAGCTCTGCCTGACGGAGACCCTTCGTGAGGCTGCGCATCATAAATCTTGATGGTTGTCCCATTGAGAGAGGCTGCGAGAGGTTCATAGGGTTGTAACGCGCGCCACAGATTTGCAATTTGTCTCGCGGATCCGTTCCAATCCAGCGCGATGTCGGCCGCTTTCTTCTTCCCAAAATAGGTACGTTCCGCGATATTTTGCGGCTTGGGGTCGAGCGTTCCATGCGCCATGGCATTGACGGCTCCTGTCAGCAGCGCAGCGGCAGCATGGTGTTGTCGCTGCGTCAATTGTCCCGCATTTTCGCTCTCTCCAATGATCAGTTCTTGTTGGGCGACAATAGCCCCTGCGTCAATTTTTTCCGTCATCACATGAACGGTAATCCCCGCAGTCGATTCTCCGTTCTTGAGCATCCAAAATGCCGGATGTGGCCCTCCGTAACGAGGGAGCAGTGAGGGATGACAGTTGAAGACTCCCAATCGAGGAGTTTGGAGAATGTCCGCCTTTAGAATCTGAGGGAAGAAAAAGACGACGATCAGATCAACGTGCAACCCTTTTACATAGTCGATAAAATCTGGAGCGTTCACGTTGGGGCAGGGAACTCGCGGGATCTTTTCCCTATCGAGCCATGTCCAGTTATCGAAACTAGGCTTGAGTGGCCGTATCGGTTTGGACTTACATAGGATCGCGTTGATGGTGGATCTGACGGCATAACACAGGCCGCTGCACGTTGGGCCTCGTTTCCATGTCGGGCGAGCCCAGGCTACGATCTCATGCCCGCAAGCTTTCACTTGCCGGCCAAAATCCCAGTCGTCAACCTCAGAAAGGACCAAAAGACGTAGAGCGGATACTTGAGGGATCGATTCTGTGTAGGGGTGGGGGCTCATACGTATTGGTCCCGAAATCCCATCCCGCAAAACCACGGTTACAGCAGTGTCCCGCTAAATATAGCAGATAGGGGTTCTGGTCTTATACTTCAGCGTTGCGGAGCCCGTCTGCACTCTTTCCGCCGATTCTATCGTTCTCTTTTGATCGTTCACAGCCGCACGGTGACGGCTTTTACCTCGGTGTATAGTTCCAGGGCGTCGTGGCCCATCTCGCGGCCCCACCCGGATTGTTTGTAACCGCCGAAGGGCAGCGCGGCGTCGAAGATGTTGTAGCAGTTGATCCACACCGACCCCGCGCGCAGCTCGGCCGCGATGCGGTGCGCCTTGCCGACATCGCGGGTCCACACCGCCGCCGCCAGGCCATAGATGGAGTCGTTCGCCGTCTGAAGCACGTCCTCCAAATCTGTAAACGGCACCGCGCATACTACCGGCCCGAAAATTTCCTCCTGCATAATTTTCATGTTCTTCGTGGTGTCGACCAGCACGGTCGGCTCCACAAAGTAGCCCCTGTTCCCTAGCTTGCGCCCTCCGACTACCGCTTTGGCGCCTTCGGAGAAACCCGACTCCAAATAACCGAGCACGCGCCGCTGCTGCTCGTCCGACACCAGCGGGCCCATTTGGGTGGAGAGGTCCATCCCTGGCCCGACCTTGATCTTCTTGGCGTCATCGACCACGCCCGCCACTACCTTGTCGAAGATACCCTTCTCGACGAAGAGCCGGGAGCCTGCGCAACAGCACTGACCTTGATTGAAAAAGATCGCGCTCGAGACCCCGGGTATGCTCGCCTCCACATCGGCGTCGTTGCACACGATGTTGGGAGACTTCCCTCCCAGCTCCAGCGACACCTTTTTGAGATTGCTCGATGCCGCTCCAAGGATGAGCTTTCCCACTTCGGTGGAGCCGGTGAAGGCCACCTTATCCACGTCCGGGTGCGCCGCTAGCGCCGCGCCGGCGGTTTCTCCAAACCCAGGCACGACGTTGACCACCCCGTCCGGGAATCCCGCTTCGCAGATCAACTCGCCAAGTCGCAAGGCCGACAGCGGGGTCTGTTCGGCAGGTTTCAGGACGATGGTGCAGCCGGCGGCCAACGCCGGGCCCAGTTTCCAGGCCGCCATGAGCAAGGGAAAGTTCCAGGGGATGATCTGTGCCACCACGCCGACCGGCTCGCGCAGTGTGTAGGCGTGATACCGGGCGCCGGGCGTATAGGGCACTGAAAGGGGGATCGTGTTGCCTTCGATTTTGGTCGCCCACCCCGCCATGTATCGGAAAAGGTCCACGGCCAGCGGCACATCCGCTGCGCGGGCTACGCCGATGGGCTTCCCATTGTCGAGCGACTCCAGTTGGGCGAATTCTTCCAGGTGAGACTCGAGAAGATCGGCGAGTTTCCAGATCAGCCGCCCACGCCCCGAGGCTGTGAGTGTGCGCCACGGGCCGCGCTCGAAGGCGTTCCGTGCAGCGGTGACCGCCCTGTCAACATCGGCGCTGGCGCCTTCAGCCACGTGGGCCAGAATTTCTCCCGTGGCCGGGTTATAGGTCGGGAAAGTTTTCCCCGATGCCGCTTCGAGCCACGTGCCGCCGATCAACATCTTCCGAGGCGCGCTGACAAAGGTTTTCACCAGATGGTGAGTCGGGATTTCCACCGTTGCCGTGCTCATGGTGTTCCTCCTCTCTGGATGTGTAGCGGGCTATGTCAGATACGTAGAACCGAGTATATCGACACCACATTATACATGAACGGGAATACGGTGATCATCGCGAGAGGGTGGAATCCTGACCATCGTAACTTTTTACGGCAGGTCGTACGCCGCACGATGAACTTTCCGGTGCGACCAACCATCCATTGACAGCGCTGCCCGTTGTCGCTGTTCATATTGGGAGGCTCGATTCTCGGGATTGGTCTGCCGGCAGAGGATGCGGTGCATGCATTTACCGTCGGCGCAGTGGGCGCCATGACTCTGGCAGTAATGACCCGTGCCAACCTGGGCCATACGGGGCGTCCTCGGCACGCGGGTCCTGTGACGGTCTGTATCTATATGCTGGTCAACGCGGGTGTTGTGCTGAGGGTATTTGGGCCGATGACGGGTCTCTCAACCAACCTTGTCATGGGTGTGGCGGCAGGCAGTTGGAGTGGAGCCTATCTGCTGTTCGCCATGGTCTATGGACCCTTCCTGCTCCGTCAGAACCTCGACGAATGAACAGGCGAGCAGCCATTACTTGGATGGAGTTTTCGACAGACTCAGCTTGCTGTTCCTATGCGCGTCCGAATCAATCTGTTTCAGAGCGCTGAGCTGGTCGGTCAATTCCGCGATGCGCCTGTCGCGACTGCGAATCCGCTGCCGGAGCGTGTATACCGCTTGCCCAGGGTTCTTAAGCCTTTCCCCGGTCCGCAAGGTGACCGACGCATTGGCCTCACGCTGTTGCCCCAACCATGTACGCACGAGCCCTTTCATGACTGCCAACGCCCCATTGGGTTCGTCGACGGGAGCGGGGTGGGTAGTCCGGTCGGAAAGAAACCTGATCCATCGTGCACTTGAATCCGCAAATGGACCCTTGGGCGCAGCGGCAATCGCTTGCTGAAAACAAGCCTCTGCCTCCTCTCCATTCTGGAATAACGCAAGCATCGCACGTGTAAAATGTACCTCGTCGCAGGACTGATTCTGAGCACAGGTGCTCAGCCGCGTTTCTTGTTCTCGATGGACAGTTTGCAAGATGACCGCGTCGGTTGCATCGGCTTGAAATAATGGTTCAGAGCTCGGCGCTGGGGTGCCATTCAGCATCGCACATCCCCATAGCATCCCCGCCATCAAAAGCCAGAATCCATGACGAAGCCACATCGCAAAGCCTCTTGTTGCGCAGAACTCTCAGTGCCGTTACTAAGGCAAGTTTAGCAGATGGTATGGATTTTGATGGGTTAGGAGCAGAGGAAAAACACGGGGTTATGCGATCACTCTGACCACCTCGTCCGGGCATGGCGGTCATCAGATGGTCCTCTGTCTATTCCTCTCGTTGACACACCGGATCGTCGGCGGTAGCGTACCGTCTCTTGTCTTCCACATTTGGAGGTTCCATGACGACCGTTTCGGAGATCGCACCGGATGTGTTCAGAATTTCGACGTTCGTGCCGGATTTCAATCTGCAGTTCAATCAGTTTCTGGTGCGCGACGATGAGCCGTTGTTGTTTCATACCGGTCCACGCGCGATGTTTG
>DATENE010000189.1:0-5562 GCA_035275205.1 Nitrospiraceae bacterium
CCCTATAAGGATTCTGTTCAGAACCGGGCGCATCAGTCGATGGAACTGGGGCTGTTTCAAAAATCCGATCTCTGCCTCAATTGCCACCAGTCGGTCCCTTCGGCTGTCGCCTTAGGCAAGACGAACGATCTGCTGGGAGACTGGGATCAGAGCAAGGCCGTGAAGTCCGGCAAAGAGTGTCAGACCTGCCATATGCCGGAGCAGGTGGGTGAATCGGCGAATGGTGAGAAGAAGCGGAAAACCGCCAACCATACCTTCCCCGGTCGTATTGGCAAGCTTCGCCAGGAAGCGGCCAAGCTGGCTGTCCAGACAAAGATCGATAGCGAGAAAACTACGGTCACGATAAAGGTGCATAGTCTCGTGCCGCATAATCTGCCGGCTACCCACCCAGCCTGGGCGACCGTGGTGCTCGATCTGGATATCAAGGGGAAGAATTTGAAGACCGTGTTTACCGACAGGCGGATCTATGGGCGCGTCTATCAGGATGCCAAGGGTCAGACGACAAGCTTCGACTTTGAGGCAGTCAAGGTCCTTGAGGATACGGTCTTGAAGCCGGAAGAAACGCGTGTCGAGACGTTTACCTTCCCTACGCCGAAAGACACCAAGACATTCGATGTCGAGGCAACTCTCAGCTATGCGCCGATCACAGGCCCCGCCCCATTCTTACAGCGTGTTGAAGCTGAGTCTTCTAAGGGATCGCAAGACCTGGTCTTCCAGCCGATCGAGATCGTCAAGTCCGCCGAGAATATCGCGATTACGAAGTAGCGCGGTTCGTCACTCGCATCCCGTTATTCGTGAGATACGCTTTGTGAAGGGTGTTCAAAAAGCCTGTCCAGCAAGGCCGCAGGCGAATCGAAACCGGAGGCGTACCCTCAGGGGTACGTTGAGGATTTCGATGAGTCGAGAACGACGCTGGCAGGTTTTTTCAACACCCGCTACTCGGCGATGATGCTGGAGCCGGGCGATTTCATTTTGAAAATCTGAACGGCGTTGTACATGCCTTTGGCTGGGTGGTTGAGGATGAGGCGGGAATTCGTAATGTGGGTGTCGAGCAACTCGTATTGTCCACCGCTGAAATAGATGTCGCAATCATCGATCGCACAGTTTTTGTAGACGTGGTTATCGAGCGACAGCTTTGCCTTGCTGAATGTCTGCCCCTCTACCAAAATATAATCCGGCGCCACGCCCACTAGTATTCCTCCCGCCGCGCACTATAACAAAGTCGACCATCGGGGTAAACCTACCCCTTTCGGGATCTCAATGCGCCCGGCCAAATTTGTTCTATGGAACTGGGGACGCTACTGCGCGTAATATCGGGGCACTCACGATAAGTTGAAATTGGTTCGTACCCAAATCCTTCAGGGTTTCAGAGAAAAACTCTTTCTATTGGAACGTAGGATCGAGAATCTGAGGAGGATGCGGGATGAATCGCGAACGAATAACAGAATGGGCGGGCGCGCTGTTTGACCATGGTCAAGGCCCTCGATCATGCCCGCCAGGGGAAGTAAGCGCCTTCTCTTGACGATGCGCAAGTTCCGAACTGATGTTAGCGGAAGAATGGGAATGCAACCGGAAGAAGTCTCTAAACAAATCATGATGATTCGCTCTACGTACTCCAATCACATACTCCGAAAAGGGGGGAATCGTGGTCATTTTAATTGTGGATGATTCGCGAGACGAGCAAGATCTACTATCGACTAGACTTCGGGCTGCTGGGTACGAGTCTCTGATAGTTGCCGACTCTGCTGAGGCTGCGTTGGGGATTTTAGGGCAAAGTAACGCTGGGCAAAGGACGAAAGAGGTTGATCTTATCCTCATGGATATCATGCTGCCTGGTGTGGATGGGCTTGAAGCGTGCCGCCGGATTAAGAAAACCGAAAACCTCCAAGATATTCCCATCATTGTCGTGACAGCAAAGACCGAAGAGAAGGATCTCCTCGCAGCCTTTGCATCCGGTGCGATGGACTACATTCGTAAACCAGTCAATTCAGTGGAGCTCATTGCCCGTGTGTCCTCGGCCCTCACGTTACGAGAAGAACGGATTACGCGGAAGGCGAGAGAGCGGGAGTTGCTCATGCGCACACAGGAACTCGAACAAGCGCTGCGAGAAGTCAAGGTATTACGTAAGCTTATTCCGATCTGCGCCAACTGTAAGAAGGTGCGGACGGACGCTGGGGATTGGCAACAACTGGAGGAGTACATTCAGGACCATTCAGAGATTGAGTTTAGTCATGGTGTCTGCCAAGTGTGTATGAAGCAGGTCTATCCAGATGTCTTCAAGGACTGATTCCGCTGGGCAGAAACGATCGTGAAGGCGCCGGGGAAGAACGGGAGTGCTTAATCCAGCAGAGTAGGCGACTGGCAGGTTGATGCTGCGAAGCTCGACTGGTAGAGGGAGCTTCATCCGTTAGAACACTTCGTTCACCTACATGGGGAAATTATCGAAGATTGTCTCGCGACTAGGCGGGCTCCAACGCGTTTCGATGAGTTCCTTAAATCGCTCCAGATCTCCCTCCGCGCGCGAAGACATCACTCCCAATGCATCTCCTGTCTGTTCGACGATACCCTCAGGGTCGTACTCCAATTGCAGCATGACCTTTGATCTGGCAGTCGAGAGTGGATGAAACGTCACGACCCATCTCTTGATGACGCCTCGACTCGTCCATGCGAGACGCTGGTCCGCCGCCTGCTCTGTGATCTCCGTATCCCACTCCTTGTCCTGGCCCGCGATCTCTGCTTTCCAATGATATCGTTTGGCATCCAGCTGTTTGACTTCTTTCACACCTTCCATAAATTGAGGGAATTCCTCAAAGTGCATCCATTGAGCATAGGCCTTATACTCAGGTACGTTGACTTCAATGGATTTCTCAATGATCGACATACGTCCTCCTTGCATGAATTTCCGTGGGGCGGCTCATGGTCAGTCCCTTCGGCTCGCCGCACATCCTATCATGTCCGCTCCCGTGACTCACGGTCCGACAGCAGCATCAGCGGCTGGAATGAGTCTCAATGGGTTGGAGTAGAATGGAGCGGCTTCCTAAATCGCTGGTTTAGCCAGAAAGTGTGCGTTGAGTACTCAACAAAATGGCCCCGTCTTTTATCTTGATCCTCTCTCGTCACCTGTATAGAATGGCGCAACTTTTCGGCTAGTTAGCTGCAAGACTAAGCCTGCACCACCCTGCGGTTTTCCCCCCACGAGTACTTTTGATGGGTAGAAGCCAGAGGGAGCCGTGTGACATAAAGAGCCTTTGAATTCATTGGGAGGAGAGCACTGTGAGCGACTCAGTCATCATTACGTTTGCATTGATAGCGGCGGTGACCGGCATTGTCTACGGCCTGTATCTGGCCATGTGGGTGTTCAAACTCGATGCCGGCAACCAGAAGATGCAGGATATTGCCAAGGCCATCCAGGAAGGCGCAAGCGCCTATCTGAACCGCCAATATAAGACCGTTGCCGTCGTTGCCGCTGTGTTGTTCGCGCTCCTATGGGGGGCGGGGGCTGTCTCCGACAAGTTCGGCTTATTGACTGCAATTGGATTCTTGATCGGCGCCGGTGCGTCGTCGGTGGCCGGATATGTGGGTATGGTCATCGCAGTGCGGGCAAACGTCCGGACGGCGCAGGCTGCCCATAATGGGATGAATTCGGCGCTGACCGTGGCATTCCGTGGTGGCGCAGTGACGGGGCTCTTGTTGATCGGCTTGGGCTTGCTGGCCATCACCACCTTCTATGCGTTGGCTGCGCAGTTTGCGGGGCAAGAGCATGCAATCCATGCGCTGCTGAGTCTTGGATTCGGCGGGAGTTTGATTTCGGTATTCGCCCGTGTGGGCGGCGGTATCTATACGAAAGCAGCGGACGTCGGCGCAGACCTCGTCGGAAAAGTCGAGGCGGGGATTCCGGAAGACGATCCTCGCAATCCGGCTGTCATTGCAGACAACGTGGGCGACAATGTCGGCGACTGCGCCGGTATGGCCGCGGACCTCTTCGAAACCTATGCGGTGACGACGGTGGCGGCGATGGTGTTGGCATTTACCATGTTCAAGGGAGTCAGCGCTCCGATTCTGTATCCTCTGGCCCTCGGAGGCGTCACGATCTTCGCGACGATCATCGGGATTTTCTTTGTGAAAGTGGGCCAGGGCGGCGAGATCATGACGGCGCTCTATAAGGGTCTGTTTGTGGCGGGCGGTATTGCGGCGATTGCGTTCTTTCCCGTGACCTCTTCCATTATGGATGGCGTGGGCGGCGTAAGCGGGCTGAGTTACTACCTTGCGGCCTTGATCGGTTTGGCAGTGACCCTGGCGCTTGTTTTTATCACCGATTACTACACCTCTAAGAGTTACAAGCCAGTCAAGGCTATTGCCAAGGCCAGTGAAACGGGGCATGCGACCAATATTATCGCCGGACTGGCGGTGGGTATGGAAGCGACAGCCTGGCCGGTGGTGGTGATCGGGGCGGCGATTCTCGGAAGCTATTGGATCTGCGGTGGCGCCGCATCGGGCGGTTTGTATGGTGTGGCGGTTGCGGCGGTGTCGATGTTGTCGATGGCCGGTATTGTGGTGGCAATCGATGCATTCGGCCCGATCACAGACAACGCAGGCGGCATTGCGGAGATGTCTCACCTGGGTAAAGAGGTGCGTGACATTACCGATCCATTAGATGCGGTCGGCAACACGACGAAGGCGGTGACCAAGGGCTATGCGATTGGGTCGGCCGGTCTCGCGGCGGTGGTGCTCTTCGCCGAATATGCGCGTGAGGTGGCAAAAGGGGCCGGGGCGAGTACGTTTGACCTCTCTAATCCTTCCGTCCTGGTCGGACTCTTTCTGGGCGGGATGCTGCCCTTTATCTTCGGCGCCCTCTGCATGAAAGCGGTGGGAGAGGCGGCCGGCATGGTGGTGGAAGAAGTACGCAGGCAGTTCCGGACGATCAAGGGGATCATGGAGGGGACCGGTAAACCGGAATACGGGACCTGCGTAGATATTGTGACGCAGGCAGCGATTAAGAAAATGATGGTGCCGGGATTGATTCCGGTCATTTCTCCGATTGTGGTCGGCGTAGTCCTTGGGCCACAGGCATTGGGCGGCATGCTCGTTGGCAGTATCGTCACCGGGCTGTTCGTCGCCATCTCGATGACGAGTGGCGGTGGTGCTTGGGATAATGCCAAGAAGTTTATTGAAGAGCAGGGCAAGAAGGGGACGGATACCCACAAGGCTGCGGTGACGGGTGACACCGTTGGCGATCCCTACAAGGATACGGCTGGTCCGGCGGTCAATCCGATGATCAAGGTCATCAACATTGTGGCGCTCTTGATCGTCTCCCTGATTGTCAAATAGCGAGACACGTTTCACGGATCACGATTCACGATTGCTGTCTTGGCTTGACGGCTGAAAGAATCGTGGAGTAAGGTGATCGTAAGGGATCACGCTGGTGGCTGATCCACGAGGGTTTCCCAGAATCAGGGGAGGTGCTCGGATGGAGAAACAAGAGCGCAAGCAGGAGCCCAGGCGAGAGCCTCAGGGGAAGGAAGAGGTCAAAGCCAATCCAAAGGTCGTCGAAGCGGGCAAGAA
>DATENE010000190.1:0-7426 GCA_035275205.1 Nitrospiraceae bacterium
AGACGCGCAAGCCGCCGCCTTCACTCACCTGCACCCGGACCGACGGATGTCGATAATGACGCGATCGACGTCTCCCTCGACCCTGACGGGAACATCTAGCTAATGCACAGACCGTTCATGACCCGCATGTGCGTTCAGGTCGAAGCACCGAAACCCCTCCAGGGTGGAGCAGGTTGCGGAGACAAACCATTGCGGTGTGGGAAAGCTTCGAGGACCTACAGGCCTGGGAGGGAAGAAGGACGTCCGGCAATTCGTAGGACGTAACTCGTTATAGGTGGAAGGTTCCGAGGGAAACTCACTCTGCAGTTCAACGTTTCATGCTTCACATTTTGCAGTTGCTGATAGGGCTGCCTCGGGCGAGCAGCGTCGGCCTTCTTCCTTCTTAATGACAGTCGATCGCTGCTCGCCCTGCACTTGCGTATCGCCCTCAACTAGAACCCGGCACGCCTATTTCGGGACAGAAATCTTGTATTCATCGAAGGGCGTCGCCAACACCGCGATTCTGAAGAGTTCGTCTGCTGCCTTCGGATTAATTCCGCCATCCCGATCCTTGAGCATCTTGAACCACTTGTCCATTCCGACCCGCACTGTCGCTTGATCGCCCCGTATCGCCGCTTTCTTCATGACAGTCAACTCGCTGAGATACGGTTGCCAATTGGCTGGTTCATTATTGGTGGTGGGATACCTGTTCTTATAAAAATTGACCGAGCTAGTGAGTTCATCCATCCAATTCGTCGATTGAGCCAATGCGACCCCCCCGGCAAACAGAACCAACGCACAGAAGACCGCAACGATTGTCACGAATATCGATTTCATGGAAGCCTCCTTTCTTCATTCACTCGAAGGGTGTCAACTCTCACCGATCTACATTGTAATCTCTTTCTTGTCTCCCTCCTTTCCTTGTTAAACATACATTGCCTCCCGGACGGGAGCCTTCGATCTCCACTGAGATGTACGGTAATTCTATCGACGGTTACAAATGAAGCGCATCACCCGAAGGATGGATTTTGCGTACACCGTTCAGGTGAGGGATTAGAGGAAGTGCATACATTACTTGCTGTTGAGATAGGCCAGGACCGCTTCGACCCGGCCGGCGACACTGAGCTTCTGATAGATGTGGTGGAGGTGGGTTTTCACGGTATCGAGCGATACGCACAACTGATCCGCGATATCTTTATTGCCGCACCCACACGCGGCGTAAGCCAGAATCTCCCTCTCACGCTCAGTCAGGAGTGCCATGCCGGCGACGGTCCCGCTCCCTGCCTCTCCCAGTGCGGAAGCCGCCTTCCGAGCAAATCCATCGGGCATGAAGGGGGAATGAATTCGTTCTCCACGATAGGTGGCTCGGATGATGCGAAGAAACTCGGCATGGTCGGCATCCTTCAGAATGTAGCCGCAAGCGCCGGCTTGAACCGCCGCCACGATTCTCGCGTCTTCATCATGGACCGACAACATCAACACCTTTACGTCGGGAAGGCAGCCCCTGATCAGGCGCGTGGCCGTGACCCCGTCGAGCTTTGGCATATCCACATCCATCAGGACCAAATCGGGTTTGGTCTTCATCGCCAGATCGAATGCCTCGCGCCCATCGGTCGCTTCTCCAACCACTCGCAAGTCCGGTTCGCGTTCGAGGAGCAGCCGAAGACTTTGCCTAAAAAGCCTTTGATCCTCGGCAATCAGCAGTGTGGCCGGCATAGGCCTCCTGATTCAGCGGCAGTTCGACAGAAAAGACCGCGCCGCCGGACGCGCGATTCTCCACCCGAATCTTCCCCCGATGGGCCGCCACGACGAGGCGGCAAAAGTGCAAGCCCAGCCCGCGTCCATTTCGAATGTCTCCGGGATCTTTCCTCCTGTAAAACATCTCGAACACATGCGGAAGATCCTCAGGAGCGATGCCGGGGCCTTCGTCCGTAACCTGAATGGTGGCCTGGGAGGATGGCTTGCCAGGAGAGTCACAGCCCGTACCTTCTCGCGCCTCCGCGTGAACTGCCACAGTAATCGTTCCTCCTTGTGGAGAAAACTTGATGGCATTGTGCACGAGATTGACGAGCACCCGTACTAGGCGACGACGATCGCCTGTAATCGCGACATCGTCATTTGGCATCTCTAGATGAAACACGATTCGCTGCGCGGTAGCTTCGGGCCGGAAGAGCTGTACTACGTCAGCGACAAGGTCTTTGACCGACACCGTCGAATTTAAGAGCGGCAACCCAGAGTAGCTTTCTTGATACACATCCAGCATGTCGTTGATCATGCCGAGCAACAAATCGATCGTCAACCGCATATCGTCCCACCATTGCCGATGCGCGGCCGGATGGGACACTTCATCCTGTGCAAGCAGCTCCAATGTCTTCTTGATCCCCACCAACGGATTGCGAATATCGTGGGCAAACATCGAGGCAAACTGACTGAGCGAGGCGAGGCGTTCCGACCTGATCAACTGCTCTTCGAGACGTTTCTTTTCGGTGAGATCGCTCAGCTGTACCATGACGGCAACCGGCGATCCGGCGTTCTCGACCGGTACCAGGTCGACGTCCATGATGAGTATACCTGTAAGAGGTGAGGACACCCGCATCTCGCCGGCAGGCGCTTCTTTCTTGGTGACGATGACCGTGTCCAGCAATCTGCTCAACCGAGCGCGATCCTCTTTCCGAAATAGATCCTCCACCTTCGTGCCGATCAGATGATCGGCTGGGATCCCCAGTGTCATCTCGCCTCGCCGATTGACATCCTGAATGATCCGCTCCTCGTTGACGAGCAATCTGGTATCCGTCGAATGATCCCACAACATCCGATAGTGCTCCTCGGAAATTCCCAGTTCCCTGTTCGCTCGTTCGAGTTCGGCTACATACTGCTTCCGCTCCCGCGATGTACGCTCCAGCCGCTCCGCTAATTCGTCGAAGCTCACAGCCAAGGTATCGATCTCCATTACGCCGGCGGACTGCATGGCGATCATCGGCTTCGCATCGCTTTGCTGTCCTAAGAGCTGCACTCGCTCGACCAGCGCGTTGATCGGCTGCACAATACGGCGACCGAGGCGCCAGCGAAGCAGCGCCACTACGGCAAAGACCAACAGACCGAACCCCACGAGCTTCCACATGAGCAGACGCAAGGGCGCATAGGCTTCGTTGGGATCTTGGCGGACAAGAACAGACCATGTTTCCGCCTGGACGATGCCCGGTCGAAGGGACACGGATGCGAATCCGACAATCCCGCCGCTTTGACCGTGGGCATCGTTCTGGACTTCCATCCAGGCAGCCTTTGGTAGAGAGACACCCAGTGTGAGCGAGTCTTTCAGCGGTCCGCTAAGAGCCGTGTGTTGTCCAGGAGGAAGAAGCGTGCAAGCCAACACCGTCCCCTGAGGGCCAATCAGCATGGCATGACCAGTACCGCCGATCCTACTTTGAAGCACCGAGGTCAAGAGCTGCCCCTTCTCGATCACCGCATTGATCGCACCCAACACAGTCCCAGCCTCGTCGACGATCGGCACGGCGATTTCCAAATCCCCATGTCCCTTTTCATCGAGACGTAGCTTCCCCACCCATAATTGTCGCTGGTCAAATATGACCGGCCACCACGGTTGGCTACTGTAATACGCCCTGGCGCTTTCGCTGGTCGCTCTGCCGACCGAACGGCCTCGGCGATCGAGGATGACCAGTGACTGAAAATACGGCCGTTGCGATTCCTTCCACCGTTCAAGGACCGGCTGGTCGAAGGTCAGCCGGGTGCCTTCTCGAACTGCCTCACGGACTTGCGGGAGAGAGCTGAGCCGTTCCACCCACTCGATTTCTTTTTCTAGGATTAGCCCAACTTTATCCGCACTCTGGCGGGCAAGCTCCTGAAACCCGAGGCCGATGGCATCGCGGAACGAGTCCTTTGTCTGCCAATACGAATAAGCCAGACCGATTGCGCCGGAGAGCAAACCGATGGAGAGGACCGAGAGGGTGATCGAGCGCTGAAGACTGACGCGCTTCCTCATGGGGCACCGGTGACTAATGCCCGCAGCTGCAATGGAGGTACTGCCGCCCTTAATCCAACGCCTCCATACAAGGAATGTCAAGGGCCCGCAGCAACCCGTGCGGCAGGCAGATCGGAAGACCTTTCGCCTGAATGGCATCGTCTCTGACGATTCCGATCAAGAGGTCTGCTGCCAAGGAATTCCCCATACTCGTGCTGGCCAGGGCACCAATTCCCAAACTTTATTTGGCTCGCTCAAGAACAAAACAACACGGGCGACCCCGCACCGAAGTAGGAGGTCGCCCGAGTATGGCACTGTGGACACCGATGGGCTCGCTATTTCCCGCTGATCCGTTGACTAACCCCGTGCTCCAGCCTCTGGAGCGCGGGGCTAGTTCCAGACCTAATACGGGATCACGTGCAAGCAGTCCTTGCTCTCGTTGTTCCAGACCACATCGCACAGGTTGGACATGCGCGCGACGATCTGCGCCGCCACGCCGCCCGTGCCGCCGAACAACCCGCACCAGCCCAGGGTTACAAAGCCCCAGTGCAACGGCGCGGCGAAGAGCTCATCGACGAACCAGAACGCATGGCCCCACTCATTGAGCCCCACATTCGGCAGAATCATCATCGGGCCCACAATCGCGCCCACCAGCGGGAACGAGACCGCCTTGCTGAATTGCGGCAACCGGGTCATCGCGTAGAGGTAGCTCGCGACACCCATGGTGATGTAGAGGGGGAAGGTGAAGTAGAACGCGATGATATGGCTGGCCGTGAAGCTCGTATCACGGATGATCACTTGATGCCACGACGCATCCTGCTCCAGCGTATAGCTCCCCGCCCAGTACACACCGAACACATAAACCGCGAGCCACATCATCCAGTAAAAATACCGCTTGAGTTCCGTCTTGGGGTCCAAGTTGGCCAGGTTGCGGTCCCGCGTACTCCAAAGCCATCCCAGAATAGCGGAGGCGTTGATGATGTTGGAAATCACGTTAAAGCGCCACAGGCTCATCCAGACGTTTTCGAACTCCGGCGTCATCGAGTCCAAGCCGTGGGAGTACCCGAAGACGCGCTGAAACACAACCTCAGCGCCTACCGCAAACAGCATTGCGAACCAGCCGATCTTAAGAGGCCTGGAATCGTACCAGAGAGACATGTCGTACCCCCGGTCCGCCCCTCCCCATGTTGTTGTGCTAGCCATGTTCCTTACCTCCTTCTCGATTACTCGAGAATCACCCCAGTGTATTGACGATCAGACCCGTACGAGGGTGGGAGGAAAGACTTCTCGTCAGAGAAGACATACTGCTATGAAGCCGCTGGTGTTTACCAGCTCAGATCAGACGCCCCACAACGGCTCATCGGTATGCTTTGGATATTACCTAAGCGGCAAGCGGAAAGCCGTTGTAGAACCGGTGAGTCTAACTGACGAGCAGCCCGCCCGTAACTCGGCGGGCCGTGTGATCCGGTGGAGTAAGGTCTGCCATACCTGCCTCCTTTTTCGGTTCGGAATAACCTTGGGGAGATTGCACTACCATACGCGCGTGGAGCTGCTCCTTCTCACGTGAATGGCTGTATGTACGGTGTCATTATAACTCCCCATCAACAACAAGTGTCAACACGCGGGCATCCAGATTTTCTCAGGCAGACAAAAGCATACCCTGTGCCAGCCTCGCAGAAATTCCGGAGCAGAGTGACGCTGGTCTCCCCCTGAAGCCCAGACTCTGACAGTCCCTCATCGTGAAGAGCTTCATGTCAATGTCGACAGCAGTTTTTTAATTGGAAGAGGTCGGAGAGGATACTTCGGGCGGGAAGCCGCGAGTCCAAGTTACGGAAGGATGACAGATTCTTCTGAATAGCCGAGGTCTCGGAGCATTTCTTCCAGGGCGTTCGTCATCGGAGGCGGTCCGCAGAGGAAGAGGACGGTCTCTGGACCGGGAGGAGGCAGATACTTGCGAAGAATATCAGCGGTGATTCGCCCGGTTCCCTCTGTCCATCCCGCCGGTGGCTGTTCCAAGACATGAACACAGTGGAAGTTCGGATGCGTTCGGACACGCTGTTCCCACTCGTCTCGAAAAATAATGTCGGCTTCAGTCTTGTTGGCAAAGACCAGAAACAATTCCGCATCGCGCCCCTTCGTGAGAATCCAGCGGATAATCGAGATCATCGGTGTAATGCCGGTGCCACCGGCAACGAATCCCACTTTCTTCGCCATGCCATCGACCCAGTGGCCACCCTGACGAGGACCACTCATCAGTACGGTATCGCCTACGCGTTGGTCATGCAGGTACTTCGATATAGTTCCGGCTTCGTAGCGTTTCACGGTGAGATCGAAAAGTCCCGCAGTACCAGGTAGAGAAGATGGCGTATAGGGACGTTTCACGGACTTGCCGTCGATTGTGGCGTGAACGTAGAGATAATCGCCTGGGAGCATGTCCAAGGTGGCATCGGCGGGAAGGCCAAACCGGAATGTTTTGGTATCGTGCGTATCGATATAAATGGCTGTAAGAGGATACGGGCTTGGTATTGTCGTCTTGATTCGCACAAGCTTATCCATGGAACGGTACTGCGGAAGCATCCTCGCTCACTTCTGCATCCCTTTCTCGATGAATAACCCGCGGTTGATGTCGCTGATACTGACTATCCCGACGAGCGTACCCTTGTCAACGACGGGCATGCGACGGAAGTTCTTGAGACCCATATATGAAGCGGCTTCCAAAATAGGATCGTGGGGTGCCACCGTCAAAGGATTCTTGCTCATGATATCCTCGACTTTTCCGCCAAGCACCTCGGCGTATCCATCCTCCATCTCGACAAAACTCCGACTGTGAACGTTGTCGTGAATATAGTCGCCATAGTTCGGATACCGGGAAGACCTCTTCTCTTATCCTTCACTCCTAAGCATTGCACTGCAATCATGTGAAGATGTACGCCTGCCTACTACGGTCTACGAGAACTCCTGTTTCCGGCTAGCGACACTCTCGACTTTGAAACAACACGGGCGACCCCGCACCGAAGTAGGAGGTCGCCCGTGGATGGCGTGTAAGACGCCGATTATCTCTCAACTCTAGCGGGCCTTTTGGCCAGCTTCCCGACTTAGTACGGGATCACATGCAAACAGTCCTTGCTCTCATTGTTCCAGACCACATCGCACAGGTTGGACATGCGCGCGACGATCTGCGCCGCCACGCCGCCCGTGCCGCCGATCAACCCGCACCAGCCCAGGGTCACAAAGCCCCAGTGCAACGGCGCGGCAAAGAGCTCATCGACGAACCAGAACGCATGGCCCCACTCATTGAGCCCCACGTTCGGCAGAATCATCATCGGACCCACAATCGCGCCCACCAGCGGGAACGAGACCGCCTTGCTGAATTGTGGCAACCGGGTCATGGCGTAGAGGTAGCTCGCCACGCCACAGGTGATGTACAACGGGAAGGTGAAATAGAACGCGATGATATGGCTGGCGGTG
>DATENE010000191.1:0-8738 GCA_035275205.1 Nitrospiraceae bacterium
CGCACCACGTCAGGATCGAGCGAATAGGGAGGTTCCATGGCGACTAGGCACAGCAACTGCAGCATGTGATTCTGCACCATGTCGCGCAAGGCTCCCGCTTCTTCGTAGTAGCTGGCCCTGGTTCCGACACCTTCCGATTCGCTGACCGTGATCTGCACGTGATCGATGTACTTGTGATTCCATATCGGCTCGAAGATGCTGTTGGCGAACCGGACGACCATGAGATTCTGAACCGTTTCTTTCCCCAAATAGTGATCGATACGGAAGATCTGCGATTCGTCGAACACATGCCCCGTCACGCTGTTGATGGCCTGGGCTGAAGCCAAATCTCGGCCGACCGGTTTCTCGACGATGATGCGTGCGTAGGGCCTATCAGGCCCCGGCTTCGTCGCCAATCCGGCTTGCTCAAGCCCCTCGCATACAGCGGCAAAGGAACTGGGAGGAATGCTGAGGTAGAAAATCCTGTTGCCGGGTAACCGGAAATTCTTCTCAATGTCTTCTGCGCGGGATTTCAATGCGACATAGGTCTTCGGGTCGTCATTGCCACCCGATACGTAAAAGAGGTGTTGCGCGAAATCCTTCCACTTGTCTTCCGCGAGGGCTTGCCGGGAATGGGTGACGACGCCGTCACGAACCGCAGCGCGGAACTCCTCGTCGGTCATCAACTTGCGGCCCAATCCGATCACCGCATAGATCGGAGGAAGGAGCCCGTCGAGGAGCAGGTTGTAGAGGGCAGGAATCAGACGCCGACGTGCCAGATCGCCGGAACCTCCGAAGATGACGAGGGTGCACGGCTCGACCGGGGGAATGGCTTCCTGTGAAGGGCTGATATCGATACGTGGGCTATTCGGTGGCATGAGGCTCCGGCGTTACCGGCGGACGGCGTGGCCACCGAACGCATTCCGCAATGCGGCCAACATCTTTTCCGCAAAGGACTCGCTTTGCCGTGATCGAAATCGAGTGAACAGTGCTGTCGTCAGCGTCGGGACCGGTACGTCCTTCTCGATGGCGTCGGCGATCATCCAGCGCCCCTCGCCGGAATCCTGTACATAGCCTTTCAACTGTTCTAACCGCGGATCCTCTTTCAAGGCGCCGGCCGCCAACTCCAACAGCCAGGATCGGACGACACTGCCGTGCATCCAGAGGTCTGCAATCTTTGCGAGATTGAGCTGGTAGTCGCTTTTCGCCATCAGCTCGAAGCCTTCCGCATACCCCTGCATCATGCTGTACTCGATGCCATTGTGCACCATTTTCACATAATGCCCGGCGCCGACTCCGCCGACGTGAGCCCAGCCCTGTTCGGGCGCCAGCGTCGTGAAGATCGGCGCGAGTTGTTTCACCGGCGCGTCGTCTCCACCGACCATCAGACAGTACCCGATCTTCAATCCCCAGATACCCCCGCTGGTCCCGGCATCGACATAGTGAAGTTGCTTCTTCTTGAGGTCTGCAGCCCGTCGAACATCGTCATGAAATCTCGTATTCCCGCCGTCGATCACCGTGTCGTTTGAGTCGAGTAGCGCCGCGACGGCCTGAACGGTCTCCTCCGTCGGCACACCGGATGGGACCATAATCCAGACGGCGCGCGGAGCCTTGAGTCGCGCGACAAGGTCAGCCAGCGAAGATGCTCCGACGCAGCCAACACCTTCGGCCTGCTTGATCAGATCTGCCGATCGATCGTAGACCACGACCCGATGCCGGTCACGTTGCAACCGGGTGACCATGTTCATTCCCATTTTCCCGAGTCCGATGAATCCGATTTCCATAGTGACTCCTTCTAACAGGACGCTGAATCCGTCGCTCTTCTCACCCGTTCAATGCTAGCGCGTCGCGAGGCGCCGTTCCTCATACAGCGTTCATGCTTCGGTCAGACCTGCGAGGATGACTGGCTGACAAACCACGTGCGACAGCAGGCTGATGATCGATCCCGGACCTCTGTCAATCGATCCTGGCAGGATTCGGTACGTCTTTAAAAAGAATATCAGCCAGATCGCGGCCTAAGTTGAGCCGTTCCGGCAGGGTAGCCGCAATCAGGAACCGGCCAGCCAAGTCACCCAGCCCCGCATCGCGGGAGGCGATGAACTTTGGCACGTCACCCGGCGCGGTCAGCCAGAATCCCCGTAGCCGAAAAAATGCGTTGACGGCGTCATCGAAAAATATCGAGAGCAGATACTGCGCGATTGCCGGCTTGTCGGCCAGATCCCGCGCCTTCCCCAGCCAATGGAAACACTCTGCCTTCATCCGAATCTGTTCATTGATGCTGACAGGCGGCGGCCCTTGCCGGAACCGTTGGCTGGCGCGTTCGACGAGCCTAGCGCCAATATTCTCGTGATCGAAGAGGATGCGGGCTTTCCGTAAGAGAGACGGGAGCCGTGACGAGTGGGGGAGGTCTTCCTCAAGCTCTTGGTATCCGCGATAGCGGATGTCAGCCAGGCGATCAGCGACACGAACAATCTCGTGGCCGTCCGCCTGTCCTTTCACGAGCGCGATGAGATCGATGTCGCTGTGAGCCGTAATGGCGCGCCGGACACTCGAGCCAACAAGGATCACACTGACGAGATCGCCCCCACGGCGGCCACGGACGTGGCGCAAGGCTACCGTGACGAGCTCTTCAAATCCCGGTTCATCGATCGGGTCCGGTTGTTCCGGCGGCTCCGGCATTGCCAGGAGTTCTGCCTTCAATTCTTCTGACGTGGGGATAGGATGAGTGGCGGGGCCATCCATTTTTAGGCTCCCTGTACAAGCTGGATATGTTTTGGGAGCGATCCCAGCCAGTCCTCGAACGGTTGCTCCGCATCAACGATGATTTCCAACTTGCCGTTGGTCAACCGCCGGACAACACCTGGGCTTGCCGGCGACAAGGGGATTTCGACCCATTCGCGGTTCAGACCGAGCGAATCGGTAACCTCAAGAATCCGGCTGATGTGCTTAAACGATACAACGTCTAGCGGCATTGATGCTCCATACGCGGCATTCTAGATTTCAGTGGGAGAGGTGTCAATGAGCGAGCGTCTCAACTTCCCAACACACGGGAAAAAATCTCGCAGGCTTCTTCGGTCATGGCACTGGAAATATCCAAATGTGTGACGGCACGAAAGCTGTTGCCGCCGATGGCATTGATCAAGAGCCCCTCCTGTTTTAAGGCGGAGACGATCGCCGAAGGAGTCAGACGATGGCCGATCACCTCGAAGATGACGATGTTCGTGTCGACATCTTGAGGGTTAATCCTGATCGTGGGAATTTGTTGCAGTTGTCGCGCCAGCCGCCTGGCATGGTCATGGTCCGCTTTCAATCGCCCGATATGGTGCTCAAGCGCATAGATGCCGGCGGCAGCAAGGATGCCGGCCTGCCGCATCGCGCCACCATACATTCGTCGCAGCCGCTTGGCCTTATCGAGCATGGTCAGATCATTCATCATGAGGAGCGAGCCGGCCGGCGCCCCAAGTCCTTTGGAGAGGCAGACCGACAACGTATCAAAGTGCTGGGCATAGGAGGCCGGCGGCAGGGTGGTGGCTGCGATGGCATTGAACAGCCGTGCGCCGTCCAAATGCATAGGGATGCTGTGGGTGGCAGCCACTGCGCGGATCCGTTCAATCGTCGCCAGCGGATAAATCGTTCCACCGCCGCTGTTATGGGTGTTCTCAAGACAGATCAGTCCCGTCTGAATCGTATTCGGCTCTTTGGGACGGATTGCCGCCTCAACCTGTTCAGGTGAGATGAGGCCTCGATTTCCTATGATCCAATGGAGTTGGACTCCTGCCAATGCGCCGGCGGCGCCCTGTTCATACCGGACGATATGCGCCGTACTTTCGACGATCACTTCTTGGCCTGGTTGCGTGTGGAGGCGAATGGCGAGTTGATTACCCATTGTGCCGGATGGCACGAACAGCGCGGCCTTTTTCCCAAACATCGTGGCCACCATGTCTTGCAGCCGATTCACGGTGGGATCTTCGCCATAGACATCGTCTCCCACTTCTGCGCGCGCCATGGCCTTTCGCATGGCGTCAGTGGGTTTCGTGACTGTATCGCTGCGGAGATCGATCATGAAACGTCCATGAGAATGCCACAAGATCGTGAGTCTCGCGCATTCTAGCAAATTTTCTCCTTGCGCGGGAGAGTGGGTCACGGCAGGATGCCGTTCATATGGCGAGGTTTCAAGACGTGCTTCCGTCGGTGACTGATGCAGAACCGGACGAAGCCGTCCCAGTGGGCTGGGCGTTCCTCTATTTTTTCTGTCTCCTCTGCGGGTACTACATTCTGCGTCCCGTTCGCGATGAGATGGCGATCGAAGGCGGGGTGCAACACCTGCCATGGATGATGACCGCCACATTCGTGACGCTGTTGCTCGTGACGCCGCTCTTCGGATGGCTCTCCGCCCGCGTGCCGCGCTATCGATTGCTTGTGATCATCTACACATTTTTCGGTCTTCACTTGGTCTGGTTCTTTGTGGCAATGATGGGCCACATATCTCCCCAGTGGACCGCCCGCGCATTCTTCGTATGGCTCTCGGTATTTAATCTATTCGTTGTGTCGATATTCTGGAGTGTCATGGCCGATGTCTTTACCCCGGCCCAGGGCGCCAGACTCTTCGGTGTGATCGCCGCCGGCGGCAGCATCGGCGCGATGGTCGGCCCGCTTCTCACCACCGGGTTAACCTATCTCATCCCCGTCCCCGTGCTGCTGCTCATCTCGGTAGGATTTCTCGTCGCCTGTGTGGTCTGTGTGTATCAACTGGATCGATGGGCGAGAGCGCAAACCTCTCGACAGACCAGCCTGCAGGGTGAACCGATCGGAGGCAGTATCTGGGCGGGGGTGAGACTGGCATTCTCGTCACCCTATCTGTCGGGCATCTGCCTCTACCTGTTTTTCCTCACAACAACCGCAACCTTCTTATATCTGGAACAAATGCGGCTGGTGAGCGAGCAGATTTCCTCCCCGGAAGGGCGTACCCGTCTGTTTGCTCTCATTGACCTGGTCGTCAATGTGCTCACCTTTCTGACGCAGGTGGCTGTGACGAGCCGGGTAATCAGCCGGTTTGGACTGGCGTCGGCGCTTATCGCACTTCCCATTGCGAGCGCCATAGGATTTGGCATGATCGGCCTCTTGCCGCTTCTGACCGTCTATGTTTTCTTTACCATCGTGCGGCGAGTCGGTGAATATGCTCTCGCAAAGCCCGCTCGCGAGGTCCTGTTCACGGTCGTGAGTCGGGAGGAGAAGTATAAAGCCAAGAACTTTATCGACACCGCGGTTTCGCGCGGTGGTGATGCAATGACTGGGTGGATTGTGAACGGGGTGAAAATGCTGGGCGTCACGGCAGGGCAGATAGTATGGGTTCTGATCCCGTTGGCGCTGCTCTGGGGATGGGTAGGGTGGTTCCTGGCCAGGCAGGAACAGAAGTTGAGGGGAGGATGAAGAGGGAGAGACCTGGCGCCTTCCTTGCTCGCAGAACGCGCACGATGAAACTGTGCTCGTCCGATGCGCGCAGTCGAGGGCTGCCCTGGCCTCTCCCTTGGAGATAGGAAGAATAATTAGAAGGCCCTCGTTGGACGCGCGCTGTTGGAAATGCCAGACACTCTCCCTGCGCTTTACGTGCGAAAAAATCGCGTGCTATAGTCCTGTGCTCATTACGATGCATGGATTGTGTGGAATCACGTTTCACGAGGCTCATAATGCATGAAGTTCCAGTTAAGATTTATATAGATAAACTATTGAAAGAATGCAGAAGTATAGCTCGCTCATTGGTACTGTTATCGGGGCCTGCTAAAGAAAAAGCTTTGCGCGCGATGGCAGATCGCTTAGCGGCTGACGAAGAAAAGATTCTCGCGGCGAACGAAAAGGATGTGGACGCGGTAGGGAAGTCGTTCGAGACCGACGTCATGAAAGACCGGATGAAGGTCGCCGTGGCCCGCTTGCGCATGACGGCGACCGACATTAAGGAAATGGTCGAGCGTCTCCGCTTGATCGCAGATTTGCCCGACCCGGTCGGTGCCGTCACTTCACGATGGGAACGACCGGATGGATTGCAAGTGAGCCATGTCCGAGTTCCTATCGGGGTCATCGGTGTCATATCAGAACTGAGCCCGCTCATTACGGTGGAGTCGATCGCGCTCTGCTTCAAGTCGGGTAACCTGTGCGTGTTTCGTGGCGCGCCGGAGTGGGGTCATACACAGCAGGCTATTGGAACGGGACTGCGTGAAGCCGCGGAGCAGAGTGGGGTACCGGCTGGCGCATGGATCATCATCGAACGTCCGGATAAAGAGGTGGCAGTCGAGCTGATTCGATCCGGTAAAAGCCTCGATGCGATTATCCCACGTGGCGGGGCCGGCCTCCGAAAAGCCGTGATTGAACAGGCGAAGATGCCGGTGCTCTGCTACGACGGGGGACTCACACATATGTACGTGGATGCCGACACCGATCTGCCGATGGCTCAAAACGTGGCCATTAACTCCAAAGTACAGAAGGCCATGGCATCGAACTCGCTCGACACACTGCTGGTGCAACAGGTAATTGGGCGACAATTCTTGCCCCCGTTGGTCAATCGCATGCTCGGAGAATTTAAGATCGAGGTGCGGGCTTGCCCAAAGACCATGGCCCTTATGGGGCAAATGGCGATGACCGGACATGCCTCGATCACCCCGGCGAAAGAAGAGGATTGGCACACCCAATTTCAGTCGCCCGTATTAGCCGTCAAAATGGTCGCGGACATGGACGAGGCCTTGGCGCATATCGTGGCGCACGGTCCCTGTCTTACCGCTGTCATCGCCACCACGCGATATGAGTCAGCCCTGCGATTCACGCGCGAAGTGGATGCCAGCGCGGTGCTCGTCAATGCCTCATCCAGGCTTAATGCCGGTGATAGCTACGGGATGGGTACCGATATCGGACTCAGTGGTTCGCGTGTCTACGCCAAGGGTCCGATCGGCCTCGAGCAATTGACCTGCGAAAAGTATGTCGCCTTCGGGTCGGGCCAACTGCGCTACCCGCATCCGGTTCCGGAAACATATTTTGACGCCATCATGTTGAAAAGACCGTAGTCGCCTGCTGAAAACGCTCTCCAGCTTCGTTCTCAGTCGCTCGAACCACTCAACGTACCCTCACCGCGTACGCCTCGTGGTTCGTACTACTTGCGGCCTCGCTGGAAAACGTGTTGAGCAGACGTGCCGAGGCGGAATCAATGATCAACGACTCACTGGTGCAATCGCTCCATTCGCACTTGTCCTCGTGGGGCCTTCGGCAATTCACCTCGGATGAGGCCTATTTCCAGTGGCAGCGGGAAACCCTCTCGCCGACCGATATCGCAGCCCTACATCGGCAGGTGGAGCAGAAGCGTAGCGGATCCTTTGTCGACGAGGTTTCGTTCTACGATGCCGTTGCCCATCCGCATATCCTGCCGATCCTCTATAGCCAACAGTATGACTACTATCTGGCCATCGGCGCGCGTGTAGCAGATCGCATCGGTGAGGACCGGCTCATACTGGATGTGGGCTGTGGGGTCGGCATCCTCACGACATTTTATGCGAGGCAGTATCCTGATAAGACTTTTGTCGGGATTGATCGCTCACCTGCTTCGATCGCACGTGGGCAAGAACACGCGAAGGCTCATGGCCTGACCAATATAGAGTTCGAATGTCTCGATCTCGATCATACGGCGCCCACTCGCTCCTTTGATCTGGTCCTTGCCACGCATGCCCTGGTCCAAGCCGAACAGGACCCTGGTATCCCCAGCTGCAACTGGAATACTTTCGAGCGTGCCGACGATGGTCGGCAGCAGGCAGATTTTGAACGGCGAACGTGGATCGATACCAGGCTCGATCATCTGAGCGCGCTGCTTCCTGCTCAGGGGCGCATGATCGTATTCGAGAAGACGCGTCAGTTGGCACGGCGAGTTCCCTTGCAGCGGGCCATAGCTGCACGGGATCTTGGCCTGATCGAGCAACCGGAATTGATTCGATACCGTCTCGTCGAAGACATTGTCGACGACGGACCGTTCTATGTGTTGGGGAGAAGCGCGGCGCGCCAGTATCTTTGGGATGAATCGCCGGAGCCAGACGAAGGACATCCGTTCGATCGAATTCAGCTGATGACCGGTTCAAGCGATCCGGACGCGCCGCTCTATGAGAATCATTGGCCTTCCGCGCAGCACGCCTGGGAACATCTTCACGCTAAGCAGCTCATCAAAGAGACTACGCGCCGAGAACCAGATGGTCGCCAGCTGCATGTCGAACTTGGTCAGGCAGAGGAGGGAGTCTATCTCTATTGCGCCAACACCTTGGATCAACGCCAGTTGGTGATTGTCGAACCAGCTCGCGCGATCCTGCTGGAATCATATTATCAGGAAATTATGAGCGAAGTGAGTGGCTAGGAGACGCGACGAGCACTCATGTGCGCACCGCATCCTCAGCGAATGCGTTCCATCCGTCACTCACTTCTTCCGGTACACGTTCAGCCCAACCTTCTCCTCGCGGTTTGGAATGGTCACATTTCCTTCCGTCGAGGCAATGATGGTAGTCTTCCCAGAAGCAGAAGGTCCGAATTCTTTGGATAAGTCTACCTTGATCGTCAACGTTGTCCCTTCGACGGTCATCTCCACGTTTTTCATGATGGTACCCTCTTAGTGAAGAACAGAGCATGAGAACGCCCTGCACGAATAATGGGGCAATCTGTATCGCGGCCAGTGGAGGAAGTCAATTGATCGAAGCGCGACTCGCGAGACTGGCGGGAAAGGCGCAACAGGCAGGGAC